>CAJGCZ010000027.1 GCA_904501975.1 uncultured Akkermansia sp.
ATTATCGTTATTTTGCTTTTTGGCGTACCGCTTTTTCAATATAGAAACGGCGTGATTATCAATATCTGCCATTGTCGCAGAATGAATCACTTCTGCAGACCAATCCGCTAAACCGGTTTGTGAACGTATCTTTTCTAATTTTTCTAAATCCAAAGGCCCCAGACTTTCACCTCTTCTACCATACCAATGACCTTTCCATGCAATGGGCATGGCTGGCGGTGCTGCCGGTATCTGCAGCATAACAACTCTCTTACCGTTTAGCTCAATCTCATATATCTCTCTGAAAGTGAGCCCATTTATTGTATGATGCCCAATTTGTTGCTTGTAATCTTTAGCGAATTGAACTCGGGTTCCGGTAGCGGCATGTGTTTTATCATCTATCCCAAATATAAGCCATGCGTAATGGCGCCCCCTGAGATTTGCTTCATTGCTCAGTGCTGAAAAATATTTGCCTACGTCATCAAAATCTTTGCCTTTATCGGCCTTCTTAAATTCCACGACCTCATTCTCGGGGTGCTTCAGCAACTCGACAAGTAACTTTTCTGCATTGATGGGAGTTTCCATAACTACATCTTCATGATAACATATTTAAATCAACTTGTACAGCCCGTGCGCAGTCGTATTAAGAGGAGTCTTTTTCTTAATATGTACATACTTATTTTATCTCTGTCAACCAATATAAAACAAATTCTTTTTTTAACATATTTCCATAAGGCGATTTTTTATTTCAATAAGCATAGGCGCTACGAAATCATACTGATAAATAGAAGCTATGATGATTTGATTATCGGGAAAATCCCTCTTCAAAATATGCATCATAATTTCGGAATTCTTCTCGTCGACTTCCCTTCCTCTTGGTGAATCTAAAAGAATAGGAAGCTTTATATTCAATTTTTTCTCGAGTTCCAAAATATATGCCAACTTAAATGCAAAAACAGTTTTGTGCAAAACAGCCCCTGACAATTCCTTTAAATTCGATGTAAACAAATAATTTGCCGCGGTTTCATCAGTAATTCCAAGCTCTTTCAGGTATTTAATCACATTATTATGCATAGAAAAAATAACAGATGATTTAGAACGCGTTTGGTATGAAATCTCTTGCCGTATACGTCCTCTTTCTTTCATCAAATGCTCTTTTTTTTCTCTAACTGCAACCACATTTACCGGAACCCTCATTATCGAACATTCAAAATTGTCAACCAGTGATTCAGAAGCAAAAAGCTCCATTTGTTCATCATCTTTTTGTTTTGAGGAGTATAGTCTATCCAATTCTCGAGTTACTTGTTTAATATTAATAGTTAAATGTTTTCGTTTAGCTACTAAAAATTCAATTGCTTCAGTCAATCCACAAATGTTATCTTTAGTGAGGTTTACAAATTCACCATTTGGCAACGCCACTAATATCTTCATCTCCTCGACAAAATCAGCAGCAAGCTTATTGTCATTTAATGCTCGATCAATTGACGAGAGTTGTTTTACATAATTTTCTTTCAAAAGTAGCAATCTGGCTTCTTGTGCGTCGATTTCTTCGTCTTTTGTACGTGTGGCCATATCACCAGAAGCGGAGATAATTTGCTGCTGACATTCATATACATTCATCATGTAATCTAATCGTTCAATATGACGGCTCAACTTACTTTCTAAGTCAAGTAATTTCTTGCAATCAATATCAGATAAACCTCTTATTAACGATTCTATATTAAACGTATTCTTTCCAATTACTACACCTCGATTCAGTAATGTCCACCCCTTCTCCTGATCTGTATAGATAACGCCCAGTATATTATTAATAATATCTGAGTTTTCGGTTTGGAATAAAATATGGTGAAGTTTAAAAATATCATCTGGCAAAATGTATGTGCGTTTCTTTCCCCCCTGCAGTATCTCTATGCAATCACCACATTTTCTATCCAACCTTATGATTTCACCATTTTGCACAGTCAAATTACAAGAAGTGTAAACCTTGTCAAACCTCATTTTTTTCGTTCCAGGAATCGAAAAACCTAATGAATACAGCAACAGCCTCATCAAAGTTGTCTTTCCAACCGAATTTTCCTGACTGTGGATAAGATTAACCCCTTCCGCAAATAAAAACTTACGGTTTTCTAACCCATCCTCTATATACAATGAATTAATAATCATATGTGCAATTTTTGTTTTATTGATGTTATTGCGCGTCTTCTACGTAATACGTTCATTAATACCACCTTCGTAAATGCTTCACAAATTTCATTATCTTTTATAATAGGTTTGAACCTGTCAATGTAATCAGGCCATTTTTGTTGAGAAAATGCTATATGTCTCGTCCTTGGGGGACCTTTATATGTAAAAGTATTGTAGTCATAGAGAATTTGAGTTATGAATTCCCATCTCTCTACACATTGATTAAGTGTCTCAGAGTAAATTTGCTCAATCACGTCCAAAATCTCCTCTTCTATATCTTCATACATGTCTGAATCTGGAAATTGGGTCAATATCATAATCAAAGGCCATATCACATCTTTTTTGGACACTATTACACCTTTGTTATATATCATTGCAGAATCAAACAGTTCCTTTTGCCAACGCTTGAGCAAATCTTCCCCCATCCCAGCTTTAGCATATTCTGATATTTTGTTTACAAACTTCTCCACTTCGTTTCTCACAATCTTTTCCCTCTCTTTATCATCATCTGTAACGTATGGGAAGTAATAAATGCTAAATCTATCTAAAGGAACCTGATATTCTGGCCGCAACATCAATTGCAGTAACGTATTTTGAGATTCGGCAGGCAGAGAATCAAAAGGCAACAAAGTTTCGTCTTTTATCAACCTCATCAGAGTTTCTTCTTTCAAAGGATTGGGTGAATTTGTCACATATATGTACCTAGCGTCTTTTTCTGTACTATTCTTAGCTGCTTCTGCTAATGTTTTCAACGATTTACACAAATTTCTTCGAACACTACGAAAATCATTATTTGCTTTAACTACAGCTTTTGCCTGAGCGTAGATTTTTTTGTCATTTGCCAAGGTCAACTCTATATCTTCTCTCTTTCCTTCCAATCGAATCCCTTGAAGTTCACAGATGTGGCGCAGCATGAGCAATATTGCCGCATCCACTTGAAAAGCCAAGCCAAAAAAAACGCGACTAGCACAACGATTTGGTATTTCTAGAGACATATTAATATGAAGCGATTAAGCTTTTCCAATCACCTCCGCCAGTGTAGCAACCGGAGCCAGATAGCGCGCAGGACATTCTTGACCATCTGCAATGGTATTGAAATGCTGCTCAGCGCAGTGGATTTTACCGCTTTCCGTATCGCGGAGCTCACCCAGCAAATCAGTGCCTTTTGTCTCCACAATGAAGTACAGATGATTCTTGCCCTCCACGTCAAGCACAAGAGCCCAGTCCGGATTGTAGGGGCCGAGCGGCGTATGAATGCGGAAAGTGCTGGGCAGTTTCACATACATTTTCACCTGCTCGCTGGCCTCTGCGTCCAAGGCAAATTGTTTCTCTATCTCGGAGTCCCAGATAACATGGTCCAGCACGCATTTTTCGCCCGCTTTCACCATCTTGTCCAGATACCCCTCTGTGTCCTTGAACAGTTCCTGAGCATTGTATTCTTTTTCGCCAATCGTCACGGGCTTATAGCTCACACCTTTCACCATCAGATTCTTCATCTCGGCGCGTATCACACGCAGCACGGTTTTCTCGAACAGCGGGCCATTAAATCGTATCGCTTGCAGGTGCCGAATCCCGGTCAGAATGCGGCTGAGTGTCTTGCGTGTCAGGTGCGTGGTAGCCTCCAAAGAAGTCAGGATATCCCCCACCGGAACATGGGAGGTATCCATCACTGTGGCTGTTGTCTTCTGAACACCCGCCTGAATACCGTTGATGTCCATCACGGTTTCTGTTACAGTCTTAGTGATAAGCGGGGCTTTAATTTTGGCAAGCTCAATATCCAGCACACCAATGACATTGCGTATCAGCTCCTCCGAATCGAACTGCACGCGATAGGTCGTTTTCTTCTTGATTCGGTTCCAGAGCTCGAGGAAATCCTTATCCAATCGCATTTTCTCATAGCGGCTGGTAACGGCCTGACGTTCGCGGGCGTCCTTAATCTCTATCGGGCGGGTGAGTTGACGCAAGCGACCGAGGATTTGCAGCTGTGCACAACGGCAGGCTTCCGGTACCTTATATGTCCCGGCATCCAACTGCTTTTTGAGCTCCTCGGTAGGTTTGCCGTCCTTGGTAATGAGCTTTTTGCTCTGCAGGTCATCCAGTACCACCTGAGCCAATTCCTGCCCCAGTCGCACAGTGTTGCCCTCATTATCCGTATATTCCAGCACCCCCAAGCGGGCTCTGGTAATAATGCCGAAGCGGACGCCGTCAGCCTCATATTCCTTCTGCAACTGAGCAGCATAGGTTTTGAAATCCTCACGGGCAATGACAGTCAGTGTATTCACGCCGCTTTCGCGCACGCGCACACCTTCCTGATTCACACACAGGCGCAGGCCACGCCCCAGTGCCTGACGGCGTGACACAATGCTGCTCATATCGCGCAGCACGCACACCTGAAACACATTCGGGTTGTCCCAGCCTTCGCGGAGAGCTGAGTGCGAGAAGATGAACTTCAACGATTTATCCAATCTGAGCAGTTCTTCCTTGTCTCGCATAATAAGATTATAGGCTCGCTGCGCAGCTTCTTTACCTTTGGAGTTGTCCTCCGTATCAGTCCAGATGTCAGCTTGCCCTTTCTTACCTTTATCGATGGAGAAGTACCCGTCATGCACATCACTTGCAGCCGGTAGCTGACCTTCGACATACAAGCTACGATATTGCGGCATGCGCATAATCTTCTCATACTCCTGTTCAAATATCTGAACCAGCGGGCCCGGTTTACGATTGCGAGATGCATCATATTGGCGATAATCCGCCACCTGGTCAATGAAGAACAGGCTCAACACCTTGATTCCCTTGGGGCGCAGTTTCACCTCCTTCTTCATGTGCTCCTCAATGGTGGCGCGAATCATGGCGCGGGTAATCTGCTCCTCGTCCATACCTCCGGTCGATTGCTCGATAAAGAGCGGGCTTTCCAAGTGGTTGCACACGATATAGTCCTCGTGTACTTCCTGCACCACCACGTTGTCATAGACACCGTCGCAATGAGTACACATACCCAGCAGCGTGCCGGGCTGCACCTCCACCTGTTCGCGCCCATAGTCGCCGCACTCTGTCTTGCAGAGCACCTCCAGCTTGGCACTGCCGCCTTTCTTGGGGGAGGTGCTTAACAGCTTGATATACGGCTCTACATGCGTGATGTCGGATTGTATACTGGCTACCTCAATGCCTTTGACCAGTTTCTGCGCACTGGCATCCACCGCATTCAGCGCATACACCGGGTGAAACAGATTCTTGTGCGTGGCGGAGTAACGCAGCGTGCAGAGTGGATGCAGGCAAGCAATGCCCTTTTCCTCGCCTTTGGTGCCGATGTTCTGCGGCTCGTCAATAATGACGATAGGGTGGCATTCGCGTATGAACTCAATGGGCTTGCGGTCATCCGTCTTTTCGCTCACGGTGTACATCACGCGCTTGGCTCGTCTGCCGCCCTTGCGCTTGGCAGTGTCCTGGAATTCTTCTTCCGCTTCCTTACCGATATCCGTGATGGATTGAATGGTGCAAATCATGATTTGCAGCTTGTCGGAATTGCCGAAGTTGCGCACCTCCTGCAAGCGAGAGGAATCATAGGTAAAACTGTTCATCTCCACGCCGTCATACAGCGTGCGGAAGTGTTCCCTCATGATGCTGATGGATTTATCCACACCCTCTTTAATAGCGATGGACGGCACCACAATCACAAACTTGCTGAAACCATAGCGTTTGTTCAGCTCGTAGATGGTGCGCAGGTAAACGTAGGTCTTGCCCGTGCCGGTCTCCATTTCCACGGTAAAATGCCAGCCATCCGGCTTTACTTCGCCGGACATCTCGATGCCGTTGCGCTCTTGGATAGCTTGCAGGTTGCGCAGCAGTTCATTGCCGGAGAGCTTGGTGCTATTTTTGTGGACACTCAATTCCAGCCCCAGTTTTTGCTCGCCAGCTTTAAGGGCCACGGGTAAGCTGACGCTGAACGCATGATTGCCGATCTCTGTGCCCTCGAACAATCCGCACACGGCTTCAATGGCGCCGTGCTGGTACTCCAGATTCGGCTCAAAATGCAGTCGTATCTTGCTCATGGCGGCTTACAGGGCTTTGATGTTGCAGATGCCGTGCTGCTCCAGTATGGCCACAAAGTTCATCTTGGCGGCATCGTTAGAGGCGAAAGCTCGGTCAGATACAAATACCGTACAGGTATCCTGCTGCTCTCCACCCGCAAAAGCGCAATCCTCTTCGTGCCATGCGGCGATGCCCAGAGCAACCTCTTCCGCATCGTTCGCCAAATCCGCAGCCATGCAGGCGTAATACTGGCCATAGCCCAGACTCTGCACGCGGTGCCCCGCTATCTTTCGCTCTTCCACTTCTTCCACCAAATCAATGCCACTCTTCAACATGATTTCGGTCAGGAAGTCGTCTTCCGTACGTCCTCCGACCAAGTGCTCAGCATAGTTGTTCACGGCTGTCGCTAGGTCTTCGGCTTGCGGATTCCACACTTTCACGTTGCTGCTATCCAGCTTGTAGACTCGGAAGCCAATGTCCAGATGCTGCCCAGCTAGCCCGGCTTCTTCTTTTACTTTCTCACCTGCCCGTCGAATGCGCTCTTTGCCGATTTCACAGATGTTTTTGTAACCGGCTTTGTAGGCTTCGCTTTTCTCTTCGCAGGATTCAGGAAGTTGTACCATGATAAAACGACGATTTTCTCCATCTTCTGCATTAAGCTTCATTACAGCATGGGCAGTTGTTGCGGATCCCGAGAAAAAGTCAAGAATAATAGCTTCTTCCGCTTTTGCACATGATGATATTAAGCCTTGAATAATCCCTTTATCTTTGGGATTATTGAAAATGTTTGCCCCTAATAAGGCCGCTAGCTTTTTAGATGCAACACGACCGTCTTTGTATTTCACGCTGGCTATGCTTTGGTATAAAGTATCCTTTAAATATGTTTTGTTGTTTGGGACAGTTGTTTCATCTATGCCAAAGTGTACCAATCCTGCCGCAATTCTTTCCTGCATAGTTGTTTCAGGAAAACGCCAGCCACTTGCTGGAGCTTTGCATATTTTGCCAGTTGTAGGATGGGTTACATTATAGACATATTGCCCAAAATTTGGGCCAGAAATATTGTCAGGAAAATATACGCCTCTTTCATCCATCCAAGAGTAATGCTTACTATTACTTATAGGATTGGATTCAGGAAATTGTTTATACCAATGAAGAGCGTCTTTGTGTATAGCTTGCCAATCATTTCCGTGTTTTCTTCGAAAACCTTCAAATGCTTTAAAAATTTCGTCCGTCCCTTCCTTTTTTTCTGTCCAGTCTCCAATGTTGCTATCTTTGCTTTTTACATATGCAACTATATATTCGTGCTGAATTGAAATATAATCCTCATCATTCTTACTGCTGTTCTTCCACACAATTTCCCCAGCGTAATTTTGTTCTCCAAAAATTTCACGACACAATTTTTGAAGATTAACCATTTCATTTTCATCTATGCTAATAAATATAACACCATCCTCACTCAGTAGGTCTCGAGCAAGTATTAATCTGGGATACATCATATTAAGCCAAGTGGTATGATATCGCCCAGAAGTTTCTACATTGGCCGCATACTTACCTTCCTGCCCCGTCAATTTCTTGTAATTCTCGATGCCGTTCTGGTAATCATCGGGGTATACAAACTCTTTACCCGTATTGTAAGGCGGGTCGATATAAATCATCTTTACCTTGCCGCCATAGGATTTGCGGAGCAGCTTGAGCACTTCAAGATTATCTCCTTCGATATACAGATTCTGAGTTGTATCCCAATCCTTACTCTCTTCCTTGCAGGGGCGAAGCGTACCGAGAGATGGCGTAAGCGCCGCGCGGCGGGCTTCCGCTTTACCGCGCCAATTAAGCCCGAATAGCTCATCCTCTTTCACAACGGCCTCGCCACAAAGTTGACGGAGAGCGTCTACATCCACCTGACCATCCCGCACCACGGAGGGGAACAGAGAAGCGAGAGCCTTGAGATTATCCTGAACAGGGGACGAGGATTGTGCTTCCGGAGAAGAGGGGGAGGATTTTTCGTACGGCATAGCTTAGGTGATGATGTTGTGAGTTTGGAGAAGTTGACAGATTTGGGTACTAAGGTGTCGGCGTTTCTTGGATAGCGTGATGCGCTGTTGCGGATTCGTCGTCTTTTTGAGTTCCTGAGAGACAGATTTCCATTCCTGATTCAGACGATGCAAATCAGCCACAAGCTGAGCGGCAACCTGCGGAGAATCGAGCGGAATGAAAGGCAAATCCGCGCAAACGGCTGGCTTGTTCTGCATGAGCGCAAGGGCGTGCAGAGCGCAGGCCCAGCGATTGAACAGGGCCATAAGGTGAGTCGGGCGAGCTTCCTGCAACCAAGCAACATAGCAGAAGAAATCTGAAACGAAGGGTAACACCTGAGCACGCACCAGAGCCTCCAGCGGAGCCCCCTGCGGGAGAAGGGACAGATATACCGCATTCCCGACATCTACAGCCAAAAGTAGTGGGTATTGCACGGCTATGTGAATCATCTGCTGCAAGCGGCTTACCTGTTCAGGAGTTACTTCGGAATACAGATGCATGCCTATAACCACCAGCTCGGTGAAATCCCCCTCTTGCTCGCTTCTATAAGGAGCTACGCCGCAGGTATCATGCCTCAAGCTTGTCACCCAAGCAGAAGAAACGGCGGCATCAATAAGAGCCTTATCCCCCTTAACGCGTGCAGCGTGCTTGCGGAGTAACTCCTTGGAGAGACGCACCCCAACGCTTAACGCAGACTGCGGCAGCATGTCGGCCAACACTGTCGGAAAATCAGCCATCCTGTCGCGTGAGAGTTAACATAGCCAGCACTTCAAAATCATCCACACCACGCGTTTTGCCGCCCTTGGCAATGGTGGTGCCACCGGGTGTGAAAATACTAGCGGCCTGAGATTCCTCCGCCTGCCCGGTAATGGAGCGCACAGCGGCGGAGAGTAAATCCGTGTAGCGATTCATCTTGCGAGCGTTATCCGTCTGCTGCATATACTGAGCCTCAGCCTCCGGCACAACTTTCTCGTGAGGCATAGCGAGGGATTTGAGCATATCCAGACACTTCTTGACGTGCGTGTAGCTGTGTGTCACGGTGCCGTCCTCCGCCACATGTAGCAGGAAATAAGGCATGAAGGGGTATTGGCGGGAAGCCATGGCCAAGGACGTATGCGAACACAGCAGGAAGAACGCCCCGGCAGGAATATCTGTATGGGTGACATCCAGCGTAGCGGTAAAATAAGACGGCAGCTGTTCAATGAGCTTGCGGTGTTTCTTACGGAAGTTGGCAAAATCCGCGCGGTACTGGTGCATGCTCAGGTCGGAGATGGCGCAATTTTGGTCGATGGAGTCAATATCCAACTTGCCGGAGCGCAGGGATTTGAGCTGCTTATCGCGGAAGTCGGCATCTGTAGCAGAGATTTTGAGGAAGGTCATGCGCCCGAGCACACGGCGCTCTAGGTTGATGTAGGCATCCAAATCCGGCATGGGCCAGATATTGACCAGCTGAATCTGCTTGTTGGGGCTGCCGATACGGTCGATACGGCCGAATCGCTGAATGATACGCACCGGGTTCCAATGAATATCGTAGTTGATGAGATAATCGCAGCCTTGTAGGTTCTGCCCTTCGGAGATACAGTCGGTTGCAATCAGGATGTCGATTTCGCGCCCGCCGGTAGATTCAGCCTCAAAGCCTTTTTTAGATTTGGGGGAGAAAGCTGCCAGCAGGTCCTCTTGACGCTTTTTCACGCCATCCAAGTTCGTGTCTCGCTTGCTGCCGGAAAGCAAGGCAGTATATACGCCGTATTGTGAAAGTAGTTCTTCATTGAGAGCATCAAACAGGTATTGCGCTGTATCGGCAAAAGCAGTGAAGATGATGATTTTGTGATTGGGGCGGCCATCCACCATGTTGAGGGGCAGCTGCATTTTCTCGCGGATAAGGCTGCGCAGCAGGCCCAGCTTGGCATCATTCTCCGGTGAGGCATTGCCGCAAAGCGCTTTTACTTCTCGCAGGACCTTCAGGTCTGCGGCAATATCGTTGCGCCAGCGGTCACGCTGAATATGCCTTAAATCAACCTTGATGCGCTGGCCAATGACGGTGGAGAATTCTTCCACGTCTTCATCATCCAAATCCTCCTCGGCAGCGGCGAGCAGAAAGTCCTGATTTTCTCTGTACAAATCCAACTTGGCCAGCAGGTCCTCGGCGGTGGCTATCTGTTTGGAGAGGGTGAGATCGAACGAACAGACGGAACTCTCCATGCGCTTGAGGAGGTTCATCATCATGAGTGCGGAAAGACTGTTTTCTCGGTCTGCTTGTTTGAAGGTACGGTTGCCTTCTATCTGCTGGTCGTATCCGGCATACACCTCTTTGTATTCCTCGTGCAGGTACTCAATCGGTCGATAGGAAGCCATGTTGAGTTGAGCCAACAGGTCATTGATTTCCTCCACCGGCAGCACGATGCCGTGCTGTGCTTCTGCGTAGGTATTGCGCACGGGGAGCTGTTCCGGGAAGAGATTAACCCCCTCAGCATCATGTGGGTACCATGTTTTGATGTGTTTGCGGGAGCGTCCTATGGTCAGCAGGTTGAGCAGTTGGAAATAGTCCAGTCCCAGAGAATCGAGAAGATTCTGCGAGGTGCGTTCTTCCTCCGGCAAGTGGGTCCAGTTGGTGAAGGTCGCTTGCGCCATGCGCGTGGTATTGCTGATGCTTTCAATACCCTGTTCATGCAGGAAATCATCCTTATCTCCGGAAATCAGCAGAATCTGGTTGCGCAGGTCACTGGCTTTATTGTTGACCGGAGTAGCGGAAAGGAGCAGGATTTTTGTCTTGATACCGGCCTGTACAACCTTGCGCATCAAGAAATCGTAGCGAGAGGTTGTTTTGTCCGCCTTGGTGGAGCGATTGCGGAAATTGTGGGATTCATCTATGACCACAAGGTCGTAATTACCCCATTCCACCGTGTCCAGAGCTCGCCCGTGGCTCATGCCACCGGAACGGCCCAAATCTGTATGGTGGAATAAGTCGTAATAAAAAGGTTGCTCTGCAAACTCATTGAATTTGCTGTTGTAGCGGTAGGCGTCCCAGTTCTCGCGTAAACGCTTGGGACAAAGTACCAGCACCTTCTTGTTCATGAGCTGGTAATAACGGATGACAGCAAGAGCCTCGTATGTTTTACCTAAGCCAACACTATCCGCCAGAATGCAGCCGCCGAAACGCTCCAGCATCTCCAGCAGACTCTCTACGCCATCTCGCTGGTAAGAGAACAGCTTTTTCCAGATGAGAGAATCATAGAAGCCTGTTTCGCCTTGGATGTAATCCTTAGGAAGTTTGGCATTATCCAGCAGCTTGTAGCAGGACTTATAGTATACCCAAGCTGCGGGGTGCGTCTGCGATAGGAAATTCAGTTTTTCTCCGACCACAGAAGAAGCTGTGGCTGAGTTCCAAGCAGAGTTGAACATGCCTTTAATAGACTGGCATTGCATGGGGAACATCGGTACACAGCCGGAAAAGCCGTCTATATTCGGCAACAGGCCAAAGCCCCGGGCATTAAATGAGCAGCCACCCATTAATCCGCCCGTTATGATGTCCTCGTTGAAGAATACCATACTTTCCATGTGTACCCCCGTGCAACGAATATCAGCCTTCCCTGACTGAATCCAGTTGCAACAATCACGAGCCCATGACTGAGTTAAAAGCGTATTATGAAGAGATCTCTCTTCTTCTGCATTGAGTATTCCCCAGTCCTCCAAGGCAGATTCCGGCATCACGATTCGCCATGTAGCATCAACAAGTTGTTTCGGCAAATAGGCATACGCAGCCAGTGTAAACGCCCCCGTAGCGGAATCCACACGAGTAGTACCGCTGATATCAGTCTGTGAGAAAATACTTGTTGTTACCATTGTATGCTAAAACCGAGCACAGAAAGGCTCTGAACTCCAGCAAATTCTACCATTTTTTGGCATTTTTGCAAGAAATTATCGAATTTTTCGCGCTTTTGTAGCGGTTCAACGAATATGCCTCTTTATTCCGGTCTCAAAGCGTTAATCAATACATCCAGCATGCCATTGGGGGAAATATCGCCCACCCATATCTCCTGAGCCTGCCGTAGCAGATATTCATTGCACCAAGTTGCTACTTTTTTATTCAGCGTAGAGCCACTCGGCTGAGGAGAAATAAACAATAATCGGCGCTCAGCCAAGGCAAGTTGCAGCTCCAGGGATAACTCTTGCGCAAGGGGTATGCCCTGCGGGCATACGTGAATAATACTCTGTTTCTTCATCAAGGCGCGGTGCAACACCACCCGCTCTTGTTTGCTGGTAAACGTAGATATCAATACAGGGTCTTGTCCATGCGGGACTCCCGCCACTTAATACTAATTTAACGATGCATGTTTTTCAAGTCTAAAATGATATACGTATGCATAGCAATCTCCCCCGAGCTTCGCGGGGAAACTCGGGGGAGGTAAAAGCAAATGTGGTTGCGTGGGGCCGCGCGGGGGCTTAGCTCTGCGGGGTGTCTTCGTCGTCCTCGCTGTCGTCGACCTCAATGATGCGGCGGAGGCGGCGGGTGAGGAAGGGACGCACGACTAGGCCGTAGCCCAGGTAGCAGAGGAAGATGATGGCGGGGGCAATCCAGGGGAGGCAGACAAAGGCGCAAACGGCTGCTACCAACAGGAGGATGGCGGTGACGGTGCCTCGCTTCTCGAAGTTCACGTGCTTAAAGCTGGGGTAAATCACGCGGCTCATCATGAGGAGGGAAACGATGGCCATCATGCCGGCCATGGTGTAGAGCCAGGGGGTGGCAATCACCAAGTTGTGGTGGGTGGTTACATCTATCACCAAGTACATGGTGCTTACTACGGCACCGGCGGCCATGGGCACCGGCAGGCCTACAAAGTCCATGCTCTGGTTGGGTTTCTTGGGCTCGGCGGCCATGCAGTTAAAGCGTGCCAGGCGCAGGGAGGCGCACAGCAGGTAGAGCACGGCTATGCCCATGCCAAAGACGTCCGGCAGGTCGAAGAGCACGGCACGGGCCAGCAACATGGCCGGGGCTATGCCGAAGGAGACGACGTCGGCAATGGAGTCGAACTCGCGGCCGAAGGGGCCGTCTGCCTTGCACATGCGGGCTACGCGGCCATCCAACAGGTCAAAAATGCAGGCTGCAAAGATGAGGTAGGTGGCTTGCTGGTAGTAGTCGAATGCCTGGGGGGAGCCATCCACAAAGGCCATGCCTTTGAAGATGGTGAGAATGGCAAAGAAACCGCAGAGCAGATTGCCGGCTGTAAGCATGTTGGGCAACAGCGGAATCTTGGGTTCATCCGGGTATACCGGCGGTTGGTGTTTTGACATATTCAGTAGGTGATGTTTGGTTAAAGCGTTTTGAGAGAGTGTGAGGGATACATCACGCCAGCTGCTTGCGGGCCTCTGCCACAAGGGTGTCCTTGGCAGCAAGGTCTTTGCCGGAGCCGCGGGCCATATCGGCCTTGCCACCGCCCTTGCCGCCCACAATCGGGGCCAGCGTGCGAATCAAGTCCCCGGCCTTGAGGCCGGCAGCCTGGGCGGTTTCACCACAGTAGGCGCCCAGGGAAAGAGTGGAGCCGTCGTCTACCACCAAGAAGGCGGCGGCGGCAAAGTGGCGCTTGCGCAGGCCGTTGAAGAGCTCTGTGAGCAAGTCGTTGCCACCCTCTGCACAAAGTACAATGTTGCCCTCGCCGAGCTGCTCTGCCAGCATGGCATCTGCCTGAGAGGCGGCGGCGGCGCTCAGGGCCTTCTTGAGGCGCTTGTCGGCCTCCAGTGCGGCTTCCTTGAGGCGGTCGCAATAGGCGTTGTACTCGTCGAGCAAGGCGTTGATAACGCGGATTTCGCGTGCTTGCAGGGCCTTTTGGGCCGGGTGTGAATCGTTGGCGGGCACAGCAACGGTGGGTTGGCCCAGTTTCTCGAGCTTGCTGTTGGCGAGGGAGAGTTTCTCGAGCATTTCCTTGCACTCGGGCAAGCGGGTTTCCACCATGTCTTTTACCACGGCGTAGCCGGCAGCACCCACGGCGGCCTCAATACGGCGCACGCCGCTGGCAATGGCGCCCTCGCTGCGTATCTTGAAGAATTTGATTTGGCCTGTGGTGGCAGCGTGTGTGCCGCCGCACAGCTCCATGGATACACCGTTAAAGCCGTCCTCTTGGCCACCTACCTGCACAAGGCGCACGATGTCGCCGTACTTGTCGCCGAAGAACTGGCAGATTTCCGGGTGCTTCTTAATCTCCGTCATGGGGTATTCTTTGGCTACCACGGGCAAATCCTCCTCAATCCACTGGTTGACGAGCTCTTCCACGCGGCGGAGGTCGTCCTTAGAGATTGCGGCGCTGTTTACGTCGAAGCGCAGGCGGTCGGCATCCACCAAGGAGCCCTGCTGGGCAATATCCTCGCTCACCAAGGCGCGCAAGGCTTTGTGCAGCAAGTGAGTGGCGCTGTGGTGAGATTCCAGAGCACGGCGGCGGTCGGTGTCCAAAGCCAGCTGCACGGTATCACCCACGGCGGGGGCTACGCCATCTGCCACGGCAATGAGGTGGGCGCGGGCTTGGCCTACCTGCTGCACGCCCAGCACGGGGGCGCTATCGCCACCGAGGGAGAGGGTGCCGCCATCGCTGAGCTGGCCGCCCATTTCTGCATAGAACGGGGTTTTATCTGTAATGACAAAGAGCATGCCCTCTGCCTCGTGCACCTCTGTTACGGTGGCGGTGGTGGCATCCTCTGTGTAGCCGGTAAATTCTGTTACCTTCTCGGTCTTAAGGTCGAGGGCACGCACCACCTGCTTCTTTTGGGCGGCTTTGGCGCGCTGGCGCTGCTCTTCCATCAGGGTTTCAAAGCGCTCGGTGTCCACGCTCAGGCCACGCTCGCGGGCCATGAGGGCGGTGAGGTCGATGGGGAAGCCGTAGGTATCGTACAGCTTGAAGGCGAAATCGCCGGAGACGGTGCCGGTGGCGGCTACTTCTTTATCAAAGAGCTCGAGGCCGCGGTCCAGCGTTTCGTTGAAGCTGGTTTCCTCGCGCAGCAGCACGTCTTTGATGGTGGCAGAGCGGCCGATGATTTCCGGGAAGACGCGGCCCATTTCTGCAGCCAAGGTGTCTACCAATTGAGAGAGGAAGGGTTTCTCCAGCCCAAGGGTGCGGCCATAGCGCACGGCGCGGCGCAGAATGCGGCGCAGCACATAGTTGCGGCCATTGTTGCCGGGCAAAATGCCGTCTGCAATGGAGAAGCTGAGGGTGCGGATGTGGTCTGCAATGACGCGGAAGGCGATGCTCTCCTTGAGCACGGCTTTGTTCTCCTCGGTAGCGTCCTGCGGGTAAATGTCCACATAGGTGCGGCCGGAGATTTCCTCAATCTTGCGGAAGATGGGGCGGAAGACGTCTGTGCTGTAGTTGGAGACGCGGCGGGAGAAATCCGTGAAGCCGTTGGTGCACTGCATCATGGCGCAGGCACGCTCAAAGCCCATGCCGGTATCTACGTGGCAGGCGGGCAGGTTGCGGAAGGTGCCGTCGCTCTCGGCATTGTACTGAATGAACACGAGGTTCCAAATTTCAATGCACTTGTCGCTGTCTTTGTTCACCAAGCTGCCCTCGGTTTTGCCTTCGGGGGTGAGGTCCACATGCAGCTCGGAGCACGGGCCGCAGGGGCCGGTTTCGCCCATCATCCAGAAGTTATCTTTTACGCCGCCGTTCACAATGTGCACTTTGGGGTCCAGGCCCTTAGCGGCGAAGAGGGGGGCCCAGGTGTCCCAAGCCTCTTGGTCGAACTCGCCGGGGTCGCCCTTGGATTTGTCCGGGCAATACACGGTGGCATACAGGCGCTCTGCGGGGAAACCCCAGCGCTCTACCACCAGCTCCCAAGCCCAGGCGATGGCCTCTTTCTTGAAGTAGTCGCCAAAGGACCAGTTGCCCAGCATCTCGAACATGGTGTGGTGGTAGCTGTCTTGGCCCACATCCTCCAAGTCGTTATGCTTGCCGCCGGCGCGAATGCACTTCTGCGTATCGGTGGCGCGGGCAGGCTTCCACGGGGGAGTCCATACGCCCAGGAAGTAGGGCACAAACTGGTTCATACCGGCGTTGGTAAACAGCAGGCCGGGGCTCTGCGGCATGAGGGAGGCGGAAGGCACAACGGCGTGCTGCTTCTCGTGGAAAAAGTCCAGGAAGCTCTGGCGAATCTGCGCGGCGGTCATCATATCAACGTGTCAGATGTTGTTAGAGAAAATTATCGTATACGCATAGCATACACTCCTTCCCCCCGCGTGTAAAGCAAAAACACGGTGTGTTAGAACAATTAAGGAGGTTTGATTTTGGATTTTTGATGTTTGATTTGGGGGGTGGAAAGCGCTAAAAACACGAAAATGAAAGCTGATAGCCTTGCTAGGTGAAAACAAGCAACGCTTTCGTCTTCACTTTTGCAGGGGGGCCATCTCCTCCAACACGCGGAGGCATGCGCGGTGGGTGTCATATTGCGGATACAGCAAATCGCGCAAGCTGCGGCCTTCTTGGTTCGTGGTGTGCACATCTGCCCCGGCGGCTATCAACAGGCGCATAACCTCTGCATTGGTAAAGAAGGTTGCCATATACAGCGGGGTGCAGCCATGGCAGTTGCGCACATCGGGGTGAGCGCCGGCTGCCAGCAACAGGCGCACGCAGTGCGGGCGACCACAAATGGCATGGTAATGCAGCGGGGTAGAGCCACGCTTATCGCGCGCATTGACGCGGGCGCCATAGTCCAGCGCCGTCTGCAAGCGCTCTACGGGCGCACAACAGCGGAACAAAAGCCGTGTAGCCACCTGCTCTTGGTGGGGCGGCGGGGTAACACTTAACACCCACCGTGCCATCTCGGCACTTTCAGCGTAATCAATTAAGGGGCGGTGTCCATTGTTCACCACCATGCAATCTGCCCCGGCTGCATACAACAACTGAGCCGTGGGTACAGAGCCACTCTGCACGGCCAGCATCAGCGGTGTGCGGCCTTTGCCGTCGCGCACATCCACCGGCACCCCATGCTGCAACATGGCCTGCACCCCTGCTCTGTCTCCATGGGCAGCGGCACATAATAATCGGGCTTTGGGAGTCATCGTCACCGGTTCCTTTTCAGGTTAAATATGAGGGAGCAAATGAACGGCATAAAGAGGCAGATTTATCAGCCTGCAAGAGCTGCCATCATCAGCTATAGGCATATCCTGTTCACACCATGCGGCCATAGATACCCGCACCGCCTTAGTTACATGGTATTTTTTACAAAAACTTTTTAGGCTCTTCGCCTGCAAGTTCTTTTCGGCCTTAACCTCAATCGGCACCATATCCAAACCGGATTGCACTAAAAAATCTATTTCATTCTGCGAATTCGCCGTAGACCAATAATAAGGTTCTATAGAACAGACACTCCGTAACTGCTGCTGAACATACTGCTCTGCCAAAGCTCCCTTAAATTCCGTAAAAATACGGTTGCCATCCAAAATCACGTCCACGGGCAAACGTGTTTTAGCACCAAGTAACCCCACGTCAATGAAAAACACTTTGAATGCTGCATCCCGATACGCATCCGGAGGGAATGCCGGCTTACTGATGCGATTTACTTTGTAAATCAAGCCTGCATCAAGCAACCACTGCATGGGTGGCTCCAAATCGCGCATCCGCAAGCCGGATTGAACGGAGCTACACATGAATTTTTTGTTCTCTCGTGCCAGTTGCACCGGAATAGACTCCCAAATTAATGAAATGCGAGCCGTATCCTCAGCAGGTGCATGTTTGCTAAAATCACGTTGATACCCTAGCAGGATGCTATCTTGCACCGTGCGCACCATGGAAAAATCATTAGTTCTTGTATACGTGTATACGGCTTCAGGCATACCACCCACAACGTAATACAATTTCAACAATTCCTCATATTTCGAAGCAAAATCCGTTATCAGGCGCCAATCTTTTTCCTCCAAGGCATCCCTGTACAGTTCGTTACCGGTGGCACTCAAAAACTCTCTGAACGACATCGGATACAAGTGCATCATATCCACCTTACCCACCGGAAACCCCGTTCCCGTATGCTCGAAAAGCCCCAACAAAGAACCGGCCGCAATAATATAGTATTCTCTCGCAGATTCACAAAAATACTTGAGGGATGTGATGGCACGCGGGCACTCCTGTATCTCATCCAAAATAATAAGCGTATCAGTCGGCGTTATCTTAAATCCGGCAGCCAACTGAATAGCATTCAACAAACGCTCCACATCATAATCCTGCTCAAAGCTACGGCGCATGCGCTCATCTGCATCAAAGCTGATGTAGGCCACTTTTTTGAAGTGAAGCCGGCCGAATTCCTGCATCAGCCACGTCTTACCTACCTGTCTGGCCCCAAGCAGCAGTAGTGGCTTTCTGAGAGGGTTATTCTTCCATTTTCGGAGTTGTTCTATAGCGTCACGTTTCATGCGATTATCTCAGACACAAAAATTGTAACATAATCTTATTGATAATCAAGCCCAATTCACATTTTCTTGAGGACTTTCGCCTATTTTTTCCACATTTTCTTGAGGACTTTTGGATATTTTCACCACATTTTCTTGACGACTTTTGCCTATTTCTCCCACATTTTCTTGAGGACTTTTTGTTATTTGAATATTACCCGCCCTCTTTTCAACCGGCCCGAGAGGGGGGGGAGAAAGAGGAGGCGCCGGATGCAATGGGGCGATAAAGAATGTGACAAAATCGCCACATGAAACGTGGCGATAACTTCACGGTAGCAAACTTGCACATGGCCACATAAGCTGCTACCGTGAAACCACCAAATACATGAACACCATGCAACGAATTGATAGATTTTTTCGTTATTTCTGCTTAGGCTGCGCCATATTGGTTGGTTTGCTGATGAGCGGGCTACTCTTGCAGCTGTTGATTAACTCTGCGGAAGCTTGGCACCGATACGGATGGGAATTTATATGGAGTACGGAATGGAATCCCTACGAAAACAAGTACGGGGCACTCCCCCACATTGCGGGCACGCTCCTGACAACGCTTTTAGCATTGGTGCCGTCCATACCGCTGGCATTTGCGACGGCACTTTTTCTTACGGAATGCCCTTCGTGGTTGGAAAGGATACTCAGTCCCTGCGTTGATTTGCTGGCGGCTATCCCCTCCGTTATTTACGGCATGTGGGGCTTATTTGTTTTGGTACCCATTATGCAGGAGAGCGTGCAGCCCTTTTTAGCAGAGGGGCTGGGGCTCATCCACTTGCCCGGCGGCGAATGGCTTTTGGGAGAAGATGGCTACGGGTGCGGATTCGGCTTTTTAACGGCGGGCATAATCCTAGCGCTGATGATTCTACCGTACATGTGCGCGGTGATGCGCGATGTACTGCGCATGACCCCCGCCATGCTAAAAGAGTCCGCCTACGGCATAGGCTGTACACGCTGGGAGGCAATGAAGGACATCGTAACCCGGTACGGAGCGCGCGGGCTGATGGGCGCCGTCTTTATCGGCATGGGGCGAGCATTAGGAGAAACGATGGCTGTGCTGTTTGTTATCGGTAACCTGGTGCAAATGCCGGATGGGCTCTACTCCTTCGGCACCACAATATCAGCCACGCTGGCCAACAGTTTCGGCGAGGCGGCGGATACAGAGCGCTGTGCGCTATTTGCACTGGGATTCATTCTGCTGCTGATATGTTTCTGCATACAAATGATAGCCCACAAGTTGCTGAATCTCTCGGCAGCCAAGCGAGGAGAAGCGCGCGCATAACCCTAACCCAATTTCACACACAGATGATAAAGCAACGCAACATACATTATCGCAAAGCAAAAAACACTTTGGTTAATCTCTTTTGCATACTCTCCATAGGCATAGCACTGTTTGCCATGTTTTGGATACTGCGCACCGTATGGGCACAGGGAGCGCATGCCCTTAGCTTTGAGTTTCTAACCGAGCCCAGCAAACCCTACGGCGAGCCGCATTCCGGCATAGCCAACGCCCTCTTGGGCACCATTTACATGACCCTTGGCGCAACACTGCTTGCGGTACCACCGGCTATGGCTGCGGGTATTTATTTGGCAGAGTTCGGTAAAAACAACCGCTTAGCCACCGCCATACGCTTTTGCGGCAATGTGCTGATGGGCATTCCTAGCATCATCATCGGGTTGTTCGTTTACATTATTATCGTGGTTCCTACGGGAAATTTCTCCGGGTGGGCCGGAGCCATAGCGCTGAGCATGATTATGTTTCCGGTGGTAATGCGAACGACAGAAGATATTCTGCTGATGGTGCCCGACACCTTGAGGGAATCCGCCCTAGCCTTGGGCATGACCCGCATGCGAGCCACACTTTGCATCATTGCCCGCAGTGCAAAAAACGGTCTCATCACCGGCGTATTGCTGGCATTGGCCCGAGTGAGCGGCGAAACAGCCCCACTCCTGTTCACGGCTCTGTTTGCAGATTCGTGGCCGAGCCACTTTTTTGAGCAACCTACGGCCTCTATCCCGGTGCTCATTACCGAATACACCAACAACTCACCGTTTGAATCCATGCACAGCATGGGCTGGGGCGCCGCCCTCATCATGGCCTTCGGCATCTTAGCCATCAACCTTTTAACCCGTATTTTCTTTCATGAACACAAACATTAAACTATCAGCCCGTAATCTCAATTTCTTTTACGGCAAAACGCAGGCTCTTTTTGAGAATAACCTTGATATACCCGCTCACCAAATTACAGCGGTTATCGGCCCCAGTGGCTGTGGCAAGTCCACGCACTTACGCATTTACAACGGTATTTACCGGTTGTATGGCAATCAGCGCGCCGAAGGTGAAATTCTGCTGGATGGCGAGAATATTCTCGCCCCGGGAACAGACCTACTCTCCCTGCGCAGGCGCGTGGGGATGATTTTTCAAAAACCCACGCCGTTTCCGATGAGTATTTTTGATAACGTAGCCTACCCGTTGCGCTTGCACTATAAGTTAAGCAAATCAGAAATAGCGGATAAGGTAGAAAAGGCCTTGCAAGATGCCGGGCTGTGGCACGAGGTAAAAGACAAGCTCCACTCCGGTGGCATGGCTTTATCCGGCGGGCAGCAGCAACGCCTCTGTATAGCGCGCACCCTAGCCGCCGAACCGGAGATTCTGTTGATGGATGAACCCACCAGCGCGATTGACCCCATCGCCACGCGCCATATCGAAGAGCTCACCCTAGAGCTTAAAAAGCGTATCACCATCGTGATTGTTACCCACAACATGCAACAGGCCTCGCGTATCTCCGACCAAACTGCCTTCTTTTACAAGGGGCGTATTGTGGAGGTTGGCCCTACGGCTCAAATCTTTACTAACCCGCAACAGCAAAAAACGGAGGACTATATTACCGGCAGATTCGGTTAACTCCATGTAACTATCAACCCTTATGCTTCAACCAATGATGAAAAACCACTTTACCAAAGAGCTTAACACGCTTCTTAACAGACTCAATTTACAAGGCTCGCGCGTGGCCGAAGCAACGGACCGCGCCTTCCAGACATTCTGCAACAAAGATGCGGATACGGCCCGCTCGATTATTGAATGCGATAAGTTTATTGATCGCGAGGAAATTTGCATTGAAGAAGAATGCCTGAAACTCATGGCGCTCTACCAACCGGTGGCTATTGATTTGCGTACGTTGGTCAGCATTCTTAAAATCAACACCTCGCTGGAACGCATGGCAGATTTTGCCGGCCATATAGCAGAGCGCGCCATTGATATTACCGCCCATGCTGCACCTCCCCATAACGAGATGTTTGATTTTACCCCCATGCACAAAGTGGTGCAGAGCATGCTGCATGATACGCTTACCGTCATTAGCCGCTCCGATGTGGATGTGGCATACCGCGTGATTGAACAGGACAACACCGTCGATTCAATGCGCAGCGAGCACCGTAACCATGTGCGCCAATCACTGGCACGCTGCCCCCACCACGCAGACTATTTTATGGATTGCCATGGCTTAGCCAGAGACCTGGAGCGCATTGCCGACCTATGCACGGATATATGCGAGCACATCATCTACCTGCGCACCGCTTCTATTATTCGCCATAGCATGTAATTACCCCTCCCCTGTACTCATATCCATAACACACCGGCCACCTCCGATAACGGAGGTGGCCTTTTTGCAGTGGGGGGGAGAAAGGAGGCACGGCCCCCGTGGCGTTAGCAGCCTAAAGATGCGCCCCGTAAGCGCGCGGGCTGCGGAAAACGAGCGGCACAAGGAGCAGGCGAGAGGGTGTTTGATCGATGGGCGCCAAAAAAGCTCCCGCCAACCTATCTTAGGCAGCGGGAGCGAGTACGCGCATGAGCCGCACAAGGTGTTACAGGGTAGGCTCTATGAATTTAACTACCTCTTGCGGCAAGGCCACGTAATTAAGCTCGGTGGCCTTGGCGGCACCATCCGTGTAGCACCAGATGAAGTAATCCTTGAGGGCAGCGCGCTCTGCGCTTGGCGTATCTTTGCGCATCAGAATGTAGGTTACACCCGTAATCGGCCAACTTTTAGCACCGGGCACATTGGTTAATTCCATGTAAAAGCCCGGAGCATTCTGCCAATCCGCACAAGCGGCGGCGGCAGAGAAGCTCTCTTGCGACGGCACAATAAATTGGCCATCGGCATTTTCCAAACAGGCGCAAGGCAAGTGCGCCTCTACAGCATACGTGTACTCCGTATAACCAATGGAGCCTTTAATTTTGGCCACGTTATTGCATACCCCCGGATTCTTTTGTCCGCCGATGCCGACCGGCCACTTCACGGAAGAGCCCTGCCCGACGGTGTTCTTCCATTTCTGTGAGATTTTGGACAAATAGTTGGTGAAAATGAAGGAGGTACCACTGGAATCCGAGCGGCGCACCACAGTAATCTTTAACTTAGGCAAACGCAGTTTCGGATTCAAGGCACGAATGGCTGCATCATTCCAATAGGTGATTTCTCCCAAATAAATGCGGGCCAATACGTCTTTGCTCAGCTTAAGCTGGCCATCTTTCACGCCGGGTATATTCACAATAACCACCACGCCCCCGGTAAGCATGGGGAACTGGATGAGCCCGAATTCCTCTTGCTGCTCCAAGGTCAGCGGATTATCGGTACCCGCAAAATCGACCGTGCCTGCCTTAATTTGATTAAGCCCTGCGCCGGAGCCCAAGCTCTGGTAAGTAATTTGCGTACCGGGGTGTGCATTACTGTACGAATATGTCCACTGCCTATAGACGGGGGCAGGAAAGGAGGCACCGGCACCGGTAAACGTACTGTCATTTGCCTGGCTCATCGAGGAGAGGCCCAACGCGAGAATAAATAATTTTTTTAACATAATAGGATCATGTTTTGGGTTGAAGTTAACGGCTAGGGGATTAGAAATCGAATCGGGCGCCGGCATTCAGCTGCCAACCGGTATAGCCTTTATTACCTTGGCTGTCGGCACCGTGAGAGTTGAGGTACTCTGCACCAAACATGAGTTTCATCATGTGCGGGTTTTCCGGGCAAACATAATAGTTGGCACCAATGTAGAGCCCGTGCTGCAAATCGCAAGTACCGGAGTAAGTAGAGTTCGTGGTGTAGTAGCGACTATCCGTAGCTACGGCGTTGCTACCGGCGGCCAATTGGTAGCGCACCACGCCTTCCCAATGCGGACTGAAACGGTACGAGGGCATCAGCACCAAGCCGTACACGTTATCTGCCCCGGAATCGGCATCATACACATTAAAACCGGCAATACCTTCTGCCATCATGCTCAAATTACCGCGCTTACCTTCCCAGGTGAGTGCCACGACATCCTGCGCACCGGCACCGGCGTATTCCGTGCCCGGGCGGGAGTCGCCATCATCATGGAAGCTGTGCATGTAATCCAAATACAAGCGGCTTTTCTCGCCTGTGGCATAGCTTACCGAAGCACCAAAGGTGTATCCGTCCTCCGAGTTAAAGGAGGGCTCTAACCATGTATTGCCATCGCGCTGCCCGTTCACCCAAATACCGGAGTTCCATTGCAACGCAGCCTTAGAATCAGAAGAAGCCAAGGAAAGGCCGTAAAGTTTTTCCGCCTTAAGCTGATTCACAATACCGGAGCGCTCCATCGTAAGGATTTTGGCGCTGGAGGTGCGGTATTCGCCCATGTAGGCGGGCTTATGCTTACCGATATTGACAAGAACCGGAGCAAACTTGCCGGCTACATACAATTCATCCAGCGAAGCAGAGGTGGTGGAGCGCACCCAACTGGCGCGGCTGTATTTGTAGCGGCCATCTAAGCCGCCTACATTCCACACACCCTTTACTGTAAAGTTATTGAACATTTTTGCCTGGGCTCCTAAACGGAAACGGCGCCACTCATTGTTATCAGCCCCGGAGGAGCCTCCTTTTAAGCGGTCGCTGCCACCGGCAGGGTCCATCCAAGCACCCTGAAATTGACCACGCAGCTTAACGGAAAATTCCTGAATATAGGGATTTTCTGCGCCGTCTCTCTTTGCGTTAAACAGCGTAAAGCTGTCTTTTGCCCAAGAGCAGAAAGAGAAATCTGATTGAGCATTATCTGCATGGGAGAGACCGGCGGCACCTACCGTGAGGGCCAACATCGTAATTATGTGTTTGTTCATGATATGTTGTTTCTTGTGAACGTCGGTTAGCTTTAAGCCTGCCGACACCTATATTTAAGCGTGCCGCCTCGTGTTTTGCAAGTTCTCTACGGTGACGATTCAGCCACATGCCATGTGACGAAAATGCCACATGGCATGCGGAGGATAGGGGGAGGTGCCCCTTTTCTCAAGCAGCATCAAAAACGGCAACGGTAGCCGATGTTGCCGAAAATCTCCACGCTGTGGGCGCGTAATTCGGCAGAGGCATCCATATAGAGCTCGCCGCTGCCTACCCCCACGGGTATGTTCAGCCCTGCGCCCAACTCTGCGCCCAGCACTCCGGCCGTAGCAGAGATAACGGAGGCGCCGGCGCTTCCGACCTCAGCCCAAGAGACCGAGGCCTCGCCACGGCGGTCGCCGGCATGGGCATTGAGCACGACTCGCCCGTGCAACGTGGCAGTGCGGTCTGCAGAAGATTCGGCAATTGCCGTTTGCCCACGCACACCAAGGCCCAATACACACGCCTGCTGCACCTGCGAGCCCACATGCAGAGCGGCATCCGAGCCCGTCTCGGTCAATCCACGCAGGGACGAGTAGGAATATAGAGCATAGGCAAAGGGCTGCACGTAGTTAAGCGGTTGCTCGGCAGAGGTGAAGCGGTAGCCTACCTCATACATCACCCCCAAGCCATAACCGTGGGTACGCCCGGCGGTGCTATAACCGTTGCCAAAGGGAACAAAGCGGTGCAGGTCTGCCTCTGCCCAAGTGCCGGCAACAATCACGGAGTGGTTCCAGCCGCAGTGGTCGTAGTGCCCCACGAGAGAAAGGGCGTAGCGGTCCACATCGCCGCGGAGCACGTCTGCCGCACGCGATTGAAAATCGCCGTACAGGGCGGTGAGCGCTACCCCCAGCGTCCAGGAGTCCGACACCGCGGCATCCATCCCCAGCGTGCCGCCCCATGAGCTGAGGGTGTAGCCGGCAGCTGTGCCTTGCCTGTGCAGCTCGGTGCGGGCTCCCTCTGCCTGCACCCAGGCTTGCAGCAAGGGGATATCATATTCATAGCAATCGGGCAAACTCAGTTGAACGGCGCGGTTGCGCATGGCATACAGGCGCTGCTGCACATCTTGCTGCAAAACCATGCCCAGCGCCGAGTACGAGGCACCGGCAACAGCGGCCATAGCCTGATTGATTGCAGCGGTATTGCCCTCGTGCAGCCACTGCATCACCTCATTATAGACGGATTGAACATCTGCTCCGGCAGCCGGCGCCCCATTCCATAGCAACTCTGCTCCGGCGCCCGCATTAGCAGACGTTGCCACGTCGGCCAACGGATTTCCGCCGGTTTCCACCAAAAAGAGATATAGCCGACCGTCCTCCTGCAAGAGAAAGCTCCGCGAGGCGTCGGTGCGAAAAAAGGGGGTACCGCTCAGCGTTAATTGGTAGTCGCCCGCAGCCAGCTCGTCCAGCTCACCCAGCACATATTCACCGGGACTCAGGTACTCTGTGCCCACTGCTTCCAAGGTGAGCGAAGCGCCGCTTTGAATCACCAAGCGCGCTAGGCTGAGGATGGGCTGCGGCTCATCTGTATGAAGCATGAAACTTGTGGCGGAATCGCTGCCCAAGGTGAGGGAGCCCTGCCCCATGATGTATTCCAGCATATTACCGCTGCCGTTGTATTGCAGCTCGCCACCCGCGATTTCGACACTCGGTGCCGTAAAAGCCCCCTGCACAGTGAGGGTGCCGCTGCCGGTTTTCAGCACCTGTGTGCCGTCCCCGGCCGTGATAGAGCCGGCCATCACCGTATCTGCATTTTGTTGCAGCTCTACCTGCGCCACGCCACTGCCGCTGCTGTTTTGCAGCAGCAAGGCGCTCTCTGTGCCGCCCACCAAGTTACGCACTACGGCTCGGGCAGACGCTGAGGTATCGCCGGGTAATTGTAGGGTGAGCGTTTCGCCGCCTTCTATCACCACGCCTTGGTACATGCCGAGCGTGGGGTATGTGGTGATGGTGTGCGGATTGCTTGTTGCCGGATTATTTGTGACGAAATACACACCTTGCGCCTGCCCGCTGAGGAGGAGGCTACCGCCGTTGGTACCGCTCACCCGTATGCCGTATGCAGAAAGCGTGGGTGTAATGGCGGAATCCGCCTCCTGTGCCCACTCCAGCAGGCCATCCGTCAGGGTTATCCACGAGGTGGCTCCGGCATCGCGGTGTGATTCCAACACAGATACAACAGCATCCGCAGAGAGGTCAATTTGCGCATTCTGTGCCCCGGTGATACTAAGGGTAAAATTACTGCCGGAGAGCATGGGGGTGGCCGCAGAGTCGGCACCGATATTGGATTCATCCACCGTGAGCAAAAGGTCTGTTTGCCCCGTAGAACCGGCGAACACAGTGCCCGTAATGCCTTGCAGCTGCGTGCCGGCCTGCATGTGCAGAGACTGCACGGAGGCACCGGCTAACGCCTCGGTTAAGCTTAAAGAACCACCCTGCAAAATAAGAGAACTCAGGCCGGTGGCCCCCTGTATCTCTAATTGTCCGGCGCCGCGTTTGGTGAGGGTTGTGCTCCCCTGCAAGGCGCCCAGCGTGGCGCTACCTCCGGCGGCTACCTCAATGGCATCAAAGTCAGCAAAAGTGACGGCAGATGTATCGCTGTACTCCGCCGCAGAGCTGAGCACGAGGCTGCGCTCGCCCTGCACCGTGGAGCTTGGAGCGGTGCCGGCATAGCCACCGGAGATAGTGATACCGGGGGCCAAAGCCGCTTCTTCCGCAATCTGCACCGTGGTGCTGAGTGTTTGCAGGGATGAGGCACCCTCCTGCTGACCGGCGGCATAGAGATTGCCGGAAAGCGCCCCGCCTTGCAGCGAGAGCAAGATATGCCCCTGCTGAACCACAGCATCCGCATGATTGCGGGCAACATAGCTACCGCCCACCACGGTGCCTAGGGTTCCGCCCGTAAGCACAATCTGCACATCGCCCACGGAAACGCTGAAGGAATCCGCGCCGGTACCGTTGATGTAGCAGCCACCGTATAAGGTGCCCTGCACGGTGGCAGTATCGCTTATCTGCATATTGATAGTGCCTACCTCTGCGCTACCCACACCGGCTGCCATATAGGTGCCACCCAACACATTGCCGGAGGTACTGCCGCCGCTCAGGGCTACCTCCACCGCGCCGAGGTAGGTGTTGGTATTGGACACATCCGTCCACGCACCGCCGACAATCCAATCGGAAAACGAGCCGCCGCTCAGGCTTAGATTGGCTGTGCCTTCCACGCGTCCGCCGCCGGAATTGACCCAGTGGCCGCCAACCACGCGCACCGTATCGGCAGCAGTTACCGTGCCCAGGTTGACAGATACGTGGGTATCGCCGGTAATAAGCTGTGAATTGCCACTGGCACCGCTGAATCCGCCGCCAACAATATGCTTGGCAAAGGTTGTGCCGTTATAGGCGCTCAAATCCACCGTCACATGGGTGCTGCCTGTGAGTGTTTGTGTCTTCCATGTATTGGTTCCCCAAGCAAAGCCACCCATTACCATATTGGTGGGCACGCTGTGGAGCGCGGGGCCGCCGTTGTCTGCCAAAGGAACGTAGACAAACACATGTGTATCACCCACAAACGATACAGACCTATTATGCGCTACCACACCGGCCCCCACAATGGCACCTGTTACATTCCCTTGCAGCACGGAGATGTAGGAATCCCCCGTGAACTGCGCCGATTGGCCGTCTTTGTAATTACCGCCCATCACGTTCGCTACCGTGGCACCGTTTACCAGAATATGCGAATCGCCGGTAAAGTGGAAGGGCACGCCACTGTTCCAGTTATCGGCATAGCTACCACCCACCAGCAGGGCGTATTGCCCTTCCTCGGCGGCTATCCAGGAGGAAAGGTCTACCGCCCCCGTCGTAGCGGCATCGGTTGCAGAGGCTCCGCCCACAATTTGTGCCGCAGCGTTTCCTGCGCCCACAAGGGTGATGGCGGTGTAGGGGCCGAAGTCGTAGGGCGCAGGCTCTCCCACCGGTTGCACCAGTGCCGTTACACCCGCGGTGGTGATATGGGCTTGGTACTCGGGGGCGGCGGCATCGGGCGCACCGGTCAAACCGGCAGCACCCCAGTTAGGGTCCCAGACCGAACCGGTGTCTCCCACCCCGGCAGAGGCTTGATACACGGCACACACATAGATAAGCAAAGATAAGGGCAGATGTAGTTTCATACCTGCCCATTATAATCACCCCTCCCCCGCCCGCGTCAATTCTATCAACTAACTATTATGATTTTAGATTTTTGATATTGGATTTTTGATTTAGGCATACGACAACTCCTTCTTTAACATCAGAAGTACGAGATATACTCCCCGAGCACCCTTGTCGCGGTTACATATTTATTTTACGTTAATTACAACTTTCTACACACAAAACTTGAGGGAATATTACTCCAAAATTACACAAAACTTGAGGGAATGTTGAAAATCATCCCGAAAAATGGCGGCAAAAAGATAGGGCGCAATGGGAGCAAACACACACTACCGGTGCGTTAAGAGTTGGCCGGCGCGCTTACTTATTGACACGAAGATAAATAATGCGCTGGGAGAAGCGGGGGTCTGCAGATTCCATTTTAATGACCAAACGATTGCGCAGGCGCTTGGCGGTGGATTTAGGGGTAACGGTGACGCTATACTCGCCGGGGCGCTTGCCCTTGGCGGCATCGTACACAAAATCCTCGCCTTCCAGTCCGGCTTGCTTGAGTGCTTTAACCGGGGAGCCTTGGGGCACGGTAATGCGCAGCACCTTGGGGGTGGGAGCCTCGCCCACTTTCCAAATGAGTGCGGCGGGGGTAAAGATAACGGCCTGCGGCACATCAAACTTCATGGTGAGGGTCGTTTGCTTGCCATCTGCCGTCGTGGCGGAGATTGTTTTGTCGACCGAGGCATCGAACAAGGATGTATCCACTTTGGCCGTGATGGTGTTGCCGCTCACGGACAAGGTAGTGCAGTCGCAATGAGCCTTGGCTTTCTTAACGGCGCAATCCGCCACAAAGACAACGGTGGTTTCCTTTTGCCCATACTCCAATGCGATACTCTGTGTGGGCTGAGCAAAACCGGCAAACAGCGGCAAAGCACCCGCCAACCATAAAGCCATGCAACAACGATTCTTCATACCGAGACGTACGGGGAAAGGTAAAATCTTAATCCTTCAGTTTTTCCTTCACAGCCTTGGGCTCAAAGAAAGAGGCAATCACAAAAAGACCGGCGGCAATGCACACGCAGGAATCTGCCACGTTGAAGGCCGGCCAGTGGTAGCCGTAGGGGAACATCTCTGTCTGTATCCACGGGAAGGAGAAGTCCAAGAAGTCCACCACATAGCCGTTGGCAAAGTTCTCGAAGAAGCTCAGCGCCTCTGCCCCCTTGAGGTAAAAGCCCTGCAGAAGGCGGTCCGTCATGTTGCCCAACACACCGGCCATAATGCACACCCAAGCAGCCTTGAGCAAACGGTTGTGGAAGAACCCGCGGCAATAGAATACAATGAGCGCCACGAGCGCGGCCACCTGCACGCCCAAAAAGACGAAGGGGGCCCAAACGGTGCCATCGCCCATACCAAAGGCCACACCTTGGTTATGCGCACGCACCAAATTGAAGTGAAACAGCGGACAATCCGTCACCACCGGCGTTATATCCATAAAAAACGGGGGCTGCGGCTCCGCAAAATTAAATACAACCCACCACTTTGTTACCTGATCCAGCACATAAAGGGCGGCAACAATAAGGATGAGAACAAGAGTGATTCGGTTTTTCGGCATGATGGGTGTAAGTAGAATGGGCTCCCCCATCCTGAGCATCAAGATGGGGGAGCAAGGAGTGAGCTATCAGTGGCAAACCTGAGCGCAGCGCTCGCACAAGCCATCCTCGTTCACGGCGGGCTCGTAACGGCGGCAGCGCGGGCACATGCCATGCTGCGTTTTCTCTGCCGTGGCAGCAAGCTCCTCGCCGCTTACCACGTTGAGACCGGATACAATGAAGAAGGTCTTGGCAAACTCTGCATCCTGCAGAAGGGCCACTACCTCGGCGGGCTCGTTCTGCGGCAGCGTAAGCGTTACCACAGCCTCATTGTTTTTATTGAAAGCCTTGGCCTTAATTTGAGCCTCAATGGCAATCTGGATGGCCCCCTTAATCTGCTGCAAGCGAGCAAAGGTGGCGGTGTAGCCCTGCTCAAAGGCGGGGTCGGCGGTGGGGAAGTCCTGCTCGTGCACGGAATCCGTGTGGCCGGCGTGCTCCCAAGCCTCTTCTGCCGTGTAGGCCAAAATGGGAGCCAACAGGCGTACCAGCACATCAAACACGCGGGCGATAGCATACTGGCGGCTCAAGCGGCGGCAGCTGTCAGCGGCATCGCAGTACAAGCTATCCTTAGTGATATCGATGTACAAAGCGGAGAGGTCATTGGTGCAGAACTGGTTGATAGCCATGAACACCTTGCGGAACTCGTAAGCATCGTAAGCGGCGCGCACCTCGTTAATAAGGGCATTGCTGCGCTCCAAAATCCAGCCGTCGAGAGCATCCAGCGTCTCGGGTTTCTCGCCGTTGTAACCCTTGAGGTTAGCCAACAGAATGCGCAGCGTGTTGCGCAAACGGCGGTAGGGATCTGTCACCTGCTTAAAGAGGTCCTCACCGAAGGGAACCTCGTTCTGCCAGTCTACAGAGCTTACCCACAAGCGCACAATATCGGCACCGTACTTCTCGTAGAAATACTTGGCATTGGTGGGCTTGGTGTAGGTGCCCTGAGCGCTCTTGGAAAGCTTGGAGCGGTCCTGGTTGACCACGAAGGCATGGGTGAGCACCTTCTTGTACGGAGCAGCCCCACGCCATGCGCAGGAAAGCATCAGCGAGCTTTGGAACCAACCGCGGTGCTGGTCCGTTGCCTCCAAGTACACGTCGCAGGGGGCATGCAGCTCGGGGTGCTCCTCCAGCACGGAAACATGGGAGCAACCGGAGTCAATCCACACGTCGAGCGTATCCTTGCCCTTCTTGAGGTTGGTGGGCAGGCCCAGCTTCTCGCAAAGCTCGGCATCCGTCAGCTCAAACCAAATGTTGGTACCGTGCTCGGCCACCAAATCAGCCACCTTGTTTACGATTTCAGCCGTCAGCACCGGCTTGTCGTTCTCATCAAAGAAGACAGGCAGCGGCACACCCCATGTACGCTGGCGAGAGATACACCAGTCCGGGCGAGCCTCCACCGTGCTGTAAATGCGGTTGCGGCCCCAAGCAGGCAGCCACTCGGTCTTGTCAATCTGCTCCAGAGCCTGGCCGCGAAGCTTCTCCATGCTGATGAAGAACTGCTTAACCGCGCGGAAAATGATGGGGGTCTTAGAGCGCCAGCAGTGCGGGTATTGGTGGGTGAACTCCTCACGCCCCAACAGACGATTGCCCTCCACAAGCAGCGTAATGATGTCCTCATTGCACTTGAATACATGCTTGCCCACCAAGTGCGGCAAACCGCATTCGGCCGTGTAATTGCCGTCATCATCCACCGGAGACAGCACCGGCAATCCGTAAGCCATACCGGCAATGTAGTCGTCTGCACCGTGGCCGGGAGCAATGTGCACAGCACCCGTACCGGCATCCGTGGTAACGTATGCGGCATTAATGATGAGAGACTCGCGGTCCAAGAAGGGATGGCGGGCGGTGCGTTTCTCCAACTCACTACCAACAAATGTGGCAAACTCCTCCTGCAGAGTCCACCCGGTCTTAGCAGTGAAGGTTTCAATCAGCTCTCGAACCACGATAAACTTGCGCTCGGCGCCATCCTTTGCGTAGCGGCCGACAACGTAGGTAAACTCGGGGTTCAGGGCAATAGCAAGATTGCTCGGCAGGGTCCAGGGTGTGGTGGTCCAGATGACCATCTCGCAATCCTCAATACCCTTCACGGCACCATCCATCTTGAAGCCGACATAAATGGCGGTGGAGGTGTCCTCCATGTACTCAACCTCAGCCTCAGCCAAAGCAGTGTGGTGAGCATAGCTCCACTGCACGGGCTTCATGGACTGGTACACGGCGCCGCTGTCTACCAACTTGGCAAACACACGCAAAATGCCGGCCTCATACTTGGGCAGCATGGTGATGTAGGGGTTAAACCAGTCGCCAAACACGCCCAAACGGCGGAAGGAAGCGCGCTGCTGGTCGATATAACCCAAAGCAAACTCTGTGCAACGGCGGCGGATTTCGGCAGGCTCCAAGCCCTGGAACTCCTTCACCACCTTGGCCTCAATCGGCAGACCGTGGCAGTCCCAGCCCGGAATAAACGGGGCATAGTAACCGCTCATGGTCTTGCTCTTAACGATAAAATCCTTGAGAATCTTGTTCAGACCCGTACCCATGTGAACATCGCCGTTAGCGAAGGGAGGGCCGTCATGCAATATGAATGTAGGCGCACCCTGGGCTTTACGGCGGCCGGTAATTCGCTCGTAAAGCTTCTCTGATTCCCATTTCTCCAAACGAGCCGGCTCCTTAGTCGTGAGGTCACCACGCATGGGGAACGTGGTGTCCGGCAGGAAGATGGTGTCTTTATAGCTCTTTGTGGGTGTGCTCATAAGTGCGAAAATTGTAACATATTGCACCTAGAGTGTCAATTCTATTGTGTGGTCGCCTGTTGAATTTCGGATGTAGGAAAGGGTTCGTTTGGCTACAGCTATATTTTTACTCTAACCTCGCACATCACTTTCAACATTCAATATCCAACATTCAACTTCATCAAAAGGGGCGCAACCGTTGCCGATTGCGCCCCTTGGTTGTTATCTCTAACCTTCTATTAGAAGTTGATGCGGTAGCCGACCGTGCCGTTCACGTTCGTGTAGCCACTGCGAAGCTCAGCGGATACGTCGAAGAACAGAGTTCCGGCATCCTCATCGCCCAGCGGGATGGAAAGGCCGGCACCCAACTCTACGCCGAAGGCGCCCAGCTCGGCACTCTCTACCGTGCCCTTGCCCTTACCGTTGAGCAAGGCTACATCGGCCTCGCTGCTGCGGTCGCCA
>CAJGCZ010000028.1 GCA_904501975.1 uncultured Akkermansia sp.
CCCGGGGTTTCGCCGCTGACGCGGCTCCACCACCGGGCTATTTTATAGCGCCCCTCCGGGGCTCACAAATTAGGCTCGCCGCAGGCGAGCGGAACTCACAAATTCGTATGTCGGAATTCGTAACTCGCACTTCTACAAACTTCCATTTATCAACTAAAAACTTGAACAGAGCGACTCCAACAATGAAACACCCAACATCCGAAATTACTCTGTCATTGTGATGGATGCGGCTTGACAATGAGCTCATTAACGGGTAGATTCAGTTTGTCTCACGCCCTCAGAATGATACGATACTATGGATTTGAAAATATATACGGATAAGGTAGAAGAGTCCGCGCACCGCCAAATTATGCAGTTGTTAGCGCAAAAGCCCTTCGCCAACGCGAAGGTGCGCATTATGCCGGATGTGCATGCCGGCAAGGGCTGTGTGATTGGTTTTACCGCAGATTTGGGCGATAAGGTTATACCCAACATTGTTGGGGTGGACATTGGCTGTGGTATGCTTACCTTGGATTTGGGAACGCAGAAGCCGGATTTAGCGGCGATAGATGCTGTGATGCACTGTGATATACCCTCCGGCATGAGTGGCTATGCCAAACCGGCGGAGGATTTCCCGGAGTTGGAGGCGCTGCATTGCTTTCCGCAGCTGCGTAACCTGAATCATTTACGTTGTAGTTTGGGAACCCTCGGCGCTGGTAATCACTTTGTGGAGGTGGATGCCGATTCCCACGGGCATTATTATCTCATTATCCATTCCGGCTCCCGAAACTTAGGTAAGCAGGTGTGCGAGATTTATCAGAATGAGGCTATTAATCGTTGTTCGCCCGGCATTAATCGTGCTGAGAAAGAAGCCGAGATAGTGGAGACCTTGAAGGCACAGGGCCGCCACCGCGAGATTCATGACACCATTCAGCGCATGCGTGAGGAATGGGATGCGCTTTACCCCTTCATACCACGAGAGTTGAGCTACCTTGAGGGAGAGGCCCGCACTCGCTACTTGGACGATATGCGCATTTGCCAAAAGTATGCTCTGCGTAACCGCGAGGTGATGGCCGAAACCATTGTGCGAAAGCTGGGGTTGCAGGTGCATTCGCAATTCCACACCACGCACAATTACATTGACCATGAGAGCAATATCGTGAGAAAAGGAGCTATCTCTGCCCGCAAGGGAGAGCGCTTGCTGATTCCCATCAATATGCGCGATGGTTGTATTTATGGAGTAGGCAAGGGGAATGATGATTGGAATTGCAGCGCCCCGCACGGAGCAGGGCGTTTGATGAGCCGTTCTCAAGCCTTAAAATCTCTGTCGCTCACTCAGTTTGAGCAGACCATGACCGGTATCTATTCTACCTGTATCACGCAAGGTACTTTGGATGAATCGCCCATGGCCTATAAGGGGATGGATGATATCCTCAAGCACATCTCACCAACGGTGGATGTGGTAGATATTTTCCGGCCTATCTATAACTTTAAGGCAGAGGAGGATTAATAATCCAAGTCGAACGGACGGCGTGTTTCTACAAGCACGCTGTCCATGCCTGCGGCCTTGGCGGCTTCCAAGCCCGGCTGGGCGTCTTCAAAGACCACGCAGTCTGCGGGATTGACGCCCATTTTTTCTGCGGCGAGCAAGAAGATATCCGGGCAGGGTTTGCCGCGACCCGGCGGAACGTCGTCCGGGGTGACGATGATATCAAAGAGCTGCTCAATGCCGGCAGATTTCATGGTATTGAGAGCACCTTGGCGCACGCTGCCTGTGCCGATAGCCATGGGAATCCCCTGCCTGTAGAGCATAATGGCAAATCCCAGCGTTTCGTAAATGACACGCAGCTCCTGTGTCTCCAAGATGTAGTCGTAACGTGCTCTCTTTTCCGCAGCAACCGTTTGCGGATCCATGTTCAGGCCATACTTTTGGTTGAGCGCTTCCACGATATCCGGGGCTGCCATACCGCCATGCGCCACAAACTCATCCCAGCCAAAGGCTTCTTGGGGGGCGCCGTGTTTGCGCAGTGCATAGAGCCAAGCTCGGTGGTGCACCGGCATGCTGTCTACCAGCGTGCCGTCCAAGTCAAAAATGTATCCGGCGTATTGCTTCTCGGGGATGGTTACGCGTCTTTTCATGGTTCTTAGAGGTTGAATTTCTTAACAAAGTCTTGCAAATCATCGTTTTTGCCAAAGATAACCAGCACATCGCCTCGCTTGAACTCGATGGAGGGATCCGGGCTGTCAATGACCGGAGATTCCGGCTGGCTCAGCACGCCTTCTGCTCCCGTAATTTCTGTGGGGGTACCACGGCGAATGGTCAACAGGTTAATCTTGTACAACTTACGCATGTTGACGCCAATGAGGGTTTTACCCTCCCATTCCTTGGGCAGATTCACTTCGGCAAGGGAGTGGTTAGCGTCTATCTTGCGCAGGCGCATCAAGCCATCGTTGATGAAAATCTCGGTCAACTGGCGAGCCGCAGCTTCTTCCACCTGAATCAGGTTTTCTACGCCCAGCAGGCGCAGCACTTTGGCTTGCAGCTCGTTAATGGAGCGTACATAAAGGTGTTTTACGCCCAGTTCCTTTAATTGAGCGGTTAAGAAAATACTGCGCTCCATGTAATTTTCACCTACGGCAATGACAACGTGTGTGTCGTCGCCGGTCAGGTCCAGCTTCTTCAACACACGCACGTCTGTAGCATCGCCCACGCGAGCATCGACCACATCATTCTTAATTTCGTCGATGGCAGCTTGGTTGCGATCAAGCACTGTTACCTCGTAACCGTTGTTGGTAAGGTGCAACGCAAGAGATTTACCGAATTGGCCTAAGCCGATGATAACGAATTTCATTGCTGTAGATGGTGGTTAAAAGAGGATTAGGAGAGCGGAAGTCGGGTTTCCGGGTAACGAATGGGGGAGGGTTCTTTCTGCTTGATGAAAATGAGCATGAATGTGAACATGCCCACACGCCCGAACAGCATGTTGAGACAGAGGAAATATTTAGCAAAATCGGATAATTCTCCCGGATTGAACAGAGAATAGCCGGTGGTGGTAAAGGCACTTACCTCGATAAAGAGTAGGTTAAACAAGCCGTTACCGGTGCGGGCTATGCCGGGCTCTAACAGCATGAGTACCATCGTGCTGCCTACAATCCATATCACGGAGAGTACCACGGTTGCCATAGCGCGCTCTACTGTTGTGCGGGCTATGCGGCGTTTGTGCAGCTCAAGGTCGTGCTGGCCGCGCAGTACGCGCCATACCTCCATCACACACAGCGCGAATAGGGGTGCATAGACACCGCCGCCCGTGCCGGCCGGATTACCGCCAACGAACATGAGCAGGCACAGGAAGGTTTGGTAGACGGGGCCGTAGCTGCTGATGTCTGACAGATTGAACCCGGCGGAGCGCCCGATGGTGTTCCAAAGGCTTTCCCAAAGGTTAAAGACGGTGGAATCGGCGTGCGGAGAAGGCTCAACCAATGATAGAACAAAGAGCCCGAGACTGCCGAAGAACATAACCATGATGGTGACACGCAGCACCAGCCATGTATTGGTGCTGATGCGCACGGGATTGCGCTTTCTCATGAGGCGGTTGCGCAGGCGTGTCATGAGCTCCAAATAGACCGGAAAGCCCAAGGTGCCGGCTAGGGTAAGCAGCATCATGACTGTTTGCACCGCTTTATCCTGCACCACGGCGGCTTCTGCCATGTTGTTGGAGAAGAGGGTGATGCCGGCGTTGCAGAAGGCGGAGATTGCATGGAAACAGCAGCGGAAGGGCAGCATGTCCTGCGGTACTCCGGGGGCGCCGTCCCACAGCAAATACAGCAAGGCCGCACCAATGATTTCTACCGTAAAGGTGATGAAGATAACCGCCTTAATGAGCAGGGGGATGATGTTGACACCTTGTTGATCCAGCAGCTCTGAAATAGCCAAACGCTCGCGCAGAGCAAGGCGTTTGCCGACCATGAGCAACACAAAGTAAGAGAAGGTCATGACACCGAGAGCGCCCACCTGAATATTGGCTAAAATCACTAATTTACCCAAGGGGGTAAAGGTGTTGCTGATGTCGATGGTGGTGAGCCCCGTAATGGAGATGGCGGAGGCACAGGTGAAAAAGGCATCGCTGAACGATATAGGCACGCGGGTGGAGCCGGGAGTCAGCAAAACAAGGGTGCTGAGCAGCACGATGGTGAGCATGGTGCTGAAGAAGATAACGGCGGGGCTCCACCGGCTGTGTGTTATCTTTTTGCCGTACCGCTTACGCTCTCTTACCATGGCGCTGATGGTGATGACGGCGTAGCCCCCCAAGAAGAAACTCAGCAAAATGCTTAGCTGGTATGTGCGCTCGGAGAGCATGAAGGTGAATATGCCGCCGGAGAAAATGAAGGAGGCTACAACACCCGTTAAAAGTTGAATGAGCAGGAACTTGCTGAAGCGTTGGCGCCTTACCAGTTCTGTACAAAAGTGAATGAAAACAATCAGCGTGTTGACCCACACCACGCCGCACAGCATGAGGTGGGAGGATTCGCGAAACAATTCCTTCTCCGTTTCGCCGGTGAGGAATCCGGCAAAGCAGGCTTCCCACAGGGCAATAACCATGGCCAGCAAACCGGTGATGATTTCCGGTAGCTCAAGAGAGCGCCGCTGGTTGATGGTGATGGCCGACATGGGTGTAATAGGTGAGAGAACGCTCATTATAGCATACATGTGCCATAATGGCAAGTCATGCTTATGAAAGCTCGGGCATGCTGATAATGCGGGGGGCAACCTGCTCCAATTTTTTCAGGAAAATGTAGGCCGGCACTGCCATAACGATTTTGAAAAGCAGGCTGATGGGAATGAGCACCCCGGCTGTGATGCCTGCACCCAAAAGCGCGACCACAAAGACCACCAGCCCAAAGCGGAACATGCGCGAGGCTGCAGCCATATTATTGAGGTTACACAGTACAGCCATCATGATGATGCAGGCTACAAAAATCGGTGTTTGGTGCTGCTTAACGAGCAGGAACTCTCCGGTGGCCAGGGTGTATACCATGCAAATCATGAAAATGCCGGACATAACGGCACTGAAGGACATTAAAAAGCGAGTGATGGCATAGCCTCTTCGTGCCAGCAGCACATGGTGGCACCACAAGACAATCAGGCTCAAGAAGGAGATAAACACCTCCAGCAGTTGGTCCGAAATAATCCCCAAGTGCATCCCCTCTTTGAATCCGCCGTAAAGAAGGGCGATTTCTGCAATTCCGCACAGAAGAATGGCCGGCACGAGGTAGCGGAGCAACTTAGCCGTAACGGAAACAAACTTTTTTACCGGGATGAAAATGAAGTATTCAATCTCATTCATGGTCTGCGGCTTGCTCAGGGGTTACGCGTTGCGGGGCATAGCCCATGGGGAATCGCTCCTTACCGCTCATATCTGTGAGTACTTGGCAGTTGAGGTAGCCCAGCTCCTGCATGATGGCTGCGGTGGCGTGGCCTTGGTCGTGCCCCACTTCAAGCATTACAAGACAATTATCTGCCAAATGGGGGAGGGCATCGCGCAGGAATCGGCGCACGATATCCAGCCCATCTGCGCCGCCGTACAGGGCCGTGGCCGGGTCGTGCGTTACTTCAGCGGAGACGGCTTCGCCATCCGGCACATAGGGCAGATTGGCCAGCACTAAGTCAAAATCTGCCGGAGGGACTACCGGGTTGTCATCCTTAGCTGTCCAGGCTTCAAACAAATCGCTGCGGTAGGTGCGTACCTTGGCGCCCAAGCCTGCGGCATTTTCCAAGGTAAGCGCTAAGGCAGATTCGGAAATATCCGCCATGACCACATCCGGTTTTACGGCAGCCAGCTCGAGCGCTAGGGTAATACCGATGATGCCGGAGCCGCAGCCCATGTCCAAAACTCGCATGCCGGGACGCTGCTTGACACGTTGCAGGGCCATCTCAACAAGTTCCTCGGTTTCGGGGCGGGGGATGAGGGCACGGGCATCTGTGCGGAACTCGCGGCGATAGAACTCTGTTGTGCCTAAGAGGTGTTGCAGGGGGACGCCTTTACCGCGCTCGCGCAGCAAATCGCGCAGCGGCGCTAATTGCTCTTCTTTTAAGGGATCATCATGGTGCAGATACAACCATGTTTTGCTGCAGCCCAGTACATGCACCAGCAGGCACTGCATGGAGTGGCGTGCCCCTTCAATGCCGCGAGACTCTAAATAAGCCGTGCCGGAGCTGAGAATCTCCTGAATGGTTTTCATAGCTGAAATTTATTGCAATTCTTCCATGCGCTCCTGCATTTCTGCATGCTGCATGTGAGAAATAATGTCCTCCAACTCGCCGGCAAGTACAACGGTGTCCAGATTATAGGCTGTGTAGCCGATGCGGTGATCCGTAAAACGGTTTTGCGGGAAATTGTAGGTGCGGATTTTTTCCTCGCGACCGCCGGAGCCGATGAGGGCACGGCGCTGGTCCGAGTAATTCTTTTGTGCCTCGCGTTGCTTCATTTCAAAGAGGCGCGCACGCAGAATGCGCATGCCTGTTTCCTTATTTTTGAGCTGGGAGCGGCCCTCCTCGCAGCGTACCATAATGCCCGTGGGCAGGTGGAAAATCTGCACGGCGGATTCGGTTCTGTTCACGTGCTGACCACCGGCTCCACCGGAGCGGCAGGTTTCAATGCGCAAATCTTCCTGGCGAATCTCAACGTCCACTTCCTCCGCTTCCGGCAGCACTGCCACCGTGGCGGTTGAGGTGTGAATGCGCCCCTGCGTTTCCGTAGCAGGCACGCGCTGCACGCGGTGCACGCCGCTCTCATATTTCATGAAGCGGAATACCTCTTCGCCGCTGATGCGCATGGTAACTTCGCGGAAGCCACCAATGTCATTCGGGCTGGCATCCAGAATCTCTGCTCGCCACCCGCGTTTTTCCGCATAGCGCTGGTACATACCCAACAGGTCTGCTGCGAAAAGTGCTGCCTCATCGCCGCCTGTGCCGGCGCGGATTTCCACAATCGCGTCGCGGTCTTCCGTTGCATCGCGGGGCAACAGACTGTATTGTACTTCTTCCTCCAAAGCAGTGATGCGGGGCTCCAGCTCCGCCAATTCTTCCGTTGCCATTTCTGCCAGCTCGGCATCTGTGCCGGCAGCCAGCAGGCGAGCTTCATCTCGTTGGTTAATGGCGGTGCAGAGCTCGTCCCATGCGTTCATGAGCGATTGCGTGCGACGGTGCTCACGCATGAGCTCCTCTGCTCGGGCGCGATTATCGAATAAGGTAGGGTCGGCTATTTCCTGCTCTAATTCAGCAAGTCGTTGGCGGCGTTTTTCAATCAGCGGTGCGTAATCCATTTTCTCTGCAACATTGTAATAGTGCGGGGCTGTTAAATCAAGCGCAATCTCTGCCCTGATTGCTAAAAAGCCCGCTGCATACTACGATGCAGCGGGCCGTTTAAGGTGTTTGATTGTGCCTTATTGGCGAGCTTTACGTCGTGCGCGCACGCCTTCTGCAAGGCGCTCCAGCATGGTGACTGTTTCGTCCCATCCTACGCAGGCATCTGTGATGCTTACACCGTATTGCAGCGCGCCGTGCCCATCACACTTCTGATTGCCGGAGTAAATATTACTCTCAATCATGACTGCGCCGATGTGGTCATCGCCCGCAGCCAGTTGCTCTGCAACGGATTCTGCCACTAAGTGCTGATCTTGCCAACGCTTATGGCTGTTGCCGTGGGAGCAGTCAATCATGATGCGGTTGGAGATGCCTGCTTGCTCCTGAATGGCCCATGCACGCTCAACATCGGCGCGTGAGTAATTGGGGCCATCCTGTGAGCCTCGCAGAATGATGTGGCAGCTATCATTACCGCTGGTGGATACAATAGCTGATACACCTTGCTTGGTAACAGAGAGGAAGCAGTGCGGGTGCGCGGCGGATACGATGCCGTCCACCGCAATTTGAACGCACCCGGAGGTGCCATTCTTAAAGCCGATGGGCATGGAAAGACCACTGGCCAGCTCGCGGTGTACCTGGCTTTCTGTGGTGCGTGCACCGATGGCGCCCCAAGCAATCAAATCGCTGATGTACTGGGGGGTCACTACATCCAAGAACTCCGTTGCGGCAGGAATGCCCATCTCAGCCAATCGCAGCAGCAGACCGCGAGACATGCGCAGCCCGCTGTTGATGTTGTAGCTGCCGTCCATGAAGGGGTCGTTAATCAACCCCTTCCAACCTACAGTGGTACGCGGTTTCTCAAAGTACACTCGCATGATGAGCAGAAGGTCCTCTGCATACTTCTTGCGGGCTTCTGCTAATCTGCCGGCATAGTCAATGGCGGCTACCGTGTCGTGGATGGAGCAGGGCCCCACCATGACGGCTAAGCGGTCATCTTCTTTCTTCAGAATGCGTCGGAACTCCTCGCGGGTATCAAACACAATCTTACTGGCCTCATGCGTTGCAGGAAAATCCTGCATGAGGATGGCGGGAGAAATCAGCGGACGAATGTCCGTGATGCGTACGTCGTCTGTAATGAACGGATTCATTTAATTAATCTTCTGTTTTCTTCCAGGAGTATACGTTGTCGGCAATCTGTTCCTGCTCGGCAGCGGTATAATCCGGGTAACGGAGGGGCTCGTCAGAGACATCCTCCTCGTCTTTGGACTTCTTCTTTTTCTTGTTTTTGCCCTTCTTGGTGCTCTTAGCCTTGGGGGCGTCGAGGTCATGGTGCTTGCCGGCGCGGTCTGTGCCCGTGCTGTAGGCAATGCAGTACTGGTTGCGGAGCAGTGTGTTGGTGAAGGGGTCTGTGAGGGAGCCTTCGGCACTGGTGCGCATGAAGACATAGTAGGGAGAGCCCCAGGGGTCGTAAAGACCGGCTACATCGCCATTCTCATACAAACCGCCGGTGGGATCCTCCACGGAGTCGGTCTTAATGTAGGGTCTGCCCTCGGTGTTGAAGTCCTTACCGATTTCCGTGTTGAACAGGATGTGCACCAAATCGGCGTCGTTCTCACCGTCTGTGGTCAATACGATTACCTCAGACTCGGAGTCGTCAATTTTTTCTTCGTTGTAAGGCAGAACACCGTGGTCATCCTTGAATGCCTGTACACCGGCTACAAGATCCTTACATACTTTGTTGGCGGCAGTAACGTTGCTGCGTTCAATCATGCTGAGCACCGTGGGGATGCCAACACCGGCCAAGGCACCGAGGATGGCGATTACCACCAGCAGCTCAATCAGGGTGAACCCTTTTTTAGCTTGATGGGAGAAAGTCATTTTCATACACACTCAGTCTAGCACATTGCGGCTCTTGTCTGCAAGCAAAATCAGCGTTTCCTCTGCAATAATCCGTATTTCGGAGAAAAAATGTAGGCGAGTAGAAAGATGGCTCCCAACACGACGATGATGGTGGCTCCCAAATGCCAGCCTAAGGGGTAGGAGAGGAAAAAGGCGGCTACGGAACCGAGTCCGCCGATTAATCCGCCCCCCCAGAACATAAGACCGGCACGGTTGGTGAGCTGGTACATGGTGGCGGCAGGGGCTACCAACAAGCCGAGCGTTAAAAAGGCGCCTACTGCTTGCAGGGAGGATACCAGCACTAAGATAATGAGGGCAAAGATGCCATAGCTGAAAGCGCGTGTGGGAATGCCCATGGCGGTTGCGGCGCGGGGATCAAAAAGGTAGATGAGCAACGGGCGTTGCAAGGCGGTGATGCTGAGGATGGCTAATGCGCTAACGCCGTATGCTATCCACAAATCAGCATTGCCCATGCTCATGATGCTGCCGAACAACCAATCGTCCACCTTTTGTTGTAAGCCTAAGCGTATCAGGATGATGTACCCGATGGCAAATCCCGTGGTGTGGATGATGGAGAGGGCTGTATCGTGGTCCACTTTCGAGGTGCGGGAGACGAACAGAGAGCCCAGCCCCACCATAAGCCCCGCGATAATGGCGCCGATGAGAATGCTCATTTGCATGAGCCCAAACAACAGAATGGCCAGTGCTATGCCGGGTAACAGCGCGCAGGAGATTGTGCCGATTTGCAGGGAGGAACGGCGCAATACAACCAAAGCACTAACAAAACCATTGGCAAAGCCGATAACGGCACACGCCCACAAGCTGCGCTGTGCTATCGGTTCTCCGAGAAATTGTATAAACTCGTTCATGCTGTGGTAGTAAAGTGTTGTTTGCCGAAGGCCGTAAGCAAGTTTTGCGGGCTGAGCACATCGGTGGTCTTTCCGAAGTCAATGAGGGTACGGTTAATCAGCAGGCAATGGCTGAAAATACGGGGTGCACTGGTGAGGTCGTGGTGCGAGGCGATGATGAGCCGCCCTTCCGCTGCCAATGATTGCAGCAGCTCACCCAGTGATTCCATACCCGGTACGTCCAAGCCGGTAAAGGGTTCATCCAGCAACAGAATATGAGCCTCTTGTGCTAAAGCCCGTGCCAGGAAGGCGCGCTGCTGTTGCCCGCCGGAGAGGGCGCCGATTTGTCTTTTTTGCAGATGGGTCAGGTGCAGGGATTCGAGCGCTTTATCCACAATCTCGCGGTCGTGTTTGCCTAAGGCGCCCCAGTTGCCGATGGCGGGGAAACGCCCCATTTCCACCAGTTCTCTCACGGTGATGGGAAAACGCCAATCAACCTCTGAGCGCTGAGGCATGAAGGCAATTTCATGCCGTGTTTGGTGCAGGGGAGTGTTATTCCACAAAATGCTGCCGCTTGCGGGTTTGTGCAAACCGGCCAGCAAATGAATGAGGGTTGATTTGCCGGCGCCATTGGGGCCGGTTAAGGCTAAGGTGTGGCCACAATGGAGGCGAAAGGAAATGTCCTGCAACGCAACTACATCGCCGTAGCAGGCGCTGAGTTGTTGCACCTGCAGCTCATGCCCGCCGTGGTGATGGTGGCTGTGGTCGCCACCCCAACATATATGCTTGTTTACCATTGGTATATAAATAAGTCGTGCAACAGGCTGCCATCGGGGCCGGTCCAGCGGGTTTCTGTTTGTGCCTCTTTCTGCGCAGGTTCTAACGTAATGCTAACAGCGTTTTCGGGGGCCCCTTCCTGCCAAGTTACCTCAGCCTCCAGTTCTAAGCCATCGGCCATACCGGGGAGGTTCAACTCCAATTCCCAAGGTGAGGTGGTGCCTTGGGGCATGGCGGCAAGCTCTTTTCCCTCGTATCGCAGGATACAGGATTGCGGAGCACCCGTAAACTGCACGCGGGTATAAATGGTTTGTGTGGAGGGCGTTTCTTTCAACGCATCTACACAGACATCCTTTTTCGTCGGTTCTGCCGTGAGGGTCAGTAAGGGAACTCCGGCCAGTATCACCCCGATGAAGGTAAGCCCCAAGGTGGCTTTGGGATTCATCTTATTTCAGATGGTTGCAAATGTTATTGACGTTGTGCATGAAGAGCGCTTCATAGCTCTGGTTGCCGGGTAATACGCCATCCAACACGAGCGGAGCGGTCGGTACCCCCAGTTGCTCTGCAATGACTTCCAGAATTTTCGGTGAGGCTCCCACTTCTGTAAAGATGCAGCGAACATCCTTTTGGCGTAAATCGTTCAACAGGGATGCCAAGGTGGCTGTGTCGCCCTCGCTTTCTTTAGAAATGCCGTGTATGGTGATGGGGGTAAAGTTGAACTCCTCACAGAAATGGCAAAGGGCAGCGTGCCCCGTTACCAAGTAACGGCGCTCTTGCGGGATTCTGCTGAACTGCAAGCGTGCCTTGCGGGTGAGGGCATCCATTTTTGCTGCGTATTTCTTTTGATTGGCTGCAATGGTGGCAGCTTGGGCCGGCAAGAGTTGTGCCATGTAGGCCTGCAGCGTGCGTGAGGCTCGCTTCATGTTCTCCGGGGTGTTCCACCAGTGCGGGTCAACTCGGCGGGAGTTCGGCAAGTATACATTGGGAATATCTCTCCCCAACCCTACAATCACCGTTTCTTCCGGCATGGATTCTGCCAGCTCGCTCAAATAGGGCTCGATGCCTTTTCCGCAGGCCAACAATAGCTGTGCATCTGCAGCGGCGGCTAATTGCTTGCTGCCCGGGGCAAAGGAATGCAAGTCTCCGTTCGCCGGGAATAAATCGACCACTTGCACGGCATCGCCGCCCAGTGCTTGAGCCATTTCGCTCAGCAGCGGGTGCAGACTCGCAATTTTAAGCTCCGCTGCTTGTGCAAGTTGCAGGCCAAACAGCATCAACACCAGACACCATATCTTCTTCATGCCCCTCATTGTAATCGCTCCTCCCCAAAACGTCAATTTCGTATTGCGACAGTATGAATTGAAAATAACGGATTTTTGACTGCGTTTGTATCCGGTGTTTAATTTCCTGCGACGTAGAACATAAAACGCCTGCGTGGTGAACACGCAGGCGTTGTGCAGTTAAAATTGAACCGAAGGTCGGAAGATTAGTCGTTTACGCGGCCAAGGTAGGTGCCGTCTTCCGTCTTAACGGAAATCTTCTGACCGGCGTTGATGAACAGGGGAACCTGAACAACGAGACCGGTGCTCATTGTGGCGCTCTTGTAAACGTTGTTAGCGGAGTTGCCCTTAACGCCCTCGGGAGCCTCAGTAACCTCCATGGTGATGGCGGCGGGAAGCTCGATGGAGCAGGGAATCTCGTCGGTGAACATAACAACATAGGTCTCGCCCTCGATGAGGTAATCCTTAACGGGCTCTACAATGTCCTCCGTCACGCATACGTCCTCGTAGGTCTCGGTGTTGAGGAAGTGGTAGCCCATGCCGTCAACATAGGAGAACTCCATCTCCTCACGGGTAAGCATAACACCCTCAAGGAAGTCGTTGGAGGTGAGGCGCAGATTGTAGTCCTTCTTAGAAGCGATGCTGCGGATGGTCATCTGAACATAAGAAGCCATGCGGGGAGGAGTCTTAAGCTGGCTTTCGCGTACGATGCAGATATCGCCGTTGTAATTTACGGCGTGACCTTTGCGGAGCTGAATAACGGGAACTTTTGCCATAACGCGCGGAGCGTATCAGACTCAGCCGTTTTAGTCAAGTCAATATCGATTCTGCGCTTCATTTTTTTGTTGTTTTATGGGTGATTTTGCCCTGTTTATTCATGCTAAAACAAGACGAGGCACCTGTAAGAGGTGCCTCGCTGTTGCAAAACGTGAGGTGGGGGCCTTATTGCGGAGTCAGAATTTTGCGTGCTAACTCCATCACATTGCCCACAGGTTTTTTAAGCATGGGAACTTTGGCGGTAGCAAACGCGGTGTCAATGGCATCCAATTTGGGGTTCTTGATGTTGACATACTCCACGGCCTCGCCATTGTTGGTAGTAACCTGTTTTTCTGCGGTGCCGGCGGCATCAGCTCCTGCAGAGCCTTCCAGCATGGCAGAGCAGAGCTCAAAGTAGGCCTTCCATCGCTCCAGGTAATGGTGCTGCATCAGTTCCGCATACTGGCGATGTGCATAGTCATTGAGCACGCCCACATCCGGGCGCCAAGTGGTCATCAGGCGTCGCAGGGCTTGCGTGTTGGCCTTTTTATCTTCCGGCGTTACGGCTCGGTTTTCCGCGCCTTCCAAATAGGCGCCCAGCAGGAAGTATTCGGAGGTGCGCAAAACCTCTGCCGTAGAGCGAATCAGGTTGAGGAAGTTTTCACTTTCTGTCTTGAAGAGTGACGTGTTCTTGCTGTTGTACGCATCTTTGCATCGTGCCAGCTGCGGCCGGGCTCGGTCTGCCAAAACTTGACGGCACAAATCCGCTAAGTCATATTGGTAAGTCTCCAGCTCGGTAAGTGATTTGCCCACTTCTTCACCGGCTTGCAGCATCAGTCGCGCGGCTTGCTCTACCTCTTGCGGATTGTAGTACATGTGCGGGTTGGACCAAGTGGAGGCCTTTTTAGCATCCAAATTCGGGCGAGCGCACATGATGTTTTCTAAGCATCCTTCCCGAATCTTATCAGGCTTGTACAGCCCGTTCATAATCAGCTCCAATGCCTGATTCAATTTTTCGTGGGTGCAACCATAGCGAGCCTGCATGTAATGCTGCAGGAATTGGCTGCGGTTAATCTCACCTCGGTTATTGATGCGCTCGTAGAGCAGGGCATAATAGAGCGGGTTTGTTTCAAGCCCCTCAGAGATGAGACCAATGCCGATGGTGTTCGTTTGTTCGGAACTGAGCTTCTCCAGAATCTCTGCCCCGCCGTACATGCCGGTATTGCCGCCGAAGTTGGCCAGCTCGCACCATACATAGGGCAGGTTATTGTAATTGAATTTTTTCGGGGAATTCGGGGACAGGTTCTTGTTGAGAGCAAGGATGACGGTATGCTCTGCAGAGCAGCCGTTAAGTAAGCGCTTATCAGGGTTGCCACCCCAGGCTTGCAGCAGCCAAATAGAATCCTTGGAAGCGGCTTGCATGGCTTGCTGAACCGCCTTTGCTGCTTGCGTTAAATCTGTGTTGCCTTTATTGCCGCCTTCGTGGAAGAGGTCGCCACCGTATACGTTGGCTGTGGTGCCGTATACATCATGCAGATGCTTGTACCACAGGGCGGCAATGCCGCTAAAGGCTTCGGATGTGGGTTGCAGAACGGCAGGGCGGTTATAGCCACACCACTTGCCTTGCCCCAAAATGGTGCCGTTGATGCCGGCTTGGGGTAAATCATGCGGCACAAAGCCCACATAGCCTTGCAGCACGGGTTCCATGCCCAGTTCCTTCAAACGGTGGGTAATAAATTTGCCCAACTCTGCTTCTGCATCGATGAGACTTTGCGATACCGGGCCTCCTTCGCCCTCCAAATTGCCCATGTTCCACCAAGCAGCGTAGGCCGGATTCGGGATGAATTGGGCAATCTTTTCTTCCGGGTAGCCCAGTTCTCGCAGGAATTGTTGCCACACTTTTTCTAAGCCTGAGGTGACTAACACATAGCGGAACCCATTTAAGGCCAGCATGTCCAGCTCTCGCTCCCAGCGGGCTTTGTCCCAGTGGGCGCCGGTGTAGCTCAGGGTGCAGTAGTTATAGGCGTAATTGAAGGGCAGTGCTTGCGGTACGGTTACCGTTTGGGTGGGGATGATAAATTGCGCGCCGGAGCTATTATCGCCGTTCCAGGAGAAGTGAACGTGCGCAATGTTGCGCAGATAATAGCCGTAGGCTCGTATACACTCATTCTCGTTAGATGCAGTAATGGTGATTCTGTTACCCATGCCGGTGATGGTGGGGGCAGCAGCCTCAGCGTTCAGCTTGAAATGCACTCGCTTGGCAAATTGCGGTGTCATGCGTTGAACCAAGGCTGCGGCCGCAGGCGCTTCGGAGACTGTATTTTCTTCTTGCTGAGTGCTTGCCGTGGCATTAGGTTTGCAGCTTACCAGCATAACAGGCGCAGTTAAGGCACACAGAAGGAGGGCTAATGTTTGCTTTTGCATTTTCATTGTGTGAAAACTTGTTGTTGAGTTGTTAGAAAAAAAAGTGCCCGCGCTTGGTGAGAAGTACGGGCACTGTGTAAAATGTTTGGTTTGAGGGCTTATTTAACAAGGAACTTAATGTTGGATATGTTATCCTTGTTTTCGTCTTTATTAGTGCGGCCATCGCCTAAGCCGTCTTCACCCAAGGAGAAAATATCGAAATCGACGTTGATACCCTTACCCTTTTGAGTTTGGCTACCGCCTTTGGAGCGCTTGCTACCCTTGCCGCTGTAGCTCTTGGGCCCTTCTAAGGAGTAACCAAGGCGGTAGAAGTAGTAATTGTCCCAGGGGTCGAGGATAGCGTGCATGTTCTTATCGAAGTTGATGTAGACGATACCCTCAGGCCTTTCTCCGCTTGCCGGATCATAGTAGCGCAGCTCTTTGCAGTAGGGGGTAAGCCCTTTATCCGGGTTGCCGTCGCCATCAAAGTCGCTGTTAAGCATCTGGTAGAGCGCATTGGCGCTGTCCTTGTCGCCATTACCCCAGAGCATCGGGGTAGTGGCGTTGGCCTTGTATTCGTTGAGTGCGGCGGCAATCTTGTCAATGTGCATCTGAGCCGTGCCGTTGGCTTCCTTGGATTTGACGACGCCTACAGATACCCAAGCAATGGCACCCAGTGCTGCCATAATGGCAATCACAACCAGAACCTCAATCAGAGTAAAGCCTTTAGCTTTTCTGTTGGTGCGGAGTTTCATGTGTATTAGACGGTCTTGATAACTTCCATCATCGGCATGAACATGGCCATCACGATGCTACCTACCACTACGGCAAGGAATACAATCATGAGCGGCTCCAGCATGGCGGTCAAAGCCGTTACGCTGTTGTCTACCTCTTCGTCGTATACTTCGGCCACCTTCATGAGCATGTCCGGCAGCTGGCCTGTTTCTTCACCCACGTCCACCATGGAAATCATCATGGCCGGGAAAATGTCGGCAGCAGCGCTCATCGGCGTTACGATGGATTCACCTTCGCGCACGGCATCGTGAATCTTGTTAACGGCATCGGCTACTACTACGTTACCGGCTGTGTCGCGGGTAATGAGTAGGGCCTGCAGAATCGGTACACCGGAGGATACCAAGGTGCCGAAGGTACGGGAGAAACGAGCAACGGCGCTCACGCGGTTCAGCTGGCCCAGCTTGGGTACCTTCAGAAGAATGCGGTCCATGGTGCGGCCACCGGCGGGGGTGCGCTTCCAGAAGGAAATGCCGGTGATGATGGCACCTACTACCAGCAGCACGAATACGGCGTTCGGCACATACGGTACAGAGCAGTGCATGCAGATATCAGAGAAGTTGAACACGAACTCAGACAGTGCAGGGAGCTCCTGTCCCTGACCGGCGAACATCTCCTTGAACTGCGGCACGATTACCAGCATGAGGAATACAAGAATCAGCACGGCAATCACAAGAATGATGGTCGGGTAAACCATGGCAGATACCACCTTGCTGCGCAGCTTGTTGGCTTTTTCCTGGTATTCGGCAAGACGACGAAGTACAACTTCAAGCACACCACCGATTTCACCGGCCTTCACCATGTTGACGAACAGGCGGTTAAAGAGCTTGGGATAGGCGCTCAGGGCTTCAGAGAACGTGGCACCGCCCTGTACTGCGTCTGCAATGGCGGCAATGGTGGCACGCAGGTTCGGGTTCGGTTCCTGTTTCTGCAACACTGTCAGAGATTGCAAGAGGGGAAGACCTGCATCAATCAGCGTGGCAAGCTGACGCGTGAAAATCATCAGCTCCTTCTGCTTGACGGGTGCACCGGCCTTGCCGCCGCCGGCATTCTTCTTCTTCTTGTCACCCTTCTTGCGAACTTCCTTAGCTCCGGTGGGTTTGGCGCTCTTGGAGGTTTCTACACATTCACGGAGCAGAAGACCCTGTGCACGCACCATTTCGGCAGCAGCCATTTTGTTGTCTGCGGCGATGATGCCTGTTTTTTCCACACCGTTTTGGTCGAGTGCGGTATATTTGAAATTAGCCATAATATTTGGTGTAAGTTAGCGGAAATTTGTTGATTACCTTAAAAAGATAGCAAATGTTTGTAGAGTCGTCAAGCTTTAGGTGTACTTAAGTACTTCTTCGATGGTGGTATTACCCTCAAAGATGTTCTGAATACCGTCTTCGCGCAGGGTGCTCATGCCCAATTCGATTGCTTTCTGCTTGAGGACAATGGAGGGCACGTTCTGCGTGATGAGCTCGCGGATGGGATCCGTTGCATTGAGCAATTCGTGAATACCCTTTCGGCCCTTATAGCCGGTGTTGGCGCATTTATCGCAACGGGCACCGGTGAAGAACTGCTGCTGACCAATCAATGCGGGGTTGATGCCCAGCTGGCTAAGCAGGGAGTTTGAGGGGGTATACGGCGTTTTGCAATACGGACAAATGGTACGCACGAGTCGCTGTGCCAATACACCGAGAATGGTGGCTGACAACAGGAACGGCTGCACGCCCATATCGATGAAACGGGCTACGGCACCGGCGGCGTCGTTGGTGTGGAGGGTGGAGAGTACCAAGTGACCTGTCAGAGCTGCCTGAATAGCAATCTGTGCGGTGTCTTGGTCACGAATTTCGCCCACCAGAATGCGGTCCGGGTCCTGACGAAGGAAGGCACGCAGTACGCGGGGGAAGGTAACACCGATGGCTTCGTTAATCGGCACCTGAACAATGCCGTCGATGTCGTATTCCACCGGGTCTTCTGCGGTAAGAATCTTGGTGTCAACGGTATTGATTTCGCGCAAAGCTGCATAAAGCGTGGTGGTTTTACCGGAACCGGTGGGACCCGTTACCACGAAAATGCCGTTCGGCTTGTTCACCGTATCAATAATGTACTCGTGCAGCTTCGGGGAAAGGTTCAGGTTGTCGAGGTTAAGGCTGACGCTGTTGCGGTCGAGCACACGCATTACCACAGACTCGCCGTATTGGGTGGGCAGGGAGTTAACACGCATATCCACACCGCCGTTGCCTACCTTCATCACGATACGACCGTCTTGCGGCACGCGGCGCTCTGCAATGTTCATGCCGGCCATTACCTTCACACGCGAGATAACGGAGTTGGCCAAGGAGGGCGGGGGTGCCTGCATTTCGTACAAGGCGCCGTCTACACGGTAACGAATCTTGAACTCGTGCTCGAAGGGCTCCAAGTGAATATCAGAGGCCTTCTCCTTAATAGCCTGCATGATAACGAGGTTAACGAACTTGATGATGGGGGCGGAATTGGCTTCTTCTGCACCATCCTGGCTGCCCACGTTCATGCCGTCCAGCTCGCTCATCAGGTCGCCCATGGCGGCTTCTGCGCCACCGTAGTATTCGGTAATGCGGGAGCGTACTTCGTAGTCTGCTGCTACGTACAAATAAATATCGTGGCCGGTGGCAATGCGAAGGTCGTCAATTGTCTGCGGATTCAGCGGATCCTCCAAACAAACGTACAGTCCATCGCCTTCGCGGTACTCAATGGGCAGGGCGCCATGCATGCGGGCGCGGCCTGCGGGAATCATATCCAGCACTTCCTGAGGCGGTACAAAGCCGTCCAGCGAGATAAACTGGGCACCCACTTCAGTGGCAATGATGCTCCAGAAATCCTCCGGACCACCGATAACGCCGAAGTCGACGAGGGTTTCCCAGAGTTCCTTGCCGCTGTTGGACATTTCTTCCTTGACGTCGCGAGACAAGGCTTTGTCCATCATGCCGTTGTTGATGAAAACCTCAAGTGTTACATCTGTATCCATAATATCGAGAAAATTGTGTGGTGTGTATGTGGGTTAATTGAGGTTTATCAGCTGGCGTCGCCGGTGGTTACGCGGATGATTTCATCTGCAGTTGTGCGACCGGCCAATACTTTGCGGATGCCGTCCTCACGCAGAGTGCGCATGCCTAATTCACGGGCACGCTTACGCAGCTGTGCGGAGGTGAGGTTTGAGTTGATGAGGCCACGAACGTCGTCCGTTACCTGGAAAATTTCGAAGATACCCATACGGCCCTTCATGCCCTTGCCACGGCACTTGGCACAACCGCCGGGATTGGGTACCATGACCTGGCGCGTGATGTCGATGCCGAGGGTGTCTGCCTGCTTCTGTGTGAGCTGGCCGGGAATGCGGCAGGAGCAGAGGCTGCGGCAGAGACGCTGAGCCATGACGGCACGCACGGCAGAGGCAATAAGGAAGCGGTCGATGCCCATATCTGCAAGACGAGCAACGGAGGAAGGGGCATCGTTGGTGTGCAGGGTGGAGAGAACCAAGTGACCCGTCATAGCGGCCTGAATGGCAATGCCGGCGGTTTCTCCGTCACGAATTTCACCCACCATGATGATGTTCGGGGCCTGACGCAGCATGGCTCGCAGGGCAGCGGCGAAGGTCATGCCAATCTCAGAGCGAATCATTACCTGGTTAATACCGGCCATTTCGTATTCTACCGGGTCTTCAGCGGTGATAATCTTCTTGTCCGGGCGGTTCAGGTGGTTAAGGCAGGCGTACAGTGTTGTCGTCTTACCGGAACCGGTGGGGCCGGTTACAAGGATAACGCCGTCGGGCAGGGTGACTAAGCGATCGAAGGTGGCCTCGTCATCGGAAAGGAAGCCCAGCTGCGGCAAGCCCAAGGCCAGAGCGGATTTATCCAAAATACGCATTACGACGGATTCGCCGTGGTTGGTGGGCACGGTGCTCACACGAAGGTCAATGTGCATGCCGTCTCTCAGGTCCATCTCAATACGGCCGTCCTGCGGGAGTCGCTTTTCTGCGATGCTCATGCTGGAGCTCATTACCTTAAGACGTGCTACAATAGCACCCAGCAGCTTTTTGGGGTGGTTGGCTACCTCTACCAAGCGACCGTCCACACGGTAACGCATGCGGATGCGGTCTTCCATCGGCTCAATGTGAATATCGGATGCTCGCATCTCATGAGCTTCGTTGAACATGTTGTCAATCAACTCAATGATGGGGGCTTCCGAGTCACCTTTAGCCAAGTCTTTCTTCTCCGGATAATATTTGTCGATGGCTTTTTTCAAGCCGATGTCGGAGGCTACAAAGTAGGAGATTTCGCGGCCTAAGAATTGGGGCAGGCTGTCGAGGGTCTCCATATCAAACGGGTCTGCAATGGCAACCTGCAAGGAGTAGCCGTCATCGCCAATGGGCAGGAAACCGACACGGCGTGCCAATTCTCCATTGGTGGAAGCAATGATGTTGGGATCCACCTCAAAGGAGGCCAAATCCACATATTCCATGGATGAATTGTAGGCTGCAACTTGGGCAATGTATTCTGCCGTCAGATAATTATTCTTAATGAGGAAGTCGATGGTGCTATCGAGCGGAGAAAGCTCAGCTTTAACGCCATCGAGCGTACCGGCGTCGATGGCGCCGGCTTCCACCAGAAGTTCGAGAAGGTAATTTTCGTTTGAGTACACGGGACGGAGAGTGGTAAAGTATTAAGCCGCGATGCCCGGGCATAGCCCTGCACCTGTCCCTTATACTACACTATATTTTGCAGGACGTCAATCTTCCAGTTGAAGAAAATCTTGTTTTTTTATCGGGCGGAAGAGTAAAAGAGAAGTCGGCCGCTTTCCGGGTAGGGAAAACGGCCGATGGAGAAGGAACGGGGCGGGAATCAGCGTTTGCCGAATCGCCTGTTGCGTGCAGCAAAATCCGTTAGAGCGGCGTCCAATTCCGTTCTGCCGAAATCGGGCCAAAGTACATCCGTTACCCACAGTTCCGCATAGCTGATTTGCCACAGCAGGTAATTGGAGATTCTCATCTCTCCGCTGGTGCGAATGAGTAAATCCGGGTCCGGCATGCCGGCGGTGTAGAGGTTGCTGCTGATGAGCTCCGGGGTAATATCCTGCGGGCTTATGTCGCCCTTTTGCACCAGCTCTGCCACGCGGCGAGCGGCTGCTGTAATTTCTTGGCGAGAGCCGTAGGAAAGCGCCAGCACTACGTTGAGCGCCGTGTTGCCTGCGGTCTGCTCCAAGCATTCGTTGAGGCGCTTGCGGCATTTGTCCGGTAGCATATCCAGCTCGCCAATAGCATGCAAGCGCACGTTTTTCTCCATGAGCTCGGGCAAACGCTCTTTCAAGAACTTGGCAAGCATGTTCATGAGGTAATTCACCTCAATTTTAGAGCGTCCCCAGTTTTCCGTAGAGAATGCGTACAGGGTTAACCACGGTATGCCTTTTTCTATGCAAAGGTCTATGACCCGTTGCACAGTCTGTCCTCCGGTTTCGTGCCCTTTGGAGCGAGAAACCTTATTTTGCTCAGCCCAGCGGCCATTGCCATCCATGATGATGGCAATGTGCTGCGGCATTTTCTGCGTGGCTGCGCCGGTATCAGAGCTCATATTCGCCGTATTCTGCAAGAATGGCTTCCACGCGCTCAATGTCTTCCGGAGAATCGACGCCGCTGGTTGTCTTGCGGCCTCGGTAGTTTACTTCTACCATCTTAACGCGCAGTCCGTTGTAGAGGAATCGCATTTGCTCTAAGCCCTCAACACTGCCGATTTCGTAGTCGGATTCCGGCAGCTCAAAATAATTCTTCAACGCACTGAGGGTATAGGCATACAGGCCAACGTGGCGGCGTACGGGGCTCTTCTCCAGCGTGGCGCGTGCTTTCTCAGGCTTACGAATAGCGGGAATGGTGCTCTTAGAGAAGGCCATGGCATAGCCGTCCTTGTCTACCAGCACCGTGGTGCCGCTGTACGGTGTGCTCTTCTTGCTTTCCACCAAGCGGTCGTATTCATTCCAATCCAAGTGGATGCAGGGGGTGAATACATCGCCCGGGGTGGCTTTCCATTCATCAATAAGCTGTTGGATGACCCACGGCGGGCACAGAGGGTTGTCGCCCTGCAGGTTAATGATGAAGGCCGGTGCCTCTGCCTGTTGGCTTACGGCATCCCAGCAGCGTTCTGTGCCGCTGCGGCAGGTTTCCGCCGTCATTACAGCCGGAATCCCGGCTCCCTCACAAAAATCAGCAATACGAGTGTCGTCCGTAGCTACAACGTAGCTGCAATTCTCGTTGTGGCGGCAAATGGATTCGGCTATTTCTGCAACACGGCGAATCATTTCCTTGCCGGCAATTTTTACCAAAGGCTTGCCCGGCAAACGTGTGGAGGCGTAACGGGCCGGTATAACGATAAGTATGGATTGAGACATGGTAAGCGTTGTGTACGATTCTTCACCGCCATTCTACCCTTTTGCTTCTTCTTTGACAAGAAAAAAACTGCCTTGATACCCTTCAAAAGTATCATTCCGCTTGACAACGGGGAACTTCAGTTCTAAAATTCATGGCATGAAGCAAGCCTCCATTCTGATTGCGCTGAGTAGCATAGCCTGTTGTGTAGCCACGGCAAATGATAGTGTATTGAGCGTCTGCACGGCGTTGGAAAACGGCTTGGCAGAGCAGTTGACTCTGCTGCGCTCGGTGCAGAATGCTGCTTCTGCAGCGCAGGCGGTAGAGCCTTTGCGTGCCAATTTTGATAAGCTGCGCTCCTACAATGATGCTGTTCCCACAACAGATTTGTGGCGCCATATTGAGAATAACCCGGAGCTTAAGAACGAGCTTGTGTTGTGCATTCAGTACATTTCGATGGAGTTTCGCCGTATTGGTGAGGCGCAGTTCTTTGGGTGCGATGAGCTTAGTGCCTTGCTCACTCCCTTGATGGTGCCGGTCTCTACCCGTACCACAGAGGAAGAAGAGGAGTGATTTGAGGCTGCTTTTTAGTCTCATTTGCGGCGATGGTGCGTGTGCCCTGCATGCGCTACGCTGTTTTCTTTCTCGCGCAGCAAATCCTGCAAGTGAGCCAGCTCGTGGTCCATGTATTCCGGTAAATTATCGTGGTGGCGGGCCATTTGTGAGAATACTTCGTCGCGGTAGTCAATGGCTTGGCGGTACGATTCTTCCTCTGAGCCGTATTGTAAATCAGAGAAATAGCGCGTGATGATGCGGCCACAGCGTTGTATGCTGACACGCCAGCCCTGAAAATCCGTGTTTTCGTAGGTATATCGGGTAATGTTTCGGTTGTTCATGAGGGGGAAAGGGTTCGTAGATTATGACCCCGCAACGGCGCTAACTATTCAATAACTTGCAGAGTAACTTGCACTTGCCGAAAAGGCGCTGTGGCGAAAAAGCTTGATTTTACAATTTTATTCGGTATAATCTCGCCCCGTTATGGAAAACTTTACTCCTTGGACTCTCTTTGTTGACCTTGGCGTTATCTCGTGCTTGCTGTTGATTTGTAAGTGGATGCGCGTTAAGTTGAGACTGATGCAGAAGTTTTTTATTCCGCCCAGCTTAGCTGCCGGATTCTTGGGCTTGGCTTTTGGCCCCGGGGGTATGGATGTGTTGCCCCTTTCTTCTCAGTTGGGTACCTATGCCGGTATACTCATAGCCTTTATTTTCGGTTCGTTGGCAATTACCTCGCAGCGTGGGGAGGATGCCGGTGCCTCCATTGGCCGCATGTGGGCATATTCCCAAGCCGGTTTGCTGTTGCAGTGGGCCTTGGGTGGTTTGTTAGGCTTGCTGGTATTGCAGTATATTTGGCCGGAGATTGGAGCCGGCTTCGGCATCACCATGCCTAGTGGTTTCTGTGGTGGCCACGGTACCGCAGCTGCCGTGGGCGAGGCCTTCAAGAACATGGGCAACGATGCCATTGTAACGCTGGCCATGACTGCGGCAACCGTGGGTATTGTTGCTTCCGTTTTCATTGGCTTGCCCCTCATTAAGTGGGCCACGCGCAAGGGCCATACTTCCTATATCACGGATTACGAATCCTTGCCGGTCGAATTGCGCACCGGTTTGCTGGTACCGGAAGAAAAGCGCCCCCGCTTGGGTACAGATACTTGTTCCTCCATTTCCATTGATTCGCTCACCTTTAATCTGACGGTAGTGGCTGCTATTGCCTTGGGTGGTTATGGATTGAGCAAGTTGGTGGGTATGTGGGTGCCGGGCTTAGAGCTGCCGGTGTTCAGCTGCGCCTTTGTGGTAGGTGTTTTCCTGCGTAAAATTTTGGATCACACCGGCGCTATGCAATATACCTGCCCGCAAACCATCAGCCACATGAGTGGCATGATGACAGATTTCCTTGTGGCCTTCGGTATTGCCAGTATCAAGCTTTCCGTGGTGGTGGCCTATTGGCAGCCCTTGGTCATTTTGCTGATTGTTGGCTTGGTTGGCACGCTTCTTTATGTGTTGTTGATGGGCAAACTGATGCAAAAGGAATGCTGGTTTGAAAAAGCCATTTTCACGTGGGGCTGGTTTACGGGTACCATGGCTATGGGTATTGCCTTGCTGCGTGTGGTGGACCCCGATATGCGCTCCCGCTGCTTGGATAGCTATGCGCTGGCCTACCTTTTCATTGCCCCGGTAGAAATTGCGCTGGTCACCTTCGCACCCATTGTCTTTACTAATGGCGGCGGCCTCTGGTTTGCGTCTGCTTGCTTGGTTGCCGGCTTAGGCGTGCTGGCTGTTGCTAAGTGCAGAGGATGGATGAAGAAATAAGCTGTTGAAATGCTCGTTTGGCTCATTCTGCAAGAGTGTGCTCAACGAATGAACAAAGAGCCCGGGGCAAAAGCTCCGGGCTCTTTGCTATTTTCTCATGATGATAGAATGGACTTTTTTATAAAGCCGTATCTCATCCTTTTGCGAATCAAAATACGGTTCTGTTAGTAGTTGAATAAGAAGTATGCTGCCGGGGATGCCGTTCATGAGCAGAAATGTCATGACAGGGGCGACGATATGAGTTCTGAAGGTAAATGTTTCAGGAAAATCCCAAAACAAAAGGACGATAAAGTATATTGTGGAGAGTGCGATGATGGAACAGGTCTCCCACGGATAATTCAAAATAAACTTTTCCGCTTTGCGTGAAGGGAAAGCATCGGGATTGATGGAAAGAATCCCTTTTTCTTCATTTTTGACAAAAGTAGGTACTTCCAACAAGTCTGTATCAGGAACGGTTGGCTGATTAAACGGTTTAATATTCAAATGATGGCATGCCACAGCAGTGATTAGTAACTGTTCAAATGCTGCAACCGACGCGATATTGGCCTCATCCGTTTTTGATAATAACGGATATCTGTCCTCATAGGTCGGCAGTATCCAATTTCCATACGAAACAATAGAGGAAACGATGGAGTGCTGAGAAATAAGCAATCCTCCCCACGCTGCATACATATTTGCTTGAGATAAACTAAAACCTTGCCGATATGCCCATTTTTTGCGCCGCCTGAATGAATCTCTCGTAAACAACAGGATTGTTTTGTTTGACGCATCCGTAATCATTATTTCCCCCATGGCGTCTATGTTGATTTTTCCGCATGATTCGCCATTATAATACAGTTGTCCTTGGGTTTCATGGGCGCCATACTTATCTATGATAAGTTCATCTTTCCCTCGTGTTACCTTGAAGCGCTTTGTGTTGTAATCAAAAGAAGCGTGACCGAATACTTCTGCCTGCGCGGTAAATATGGTTCCCTCCCAATTCTTTTCAAAGGTCTTTCTCTTGATTTGTATATGCATGGTTGCGATATGAAAGGTAGGTAGGCTATAGAGAATAACAGTGCTCCGCGTAGTATAACGTAGGCAATATCTGTTGTCAATCCTACGTTTCGAGAGCTGCTATGCAATAAAAAAATCCCCTCTGCCCAACAAAAGGCAGAGGGGATAATAAGCTTTTTGATTCGTAGCTTTAGCCGAGAACCTCAGCGCGCTCCTCAAGGAGCTCGTTGCAGGAGGCCTCAATCTTGCCACGGGAGAACTCGTCGATGGGCAGGCCGTCAACGATGGTCAGCGTGCCGTCAGCCTCAGTGCGGCTGGGCATGGAGCAAATGATGCCCTCGGGCAGACCGTAGTGAGTACCATCGCTGTAGCGAGCCACGGAGTACCAGTCACCCTCAGCGGTGGGGGTGGTGAGGTTCTTCACCGTCATGAGAGCGGCGTTAGCGGCAGAAGCGGCGGAGGAAAGACCACGAGCCTGAATGATGGCAGCACCACGCTGCTGAACGGTCTTGATGAAGTCGGTCTGCAGCCATTCGGTGTCGGAGATTACCTCAGTTACGGGCTTGCCGCAAATCTTAGCGTTGGTGTAGTCCGGGTACTGCGTAGCGGAGTGGTTGCCCCAGATGGTCATGTTGGTGACATCGGAAACCTGCACGCCGGCCTTAGCTGCGAGCTGAGCCTTAGCGCGGTACTCGTCGAGCATGGTCATGGCAAAGAAGTTTTCCTTGGGCATGCCGGTAGCGTTGTGCATGGCGATGAGGCAGTTGGTGTTGCAGGGGTTGCCCACTACAAATACCTTGCAGCCGGGAGCGGCGTTCTCAGCGATAGCCTTGCCCTGGCCAACGAATACCTTACCATTGATGGAGAGAAGATCCTTACGCTCCATACCGGCCTTGCGGGGTACGGAACCCACGAGCATGCACCAGTCAGCATTCTTGAATGCAACAGCAGGATCATCGGTAGCTACGATTTCCTGCACCAGCGGGAAGGCGCAGTCCTCAAGCTCCATCACCACGCCGTTGAGCTTCTCAAGGCAGGGGGTGATTTCCAAAAGCTTCAGAATAACGGGCTGATCAGCACCCAGCATTTCACCGGCTGCGATGCGGAACAGAAGGGAGTATGCAATGTTGCCGGCGGCGCCGGTCACGGTTACGGTTACAGGTGTCTTCATAACGCCACATATTATGCCAGTTTCTACCCCGGCGGTCAATCCTGAATTCTGCCACATCAGGTAAAATACCAAAGAAATATGGTGCAGTCACATAAAAATACGCTGTGCCGTAGTAGCAGTTCGTGCCCATTGTGGCAGCATCACCTCATCGCCGGATGCTGTGGCAGCAAAAAGCCCCGGGTATGAGCCGGGGCTTTGGAGGAGGAAAATCGTTATTCTTCGTCGTCTCCTTCTGTGGGAATGCGAGGAACGAAACGCATGATTTCTGCGTGGAAAGAAAGGGGAACGTCACCCGTAGGACCGTTTCGGTTTTTAGCAAGCAACAGGTTAGCATCGTTGCCGGCTTTTTCGCGGTCTTCATCGTCTTCGGCGTAGTATTTGGAGCGCCAGAGCAAGCCAATCATATCGGCGTCCTGCTCAATAGCACCGGATTCACGCAAGTCACTCATCATGGGCGTACCCTTGTTCTTGCCGGTACGGTTTTCCGGACCACGGTTCAGCTGGGCCAGCACAACAATAGGAATCTTGAGCTCTTTTGCGAGGGCCTTGAGGCCACCGGAGATTTCTGCAATTTCACGTTCGCGGCTGTTTTGAGCCTGCTTGGTGTGCGAGCGCATGAGCTGGAGGTAATCGATGCCGATGGCGGCCAAATCCGGGTATTTGCGCATTTGGCGGCGGGCTTTGGCGCGCAGCTCAGAGATGGAGATACCGGCCGTGTCGTCAATAATCAGCTTGCTGTTTTTCAGCTCGGTAATGGCAGATTTGAAGCGCTTTACTTCCTCCGGTGTCAGTTTGCCGCCTGCTGCCTTGAGGGCAGACTTGCTGATGGCAGCGCGCGCATAGAGAAGGCGCTCCACCAGCTGCTCACTGGGCATTTCACAGGAGAAGGCCATCATGGGTAGCTTTAAGTCTAGCACCACGTGCTCTACAATATTGAGCATGAAGGAGGTTTTACCCATAGACGGACGCGCGGCAATAACGAAAAGCTCACCGGATTTCATGCCGTTAATCATGGTGTCCAACTTCGGGTAGCCGGTGGAAATACCGAGGATGCCACCTTGGGTGCTCATCATGCGTTCCAAGTTGGATACGGCTTTCTCAATGTCGTCTTTCAGGCTCCATTCCTCTCCTTTTGCGGAGGCATGGCGAATTTGCAACACTTCCTGCTCCGTTTGGTCCAGCAGTTCTTCCACTTCTGCCTCCGAGGTATAGGCTGCATCCGTAGCGCGGTTGGCGGTGAGAATGATGCTGCGGCGAATATATTTTTCCTTCAGCGTCTCAAAGTGCAGGGAGTACAAAGCCGTGGTCGTGGCAAAGGAAAAAATATCCATCAACCCCGCATTGCCGCCTACGGCTTCCAATTTCTTGTTGTCGGCCAGCTCCTGTGCTACGGATACGGTATCGATTGCAATGCCTTTCTCATAGCGCTCGCGGAAAATCTCCCACAATATTCGGTGGGCAGGGATGTAGAAGTAATCACCGGTCAGGCCATCTGCAATGCATTGAGAGATAATGTTGGTGGGGTCGATGGTCATCATCGAGAGCAGGCTCTTTTCCACACCGGGAGCCTGCGGCATCACGGCGTGCTCTTTTTCTGCCGTTGCCCCAGATTTGAAGTCTATCTTGTCTTCTTTTTTCTTTGCCATGATGCCTTGTTACGCGTGCCCGCTCATGCTACCATAGCAAACAGGCGATTTCAAGAAAACAATTTTGATTTTTCATTTAGAGCAGTATCAATTCTCCTTTACTCCTTACCCTTTGTGTGATATGCTGGGTGCGTAAAATATTTTGCAGTCAATTTCTTACTTTATTAACACTCAGCGTACCAATGAGGCAGAGGTTCCGCATGATGTACATTGTGTGCCGGTTCAATTCAAAGTGATGGGAGAACAGAAAGAAGAACAATGATGAAAAAGCAATGGCAGGAGTTTGCCCGAGATATGGAAGAACTAGAGGCTGAAATGGAGGCTATGGAGAAGGCCATGCCCACTGAGCATGTATCTTGTTCTCGCACTTCGTTTACTCGCAATGGCAAAACGATGAGTCGGCAAAACAGTGTGCACCATGGCAATACAAAATCCCCGTCTTCTATCCCGAAAGAAGAGAGGGAGCATTTGCTGGAATTAATGGAGATGCGTATGGAACGCCTGATTCAGCAGCGTACCAATATGCTTTATGTGCTTGTCGGTATCTCCTTGTTGCTTTCTTTGCTGGCTTTGGTTGCCGCTTGCATTGTGTGAGTTCTCCTCTACAGAAAAGAGGTAGTCCTCTTTATTCGCGTATCATAAACAGAATGAAAGGGCCGCCGTGTTAATGTCGGCCCTTTTTAATGGCTTGGCGCTGTTTGGCGTATTGCTCATTCAAGCTCTTCTCTTTTTTGCTGAAATCTTCGTAATTCTGCGTTCGTTCCTTGTACAATGCCTTCCTTTCTGCATCGTACCACAGAGCGAGTGCTCTCTCTTCGTTAGATAACAATTCGAGCTGAACGTGGTAGTAATGGTCGCGCCATTCTTCTGTATGGGACATGGGGTGGGGCAGACAAACAATGCCGCAGGAATCGCTGTAATTGATTTGCACCCACGGGGGCATGCTGCATTCACTCGGATTCAGCGTATAATTGCAGATATTGCAAATGGCTTGACGCTGTTTTACCTGTTGGGGGGTGTTGCTGCCATCTGTTGACCGCATAATTTCCTCCCACATGGCGGGGTAAATCTCCGATAAAAAGTGGGTTTTGGCTTCTTCTGAGGTGTTTTCAATATGCCCTTCAGCCGCCAGTTTTTGCCATACAGAGCCTTCGATATCGTGGTCGATTTCCTTCCACGTTGTGGGGTATCCGGGCAGGACGGCGTAGGCTTCTATGTATGCTTGCTTCAGCGTTTTATACTCCTGCGGATATTTACTGCGGTATTCAGCCAGAGCCTTGCGGTAAGATTCTGTAAATGCGGCTAGCGGATTAAATGGCAGAGGTTCTGTCGGCTTTTGCTGAAAACAGCACGCTGACATAAGAATGACTCCAAGGAACGGAATATAGCGGAAACTCTTTTTCATTTCTTGTATACGGGCGATGCACCTATGATAGCTCTTTTTTATTGAAATGCGAGGGCATTTTTCAGAAAAATCATAAAATGTGGGTCGCAATCAATTTACAGCTTGACATCTTGTGTGGAACTCGTATACTGGAAGTGTCCTTATAACCATGAAAACGCTTTCCATCCTTTCTGTTTTTGCTGCGCTGGCTCTTAGTGTCCAGGCTGCACCCACTATTGACGTAAAAGACCTTTCTGAAGAGAAGCTTCAGGAGATTGCAACCGAGCGCCAGAAGAAGAGCCTTGATTCTTACAATTCTGCAGTGAAGAAGGCAGAAGATAAGCGCGATAAGGCTGTCAAGAAGGCTAAGGAAATTACGGATAAGAACGATGCCGGCTTGAAGAAGACCATTCAGCGCCGTCACCTCAACACCATGCTGCCTCCCTGCGAGCGCGAACCCGAGGCTCCGCGTGATCCGGAGGATTACAGCATTGAGTATTAATCCTGATTAACTCGATAATTTTTGAAAAACCGTGGTGCGTTGCTTAGCGTACCACGGTTTTTGCGTTTCGCTCTGTTAAACTTCTTAGTTGATAAATGGGAGTTTGTCGTATCCACCCCGCGAGCGCAGCGAGCCAAATTTGAGAGTCCGGAGGACGACAGAACGTAGCCGGGGGTGGTTCATCGAGGCGTAGCCGAAGATGAGAACCCCCGGTAACGCATGAAAATGATAGGGAGCCCTGTAGCGCCTGAGGCGCAGCCGAAGACGCGGAAGGCCGACAGATAAGGGCGAGGGCGTAAGCCCGAA
>CAJGCZ010000029.1 GCA_904501975.1 uncultured Akkermansia sp.
AGGAACGGCTTTCGCCGTGGTGAAGAATGCCCGTTGGGCATGGTGAAGAATCTGCCTGCGGCAGATGGTGAAGAACAGCTTGCGCTGTAGTGAAGAACGCACCTGCGGTGCGTAGTACGGCGGGCCGACAAACTCCCATTTATTGAACGATATAAAAAACGGCACCGTTCGTGAAGGAACAGTGCCGTGATAAAAAAGAACAGCGTCGCTTTGCGGACGTGGCCTAAGCGCGCAGCTTAGGACTTGTAACGCAAACGCTTCTTGTGGCGGTTCTGGCGCATGCGCTTGCTGCGCTTGTGCTTGTTGATTTTAGCCTTACGTCTCTTCTTAAGCGATCCCATAATGTGTTATGATTTCGTTGTTGATTCTCTGTTTGGAGAGGATTCGTCAGCAGCTGTATCAGCGGTGCTGCTACCCGGTAGGAACCTGCGGAGCGACTCTGTTGATTGTGTGCTGAAGTTGTCGGGGAAATATGTAACTATCTTTTGGGGTGAAAGTCAAGCCGAAAGAGTCTCTATGCCGCATTTTTTTATGTTGATTGAGGTAAAACGCGTGACTCAAACCAATCTGATAGGGCACGGATAACTCCGTTTTCCGGGGAAATAAAGCCGCCATGGGAGTGCATCCACTGCAGAACGATGGGGTGCGCATCTGCCGGGGCTGAGCGGTATGCTTGCGGAAAGAGGGTGAAGGCGTCAATATCATTTTGCCCGTCGCCCATAATGAAGAGCTTACTTGCCTCAATCCCCCAAGCGTGGCATACCAGTTGCAAGGCGGTGCCCTTGTTAAATCGGGCATCTCCGAAGCGCATGTAGCGGCCTGCCCGTTGAATGGCCAGTTGCGCCGTGGTGAGGGGGGTAAGCAGGGGCATGAGGGCATCCATCGTTTCAGAGTCCGCTGCTTCTACAGAGAGCGGGTCTGTAGCGGCAATCTCCCATTGCAAGTGTGGGTGCGTTCGGCGAATCTCCGCTAAAGCTCCGTGCAGGGTGGGTTGAAACTCGCGGCGCAGGCGCAGGTTGATTGCCTCACATGCTTGGTTGTGCTCTGCCATAGGGCAAAGCCGCCCCGCCGCATCTGCCAAGTATACATAGCGCTCGCAAGTGCAGATGAAATCCGGCAGCACAGGGCAGCAGTCTGCCAACTCGCTAAACAGGTAGGGCAAATCGCGCCCTGTGTTGATACCCCAGCGCACCCCAAAAGGGCGCAGGCGTTGCATGAGTGCCCAAAATGCGGGTGCTATGTATGGTGGTTCCGCGGCACGCAGCGTTCCGTCGTAATCCAAGGACACCAGCCAACGGCAGGTGCCCGGGACCGTTGCAGCCAAGCCGGGAGGGATGCACCCTTCCTGAATCTCATGTGCGACGTTGACCATCACTGTACCGGCTCGGCGTCCGCATCGTTTTCAAACTGCTCCGGGTCGTTAAGACGCGATACGGATTTGTAGGTTTTCGGGGTGGGTGTCTTGGCATTCAGCAGCTGAGTCACCTTCTTATTGAGCGCAATATTGTAGCTGTTGTCCAAGCATCCTTCGGGGATTTCCTCCGTTTCGCTGCGCATGTGAATCTCCACGCGGCGGTTAAGCTTTTGCTCATCGGCATTACCGGTGGGATGAGCAATGGTGGAATTATCAGCACAAGCGCGAATGTAAACGCGGTCCGTGGGCACTCCCACATCGCGCAGCCATTGGCGCACGGCAGCAGCGCGTTGCAGGGAAATGAAGGCATTGTAGGTTTTGGTGCCAATGCTGTCGGAGTGGCCCTCGATAATGAAGTGGGTGTTGCGGTTGATTTGGATGAGCGCTGCCAGCTGCTGCAAGCTGACCAAAGCAGAGGACTTGAGCTTGCACTCGTTAAAGTCAAACAGCAGGTCCGCACCCAAGCGGGCAACACCGGATTGGGAGCTGAGGTTGTTTTGAGCCAGCAGTTCTGACAGCGTGCGGGTATCTGCCGGCAGGTTTTCCGTGCCGGTGCGAGCGTCTTCCTTCAGGTCGGCCTCCAGCGTATCGCCTTGTTGGTTGATATCGCTGTTTTGGGGGGCAATGTTAACAACCGTGTCGTTGGCATTCATGGGCACGGGGTCTGCGCTTTCCAAAAGCTGGGGCTGGGGAATTGCCTCCACCTGCAGGGAGCTGAGGTTAATTTCTGCGGGCGGGGAGGAGTCCAGCGGCTTAAGGAAGTCGTTGTTCTCATTGAGGTCAGATTTCACCGTCAGCTGCGTGTCGCCGGGGCGCATTTCCAGCTCCGTCAATTCGGTGTCCAACAGGTCTACGTCCAAGGGCTCCAGCTCTTGCGCCGTAATAGGCTCGGTATCCGGTTTTTCCGGCTCCGGTTCTTCTTCTATGGGTTCAATGTCTTCTTTCTTAACCTTGAAGTAGACGCGTTTTGTTTCGTCTTTCACCTTATCGGTAAGCTCATCTGCAGATTTGAGGGTGTAGCTGAAAATGCTGGGTGCCAACAGATAGGCAACTATGTGAACCACCAAAGCGGCAAAGGCTGCGCCCAAGGCTATGGGTACCATATCTCGCTGCTGCGTAAGCTCGTAGCCCTGTCTGCGGCGGTTGGCGCCTTTTGTTTTCTTGGTTTTGAGTTGGTGAGAAGGGGTTAATTTGGTCATGCGCGTTGAAAAATCAGAGTTGTGAGTCGGCGGTCAAAATAGGGCGAGCCGGCGTGGTGACACGGGGTTTGTCAATAGCGGTAAGAAATTGGTCGTGCAGCCAGTAAATGATGGAGGTAAAGGCCGTGTTTTCATCTGCCACAAGGTGCAGCTCAAAGGTGTAGGAGCGCTCATTATCGCCTTGTCCTACGGTGCATTCCTCGGTTCTGGTGGTGGCGCCGGGGGCATCCTGAGGGGTGGGCAGAGCCCATACTTCCTTGCAATCGCTGGGCAGTTGGCGGAAGATGGAAAGGGCGTCGTTGATGGTGCAAATGGGGTTATCCTGTTGCAGGTTAATGACAAGGGCCGGGGTGTCGCGGTGGATGTTGGAGGCACTTTCCACCGGGGCAACATCAAAGCATTCGAAGCCCACAGTGCGGTTGATTTTCAAATCCATGAGGGCCAGCTTAACGCGGGAAAGCAAATTCTCCGGCATGGTGCGGCTGAGCGATTCGCGCAGCGAGGCAAAGGCATCGATAGCCACAATGCCGCGTATGCGGTCATCGTTGGCTGTGGCGTGCAATAACAGGCCGGCGCCGTACCCTTGCCCCACTGCAATGATGAGGGGACGCTCCTTGCCGCAAGCTGCGGCCAAGGCATCCACCAGCAGGGGTACATCCCGGCATTCTTTGAGCCCGTGGGTGCAGAAGGCGCGGGCGTTGTCTTTCGCGCGCGGCTCCCACAGCACGCAGCGAATTCCGGCCGCGGTGAGGTACTCTGCTAAAGGCAGAGCCGAGCGAATACCGTGGTCCCAATCTACACAGACAAGCGCATAATCAATGTGTTGCAATTTATCTGTCTGTTTGTTCGCCAGTTCTGAGAGCACGGAGCGCTGGCGAGAGGAGTCTTCTTCGTCCTTTTCGGCAATGACTGCCGGCACCGTGTTGCCATCCCATCCGCGGAAGGAGATTTCCGTAAGCCGAATACCCAAGTGTTGCTCAGGAATAGCGGAAAGCTCGTGGTATTCATCGTTAAGCGGCAGCAGCACCGGCTCTGCCATGCGGCTAATGTATTGCCATAACCACAAACCACCTGCGGCCGGGACCAATATCACGACCAAAAGCAGTATGTAGAGAGGACGGAACAGTTTCATTTGCGCGCGCGTTATTATAGCAGCACGGCTATTTTTCTGCAATTGCAAATTATGTCAACGCCCCCGCATGCGGGTTATTTCAAAGCGGCGACCCCCCAAGTAGACAGGGTGTAGCGAATGCTCTCCAGGTAGCTCTCGGGGGTGATGATATTGAATAGCAGCAAAATGCCCAACAAAAGGCCGAAGTTGATGAGGGCAATTATCATGAGAGAGAAGAAGAGGCCGTTGTCAAACAAATCCGGTTGCCGCTCTTGAATAATGCTGTAGACAGTCCAATAAATATGGTAAATCCACCAAAAACCAAACCCGAAGTAGAAGAATTTGTGGAAGGTGGGGAAGGGGGAGATGGTGTTAAGGCTCCACAGCACAAACATCCAGATGAACATCCAAAAGGGGATGACATAGGGCGTGAGGGCGATAAAGATATTTGTTTTGTTGGTGAGAACGTAGCTGCCGTTCTTTAAATCAATTTTGATGCCGCTGATTTTGCCACCGCAGAGCAGAATGGCGATGGCATGGGTAAGCTCGTGCCCTACCACATAAAGGTAGAGCGAGGGCTTTCTGCCCATGTTCATGATAGCCAGCGTGGCAAAGGACATGGCTCCCATGATGCTGTAGAAAATGGGTGTGCGTAGCCAAAAAAGCACGTTTTCCATTCTGCCTGCGGAATGGCTGATGCAGTGCCCTAATGCCTGAATGATGAGGATGTTGAGCGGAAGGTACAGCAAAGCGGCCCAAATAAAACGGCGTATGCGTGTAAACGTGCTCAGGAGCCGTGGCGGTTCCGGCTCCTCATCTTCCAGGTAATAACTCCCTTGCCAACGGGTATCCGTCCCGGTTTTGTCCGGGCTGGGGTAGAGTCCATCGCTGTGCTTCCGCTTGCTCATGCCTGCGGTACGGGGGCGGCGGGACGGATATCTTGTATGGACATGGAGAGCGTGGTGCGGCCTCGCCACACGTTGCGGTCGATGGTAAAGGCGATGTCCCACGGCGGGTCGGGCAGGTGCACGCTGCCGCCGTTAAAGTACATGGCGTCGCACTCGTGGTTGCCCTGGCGCAGACTGAGTTTAAGATGGTTGCCTTGGATGTGGCGCGGGGCGTCCGTAAGCATCACTCGGCGGCTCATGAAGATGGGCTGCGGGTTGGAGTTGCCGAAGGGTTCCAGCAGTTCGTAGCTGTCCAGCAACTCTAGGGTGAGCTCTGCCAAGGTGACTTCGGCATCTATCTTGAGCTTGGGTTTGAGTTGCTCTTCATTGGTGTGCGCCTCGACATAGGCATCGAACGCGGCACGGAAAGCATCAATCATTTCCTCGCGAATGACGAGGCCTGCTGCCATATCGTGCCCACCGCCGGAGACCAAGGTGTCTGCACAGGCATGGATGGCCTGCACCAGCGAAACACCCGGAATGGAGCGGCCGGAGCCCTTGCCTAAACCGGTTTCATCCAAGGAGATGATGAAGGTGGGCTTGTGGTAGCGGCGCATGAGCAGGGAGGCTACAATGCCGACAACACCGGGATGCCACGTGCGCGAGCCGAGTACGATGACTCGATCGGTGGCCGGGTTGAATTGAGACTCCAGCATGTGGGTTGCCTCGGCGCGTATTTTTTCTTCTTCCTGCTGGCGGGCGCGGTTGTGCGCTTCCAGGCATTGTGCCAGTTGCAGGGCGCGGGTGGAGTCGTTGGTCATGAGCAGCTCCAGCGCATCGCAAGGGGAATCCATACGGCCTGCGGCGTTGAGGCGAGGGCCGATGCGGAATGAAATGTGGCTGGCATTGGGGCTGTTGCGCAGGCCGGTCACTTCATTGAGTGCTTGCAGGCCGGTATTGCCGCCACGAGCCATGACTCGCAAACCATGGCGTGTGAGCAAACGGTTTTCCTGCACCAGCGGCACAATGTCCGCCACTGTGGCAATGGCCACAATATCCAAATAGTTGCGGAGGTCAAAATCCGGTAAGCGGCGGCGCTTTAGCATGGCATGCGCCAGCTTGAATACCACGCCTGCGCTGCACAGGTAGGTGAGGGGGCTGTTGTTCTCCAATTTTGCATTAACCACGGCAACTGCCGGGGGGCGGCCGCGGGTGCTGCTTTCGTGGTGGTCAAGAATGATGACATCGGTGCCGATGCTGTTGAGGTAGGCCACTTCATCTACTGAGGAGGTGCCACAGTCTACCGTGATAATCAGCGAGGGTTTGCAGCCGCACTTACCAATGGCGCGGCGAATACCCTCCTCGCTCAAGCCGTAGCCCTCGCGTGTGCGCACCGGAATGAAGCATGCGGGGCGCAGCCCGTATGCTGTGAGAATGGTATGCAAAAGCGTGACGGAGCTTACTCCGTCTACATCGTAATCCCCGTAGATGCAGATGCTTTCGCCGTGATCTGCTGCGCGGAAGATGCGCTCAACGGCGGCATCCATCTCCCGCATATCAAAAGGGTCCCCCAAATCAGCTAGTCGGGGTCTGAGGAATTGTTCTGCCCGCTCCGGACTGCGTATGCCTCTTTGTGTCAACAGTTTTCTGACGAGTAACGGCAGTTGCTCGTTCAGTTCTGCTCCAAAATCGGCCACGCTGTCCAACGGGTGTAATTCCCAACTGAACTTCGTACTCATGGCATGACTCTAGCACGTATGCGCGCGTGAGTCAAGAAATTAGCACGTCAAGAGTAAGCAAACACATTCCCGCCGTTGTGGCATTAGTAGGGGTGCTTGCGGTCGCGTTCCTCGGTGACTACGTTATAGTCAATTCCCAAGGCGGCGGTAATTTCCTGAATCTGTTGAAAATCGGCTTGCTCCTGCGGGGTGAGAGATTCGATGAGTTCGGGGGAATGTTGCAGGCTCTTGATAAAGTTTTTACCACGCACCCACGCATACCAAGCGTCGGAGGGCGTGTAGGTGCCGTTCCTTTTGTCGGTTTTGGCTTTATTGTTACGCATTTGCAGCAACTTCAACATGTTGAGGCAGGCCCGTATGGAAACGCTGGTGTCTGTGCAGTGCTCCAGCTCAATTTGGGAGTAGGTGTTGATGGCTTCTGTTATGTTGCCGATGGTTTCTGCCAGTTCCGCACGCTGCATGAGGATGTGGCCTCGTGCGGCGTGGTTGCGCTCCACTCGCAGGAGGTCGCCGGTTGTGTTGAGGGCGGCGGTGTAGCGGGCTGCGCTGCGCTGCAATTGCAGTAGTGCTTGTAAAGCTTGGGTGACAACTTGGGGCGATGTGCCCTTGGAGAGTTGTATGTATAGTGCTTCAGCTTCGTCAATAGCTTGGGTGGCAGCCAGTGTCTCTGCCAGGCAGAAAAGGGCTTGCTGCCGGTGGGGACTCTCCGTGGCTGCAACTTGTCTGTAAAGCGGTATGGCCTCTGCGGGGTTCCCTTGGGTGCGGTAGTAGCTCGCCAAGGCTAGGAGCGACACGGCGGCCGGGGTGGGAGGCAAGGCCTTTTGTAATTGCTCTGCTATGCTGTGCAGGGTGGCAGCAGGGGTATCTGCTGTACGAAGCAGTTGCTCTAATTGCACGGTGAGCACCAAGGGCTGTAGGGCAGGGTGCGTGGCCGCTTGTGGAGAGAGCAAATGGCGTTCCTGAAGGTTGCGGATGATGGCGCAGAGGGAGTCGGCATCCGCACCTTGAGCAGCCTCCTCCGCCAGCATGTTTTCCACAGAATCCGGGAGGTAGAGATTTTGACTGAGCATGTACAAACGGCAGGGATTACCGGGGTAATCCAGCTCGCTAAAGTAGAGGCGGGTGTATTCCTCTTTTTCTGCCGGTGTGGCGAGGTTGCAAAGCAGCTTGATAAGGTGCGAGGATTGCTCCTTATTTTCCGTGCGCCACGTGTTTTTGAGGTCGAGAAGCAACTGTTGGCGCTCTGCTGCCGGGAGTCGGTAATCTGCTAAACGAATGGCGACCCGCATGGCCGGCAGTGCGGGGGTAAGCGCGGTGCCCTCCAAATACTCACAATAGCGCATGGCCTGGTCAAAGTCTTTGCCGGCAAAGCGTTGCGGTTGCAGACAAAGCGCTTGAATAAAACATTGCATGGCCAAAGCACGAAGCTCCGGGGTGTGGTGGTATTGGCGGAGGTAGCTTTCCGTTACTTGTTTTACTTGCTCGCTATAGATAGCCTCTGCAGAAGGTGCGGCAAGCAGCAACCGAAGGGCTTGGGCGTACTCTTCCTCGGTGGTGGGAAGGGCGATGCCGCTTTGCGGTGCTGCGGGCGTGGCCGGTGTGCTAATAGGCGAGAGTGTGCGTTCCTGCCGCTCAGCCTCGCTGTTGCGGGGGGGCGTAGGGGCGTCATCGCATGCTGTGGGCAGCAATAAAAGGCCGATGGCGGAAAGCTGGAGTACCCGTCTGTTGTTCATGTCTTCTCTATACCACAATATGAGCCTTGGGTCAATTTTGAAATAGGTGAGCATGAGCGGTGGCGGGCTACTTAGCCGGTTGCGTATCTTCGTTTTGGTGATTTCCTATAAGTTTGCCCTGTTAAGTCAGAGATAAATCTTGCATACCGAGAGAATTCTGCCATAATGAGCGGGCAACATGTTTAACCAAGAAGTCATCACAGAGGCTGAGATTGCCGGAGTTCAGGTTCCGGCAGGAAATACTGTTATTTTGCCGGAGGGCTCCCGCATCTATATTACGCAAATGCTGGGTAATTCCATCACGGCTGCTACAGACATTGGTTTGGTGCGTATTTCTCGCCATGAAGCGGCACGCGCCGGTGTGATTCCTCCCGAGGAACCGAAGGAACAGGAGGATCTTAGCGCCCTTTCTTTGGAAGACCGCGTGTGGAAGGCCTTGGGCAACGTGTATGACCCCGAGATTCCTGTTGATATTGTGAACTTGGGCCTTGTGTACGAGGTGGAGGTAGTACCCCGCCCGGAGGAAGGCGCTTATGTGCACGTGATGATGACTCTTACAGCCCCCGGCTGCACGATGGGGCCGCACATTATGGCCGAGGCCGAGGCCGGCATTTACGCCATTGAAGGTGTGGGCGAGGTGAATGTGGAGTTTGTGTGGGACCCGCCGTGGAGCCAAAACATGATGACGGAAGAGGCCCGCATGCAGCTGGGGCTCATTTAAGCCTGCTTCCGTTTTTTTGCGCCGATGCTTACGCAGGATTTAGAGCTGAGCGAAGGAGACATGCTTCACCTGGCAGAGATGTGTGCCATGGTGCTGTCCATGTTTGGCCAAATGCAGCAGGAGCCGGAAGACCCGCGTGCCCAGGCTTGGCAGCGCTTGTGTGTGTCCATCCTCAAGTCGGCGCACAAACTTCCCTCTATTGCCCGCTATATGGAGTTGAACCCGGATTGCGGGTATTGGTTCTTTAAACGCCCGTATGTAGATGAGGCGTTTTACTCCGATTTTTTGGAGGAGTACCGCGATTCCGCCTTTTGGTCGGAGCTGGTAAGCCGCATGGCCGAGCAAAGCTTGGTAGAAAACTTGGGGGATGAGTATGCCTCGTTATTGACGGACGAAGAGAGAGCAGAACGTGTGTCCTCGATGGAGAAGGCACTTTGGAAAGAGGTGTCGGAGAACGGCATGGACCGCCTCATGTTTATGCTTCCGCCGGAAGAAAGCTGATGCCTTTTTGCGGTTAACAGGTACCGCGTAGGGTTTGCCCGTTATCGGGGGCGATGAATTGTTGTGCAGGTATGCTCGCTTGTTGCAGGGCTTGGGCGAGGTCGTCCAGTGCTTCTTGGTAGCCGTCGTCTGCCAATTGCCAAGTGCCGAAGTGGCAGGCAATGGCTTGTTGTGCATGCAGGCGGAGGAAAAGCTGCACGGCATCTGCCGGCGAGGTGTGGTGAGCCCGTATCCAATCCGGGCGATAGGCGCCGATGGGGAGCAGCGCTACTGTGGGGCTGCCGAGCCGTTGGTAGATATCGTGATAACAATCGGACAAAGCGGTGTCGCCGGCAAAGAAGACGGATGGCCCGTGGGCGACGCGGATATGGAACCCGCACCAGAGGGAGCGGTTGCTGTCTTCGGCATGGCGATAGCGGCGGCTCCAGTGCAGGGCGGGGGTGAGGGTAATTGTTACTTGCGGGGTAACAGCTATGGAGTCCCACCAGTCTTTTTCCTCACAGCGAGGGGTTCCCCCCGTGTGGTAGTTGAGCAGGCTGCGCAGCCCGAGCGGTACGATAAAGAGCGGATTGTCTCGCCGGTACAGTCGGGTGAGGGTGGCGGCATCAAAATGGTCGTAGTGGTCGTGCGAGAGCAGGCACACATCAATTTTCGGGAGGTCATTCCACGCGATGCCAACGGGGCGTTTGCGCTTGGGACCCACACCTTGAACGGGGCTCGTGTAGTCGCTCCAAATGGGGTCTGTTAATATATTCAGTCCCCCTACACGAATGAGCATGGTGGCATGATTCACCAAGGTGATTTCCCAATCGCGGCCATCTACTGTGGGGGCCAGCTCCGGCGTATAATGGTTGGTGGTTACCTCGGGGTAATGCCCCTTGACACGCTTGCGGAAGAGCCATCGGAACACGGAGGCGGATTTGTGCGTATTGTGCTTGCCGTATCGTGCCGGGTTGAAGAAATGGCGCCCGTTGAAGTGATCCGTAATCGGGCCTGACCATTCACCGGGGCGGCAGAGGGTTAAGGGGAGCAGCAGGTCAATCCCTTTGCCGATGCCGACAGCACAGGCGGTGCCGGCCAAGATTTTCAAAAATCGACGTCGGCTGGTTTTCTTGGGGGGCGTTGCCGGCTCCTTATCCTCTGCTTGCATGGCTGCATTGTATTCTTTTGAGCGGCATAAGGCAAGAAGAAAACCGCAGCCTGTGTGACAGGCTGCGGTTGAAAATGTTGTTTTCCGGCGGAGTGTCGGATTACATATTGCCGGTAAGGAGCGGCCAGGTGCCGAGGGCAATGAGGAGGATAACACAACCGGCCATAACACCGGCCGTTACCATCGGCACATTGAGCGGCTTGAGCTCAGCCTGCGGCTTCTCCCAGTACATCTCGCGGATGACCTTGAAGTAGTAGTAGAAACCGGCTGTGGCACCAATCACCATGATAACCAGCAGGGTGGTGAGCCAGCAAGAGGAGCTCCATACGGAGTATGCGTTGACCAAGGCGCAGAAGGAGTCAAACTTCACGATAAAGCCGTAGGTCAGCGGTACACCGGCCAAGGAGGCAAAGGCAACCGTGATGAGGAAGGCGATAACGGGGTTTGTTTTACCAAGGGCACGGAAGGCGGAGAGCTCCTCGCTGCCGCGCTGAGTGCGCACCATAGCAATGGCGTAGAAGGCCGCCATGGTGGAGAGCAGGTATGCGGTGAGGTAGTTAGCTACCTGAGTTTGGGCAACCTCACCGGTGGAGTTGATGAGGAACACCATGATGAAACCGGCCTGGGCGATGGAGGAGTAACCCAACAAACGCTTGGCGTTGGTTTGGCCGATGGCGCCCAAGTTACCGATAAGCAGCGTGATGGCGGTAAGAATGACCAAACACTGCATGATAGGAGTTACCTGCAACTCGGCAAAGGGGAAGAGCAGCATGCACAGAACGGCGAAACCGGCGGTCTTAGAGGCTACGGCCAAGAAGGCGGATACCGGTGTGGGTGCACCTTGGTATACATCCGGAATCCAGATGTGCATGGGGGCTGTGCCGGTCTTGAAGAAGGCGCCGGCCAACAGAAGGGCCATGGCCATCATGAAACCAACACTCAGGGCAGGCTCTGTGCCGAAGAAAACGTTGGTAACAACGTCGGCGTTGAGCATGAAGGAGCCGGTCATGCCGTAGTACCAAGCAGAACCAAATACCAGCAGACCTGTGCTCATGGCACCAAGAATGAGGTACTTAACACCGGCCTCGATGGAGCCTTGATTGCGGCGGAAGTAACCGGCCAGCACGTAGGAGCTGAGGGTGACTACCTCCAAGCTCACAAAGAGCATGATGATGTCCTTAGCCTGTGTGAGGGCGCAGATGCCGGCGCAGGCAATCAGGGGCAGGGCATAGAGCTCTGTGGAGCCCTCCTCGCTGTCGTCTCCGGAGATGGAGGCGCAGATGACTTGGCGGTAATCGTAAGCCAACAGCACGGTGAGAGCTGTGGCAATGACGGCCAGCATGCGGAATTGCCCTAAGCTGACCTCGCTATCCATGAAGAAGGCGGTGGCTACTGCGCCCACGGCTGCCAAAAGTGCATAGCAGCTCTTGGGCAGCTTGGGTAAAAAGCAGTCGGCCAACAGAATCAGGGAAGCCAGACCCACCAAGGTGAACTCAGGGATGAACTGTGCCCAAGTGTAGGTGGCAGAGATGATAGAAGTTTCCATAGTATTCTTTTAGCGGTGGGTTCAGAGGACAATGAAGGGGAAGATACCGAATACAACGATGAAGAAGGCAAGGAAGACGGCGGAGAGCACATCGGACTTGCTCAACTTGGTGGCGCGCTCTGTTGCAGGGCCGGTTTCGCCCTCAAAAATGCGGCGGAAGGCACGGAGCATGTAGATGGCGCTGATGACGAGACCCCACAGGGCAAATACCGTAGCCAGCTGTACCGGGCCCAAGCCACCGAACCAACCGGAGATGGTGTTCAGTACGCAGCAGTCGAATTGAGGCTCGCCGCTGTTCCAACCCTGGAAGCAGGAGACGAATACGGTGAATTCACCGGCGAAGTTGGCAAGCAACGGAAGACCGATGGAGGCCATGCCTGCTAAGCCGAAGAGGAAGCCCAGCCACGGCAGCTTGGTTGCCAGACCACCCAAGGAGTCCATCTCCAAGGTGCGGGTCTGGTGCTCAATCTGGCCGTTGAGGAGGAAGAGCATGGCAATGGTAAGACCGTGAGCCAGCATCAGAACGGCGGCACCCTTGAAGGCAAGCTCGTTGTTGCCACCCAGTGCCACGTAAGCGGCAAAGGCAAGGAAGATGTAGCCCATGTGCATGACGGAGGAGTTACCCAGCAAGTCATCCAAACGGCTCTGAGACATGGTAACGGCACCTACCCAAAGCACGTTGCCCAGAAGGAGCACAAGCAGTACGTTGTTCCAGCAGCCGAAGAACTCGGTGCAGGCGGGGCCGAATGCCCAAGCCAGGGTGAAGAGGCCGTAGAGACCAAACTTCTTAAGCACACCGGCGTGCAGCATGGCAATGGGCGTGGGGGCACTGGCGTAGGCCGGTGCTGCCCAGCTGTGGAAGGGGAACAGGGATACCAAGGTGCCGAAGCCTACCAACAGCAGGCCGGCTACCACGCAACCACTCGGTACAACACCGGCGGCTACGGCTTCCTTCATGGCGCTGAAGCTCCATGCACCCATCTGGTTGCAGAGAAGCAGCAGGCCGGCCAGCAATATCATAGAGGCAAGGCCCAAGTAAAGCGTGGCGTTCCAAGCGATGGTGCGGCGGTCGCTGCGACCATAGTAGCCAATCATCACAAAGGTGGGGATGAGGGCCAACTCGTGGAAGGCGTAGAAGGAGATGATGTTGTCGGACAGGAAGGCACCGATGGCACCGGTGGAGAGCAACAGAGCAGAGACGCTCCAGCTGCGCTCAGCTTCCTTGCTGGGGGCCTTAAGGCCAAGGATGGCGGCGAAGGTTACCAGTACGGAGAGCAGGAGCATGATGCGGCTCAGCGGCAGGCTGAGGGTGAATTGCAGGTCGTGCCCGGCAAAGGTGCTCCAGCAAGCGCAGTTGGCGCATTCCGGATTGAGCGTTGTGCTGATGACTGCCCACAATCCCATAATCAGTGTGAAGGTGGCACTGGCCAGAGCCGTTGCGCGGCCCGGTGCCTTGGCAAGCCCGATGAGGGCTGCTGCAATCACAGGTACTAATATAAGCCAAATAAGCATTGTCGTAAAATTAGGTTAGAGTGTATGGAATGTGAAGGCAAGGATGAACATGACGATGAGAACACCCAAACCGATGACGAGGGAGTAGGCGCGCAGTGAGCCACCCTGCAGACGGCTGAGAAGGATGCCGAAGTGGCCGACAACCCATGCTGTGAGCTGAACAAGGATGCCACGAATGATGGTGGTATCGATGAACTCGATGAAGCGTACACCGCAATCTTGGATGGTGCCGATGAGGCCCTTGTCGTAGAACTTGTCGATGTACAGGCGCTCACGCAGAGCCTTGGAAAGTGCGTTGCCGGAAAGCGGATCCGTGCTGCGCTTGCCGTTGCCGTAAATAGCCCATGCCAACAGCAGGCCTACGGCAAGAGAACCCATGCTTACGTAGAAGGGCAGGCCCAGCTCAAAGCCGTGGGCGTGGAAGCCTTCAAACGGTACGAGGTAATCTGCTACAAAACCGTAGCCGGAGATGACTGCCATGACGGCCAGAATGATGAGCGGCAGGCTCATAGTGAAGCTCTTTTCAGAGGCGTGCTCAGCACCGTGGTCGCGAGCTGTACCCATGAAGGTAACAATGCAGAGGCGAGCCATGTAGAAGGTGGTGAGGGCTGCTACGCCGGCACCTACCCAGAAGAAGAACGGGCTCTTCTCTAATGCGGCGTCGAGGATGAGCTCCTTGGAGAAGAAGCCGGAGAAACCGGGGATGGCGATGAGAGCCATGGTGCCTGCAAGGAAGCAGATGGTGGTGATGGGCATCTTCTTGCTCAGGCCACCCATCTTCCAGATGTCCTGCTCGTGGTGGCAGCCAATGATGATGGCACCGGCACCCAAGAAGAGCAGAGCCTTGAACCAGGCGTGTGTGTACAGGTGGAACATGGCGGCTTCGCCTGCAAGCAGACCAACGGCCATAACCATGTAACCCAGCTGGGACAGGGTGGAATAGGCAAGTACGCGCTTGATGTCGTCTTGCTGTACGGCCATGAGGGCGGCCAATACGGCGGTGATGGCACCAACGGAGGCAATGACAGTGCAAGCTGTATCCGTGAAGGCGGCTTCACCCATGCTTACCTGCAAGCGCACCAGCATGTATACACCGGCGGCCACCATGGTGGCGGCGTGGATGAGGGCGGATACCGGCGTGGGGCCTTCCATTGCATCCGGCAACCAAACATGCAGCGGGAACTGAGCGGATTTACCCACGGCACCGCAGAAGAGGCACAGCACGGTGGCTGTAAGAACGGCGGTGGAGATGCCGCTGACGGCGCCACCCATCTCACTGAAGGTGAGGGTGCCGAACACGGCTACGGTAAGAAGAATGCCGATAAGGAAACCGAAGTCGCCCACGCGGTTGGTGATGAATGCCTTTTTAGCAGCATCGGCGGCGCTTTCCTTGTTGAACCAGTGGCCGATAAGGAGGTAGGAGGAGAAGCCTACCATTTCCCAACCGATGAAGGTCATGGCCAGGTTGTCAGCCATCACAATCATGGTCATGCTGAACATGAAGATGCTCAAACCGGCAAAGTAGCGGCTCTTGTTGGAGGCATCGTCCTTCATGTAACCGAGGGAGAAGATGTGCACCAACAGACCGATACCGGTAACAACGAGCATCATGCGCATGGCCAACGGATCCATCAGCAAGCCCAAGCTCAGGGAGGGCATGCCCTCGGTGGCAATGGGCATCCAGGTGTAAACGTCGGGCGTTACGGCAGGCAGCATGCCGGCCAAGTAAGCCACGCACAAACCGAAGGTGCCGAGGGCGGACAGGATGGAGAGCGTTGCTGCACAGCAGGCGCACTTGCGGAAGCACAGCCAGTTAATGGCTGCCACAACCAGCGGCAACAGAAGGAATAACCAGGGGAGATTATGTATCATATTTCTTGAGCCTTGGGGTTAATCTTTCAAAGTGGTGATGGCCGTGCTCTCCACGGATTTGCGGGCGCGGAACATGGCAACGATGAGGGCCAGACCGATGGCGACTTCTGCCGCGGCTACGGCTACGACAAACAGAGAAAGTACCTGCGGGTCATACACCGGTACGCCTTCCGTGCCTTGTGCACGGGAGAACGCTACCAATGAAATGTTGGCGGCACTGAGCATCATCTCAAGGCACATAAATACCACGATGATGTTTTTGCGAATGAGTACGCCCGCCAAACCTATGGAGAATAGGATGCCGGAGAGTATCAGATAATGTGCTAAAGGTGTCATGGTGATGTGTCTTGGGGTTAGTCTTTACGTACCTTGCGGCCAAGTGCTACGGCACCGACTGTGCCGGAGAGCAGCGCAAAGCTGAGGATGACAAAGGGAATATTGTACTGGGAGAAAAGCGTGGCACCGAGGGATTTGACATCGGAGCGCTCTTCCTCGCCTTCGGGAGCCAAAGCGGGCAGAGCACCGCCGGAGAGTTCTCCCTTGGCTGTTTCCGTGGCAGCCGGGGCCTTGCAGTCACTGCAGAACAGTGCCTTAACAGGGCAGGTGCCGGCGGTGGCATCGGGCAGCAAAAGGGCGGCCTTGGTAACCATACCGGCAAAAATACCGGCAATGACTACACCCATAATGGCACGCGGCAGGCTGGAGAGGGAACGCTCCTCGCTCTTGACGTCGAGCATCATGACCACGAAGAGGAACAACACCAGAATGGCACCGGCGTAGACGATGATTTGTACAATGCCCAAGAACTGAGCACCCATGCAGAACAGCACGGCAGCAGTAGAAGCAAAGCTGACGGCCATGCACATGGCGGAGTTAACAGGGTTGCGCGCAGCTACCACACCAAAGGCGCTCAGCACGGCGATGGTTGCGAACAAGTAAAACAGAATGGAGGATATTGCAGCTTCCATAGTATGATATTATTTGTAGGGGTTCCACTTGTTTACAAGCCCCTTGCGGGTGCCGCCGAGCTTGTAGAGGGTTTCCTTGTTGCGGATAGCATTCTTGCGATCCGTGGTGGTGATGAGGTATTCCTTGGAGAGGAAGATAGCCTGCTCCGGGCATGCCTCCTGGCACATACCGCAGTAAATGCAGCGCAGCATGTCGATTTCGAACTCGGCCGGTGCTTTCTCCTGCTTCTGGCAAGAGGAATCCGGGTTGACGGCTCCGGGCGTAATCTTAATGGCACGGGCCGGGCAGATGAACTCGCAAAGCTGGCAAGAAACACAACGCTCGCGACCATCCTCACCGCGTACCAACGTGGGGGCGCCACGGTAGTAGTCCGGCATGTGGGCGTCCCAACGCTGCTCGGGGAAGGGCATACAGGCACCTACGCCCTTGCCGTTAAAGTCTTTCTTGCTGCGGCTCTTACCAAGAAGGGAGAGCGCGAGGTGCTTAAAGGTGATTGCAAGCCCCTTGACCAACTCAACAACGTATATCTTGTCGAGGATGGAGAACTTGGGGCGCTTGACGGGTATATATGACATAGCGTAAATCCTTTGGCTGTATTATTTGACGAAGTAGATGATGGCTGCTGTCAGGAAGATGTTGGCTACCGTGACTTCAAGGAAAACGAGCCAGCCGAGTTTCATCACCTGGTCCCAACGGAAGCGCGGAAGCGTCCAACGCACCCATACAAAGAAGAAGATGAAGGCTACCAGCTTGATGAGGAACATGAGGAACTGGCAAATGACGGCAAACCAGTCGCACCAGGCATGCAGGGCGGCATCTGCCCCGAAACCAATGGACCAGCCACCCAAGAACAGGGTAACAACCAAGGCGGAGCCGATGACCATGGCGGCGTATTCGCCCATGAAGAAGGAGGCGAACTTCATGGAGGAGTACTCAGAGTGGTAACCACCTACCAAGTCCGTTTCACATTCTGCCATGTCGAAGGGGGTACGATTAGCTTCGGCAAAGACGCAGGTGACGAATACCACAAAGCTGATGAGCATGGGCACCATCATGAACCAACGCTGCCATGTAAGGCCTTCACCCCAAAGCGGCAGGATGGTCCAGCCGTTGTCGGCCTGGTATTGTACGATGTTTTGCAGATTAAGGGTGCCGAACATCATCAGCAAGGGAATGATGGACAGACCCATAGCTACCTCGTAGGAGATAAGCTGAGCCGTGGCACGCAGACCGCCCAAGAAGGGGTACTTGGAGTTGGAGCTCCAACCGGCCAAGGTAAGGCCGTATACGGAAAGACCGGAGATGGCAAAAATCCACAGCGGCCCGATGCCGAGGTTGGCTACGCACATGTTCACGTCTCCAAAGCAGGTGCTGAACCCGGAGGAGAAGGGAATAACGGCTGCGGCTACCAAGGGCGGACCCAATACAAGCATGGGGGCCAAGGTGAAGTACAACTTGCGCACGTAGCTGGGGGTAAGCTCTTGCTTGAGGAAGAGCTTAGCACCGTCCAAGCAGGGCTGCATGAGACCGAAGGTGGGGATTTCGCGGTCCAACTTCAGCCAACGGAAGAGTTTGGCAATCCAGCAGCTCTCCGGCACGCCGAAGAAGTGCAGAAGCTTTTTGCAGGGCTGCTCTTCCTTGCTGCCGAAGCGCTGGAAGAGTTGCAGCGGGATACCGGCGCGGTTGGGACCGGGGCGGTCCTGAATCCAGCCTGCTACACGGCGCTCAATCCATACAGAGAGCACAACGAAGGCCAGAATAACGGCGAATACCAACACCAACTTGAGGATGGTGATAATCAGGTAGAACCAGATGCCGGCACAGTCGCCGCACTGACTCCCTTGTGCTAAAATGGAAGCTAATGTATGTTGTTCCATGGTTTTTATCGTTCAGGTTCGGTGTTATTTCTTGCCTTTTTCGCGTTCGATAAGGGGAATCGTTACGCCGGTTTCAATAATTTGCTTACCCTCGTTGCCAATGTTACCCCAAGTAAGGCCCTTCATGGGCTCAAACTCCTGGGCCATTTCCTCAAGGATAATCATCGGGCTGGGGCAGGCGATAACGCGCGGGCAATCGCAACCCAAAAGCTCGGTCAACTGGCGAATGATGTCCCACTCGGGGCGGGCCTCGCCAATCGGCTCAATGGCTTTGTTCAGGCGCTGAATGCGGCCGGCTACGTTAATCATGGTGCCGTACTTCTCTGCAAAGGTCACACCCGGCAGTACCACGTCGGCTTTCTTCGTTGTGGCGTTCTCCGTGTGGTCCAATGCAAGCAGGTAATCCAGCGTATCCAAGTCTTCTTCAGGAATACCGGCTTCTGCCGTCACATCTTCACCCAAAGCAATCAGGAAGCGGATGCTGTGGTTCTTGATGCCGCGGCGGATGGCGGTAAGACCGGCGCCGGTCTTGCCGAGAATCATCTTGGCACCGGTGCTGTTCGGGTTGCGGTCGTCGCTAATGAGCATGCCGTCGTTCTCGCCCTTGCGGGGAACGATGTCAATCTTGGTAACACCAAGCTGGCGAGCCAGGGCGCGTACCATGTAAAGTTCTTCGTTGGTCATGCGGGCGGAGCAGATGATGGCTGTCTCCGTGGGGGCGCAAGAGTGCAACTGCTCTACTACCATGTTCAGCGTAGCATCCCACGTGCTGGGGCGCTGCGGGGCACCTACGTCCGTCTTAACGAGCGGGGTCTTAATGCGGTTCTCGCCGTTAATGTACTTGTAGTTCAAGCGGTGGCTGTCGGGCATCCAGCAGCTGTTCACCTCGTCATTCTGGCGCGGGGTAATGCGGTATACCTGCTGCTCGCGGGTCCATATGTTGATGTTGGTGCCGGTGCCGCAGTTGACGTCGATGGTCGGGGTGCTCTTGAGGAACCACACGCGCATCTTGAAGCGGAAGTCCTTGCTGGTCATAGCACCTACGGGGCAGATGTCTACCACGTTCATGGAGTAGTTGCTGTCCAGCTGCGTGCCCGGGTAAAGAGCAATGGAGTTGTGGGTGCCGCGGCCAACTACGCCCAGCACTTCCTCACCCACGATTTCCTTCATGAAGCGAACACAGCGGCGGCAAAGCACGCAGCGCTCTTGGTCCAGGTTTACACGGGGGCCGATGGAAAGGTTCTTACCCTTCTTGGTCTTAGATTCGGTGAAGCGGTGTGTGCCGCTGCCGTAGTCGTTGGTGTACTCCTGGAGTTTGCACTCGCCGGCTTGGTCGCAAATGGGGCAATCAAGCGGGTGATTGGTCAGCAAGAACTCCAGTACGCCACGGCGGGCTTCTTCGCACAGCTTAGCATTGGTGCGAATGCCCATGTTTTCTGCCACGGTGTTGGCGCAGGCAATCACGGCGCGGGGCATCCACTGGATGTCCTGGTAGCCGTCCTTGTTGTACATGGGAGTGGCACCCGGAGCCAAGCGCGGGGGCATGCCTTGCTCTACAAGGCACATGCGGCAGGAGCCGACTACGGAAAGTTTGGGGTGGTAGCAGAAGCAGGGGACGTGTACGCCGACGGAGTTACAGGCGTCAGCAATGCGTGTTCCCTTCGGGAAGCGGTACCATTTGCCGTTGATTTGGACGTTCACCTTGCCCTCGGCAGCAGCGGCATCCTTCGGCAGTATTGTGGGGATTGTGCTCATTCGTTCAAATTTATTCAGTCTTCGCGGATCAGGAACTTGCGCGCCTCCTTAGCCTCATCGGAGTGGGGCTTGAGCGCATTGATGGGTTGGGTCAGGGCCAAGAATTCATCACGGAACTTGGTGACGAATGCCTGGGTGGGCCAAGAGCAGGCTTCACCGAAGGCGCATACGGTGCGCCCGCAGATACCGTCTGCCACGGATTTAAGAAGATCTACATCAGCAGGGGAGCCCTTGCCTTCGCAAATACGGGTGGAAAGTTTTAACATCCACGGGTTACCCTCACGGCAGGGAGAGCACTGGCCGCAGGATTCCCAAGCAAAGAATCTGTTGAGGTTGTTGAGGCAGCGGGGCATGCTGCGTGTGTCGTCCATCACAATCACACCGCCGGAACCGCTCATGGAGCCGAACTTGGCAATGCTGTCCAAATCCAGCGGCACGTCAAAGATGCTCATCTCGCGGATGGTGCCGTCCGGGTTGCGGTCGGTCAGCACTTCATCGCAGCGCATGACCTTGGCAGAGGCACCGCCCGGGATAATGGCCTTGAACTTGCGGCCAACGCGGGGACCACCGCAAATGTCGTACAGCAACTCACCGTAGGTGATGGAGCCGGAGATAATCTCGTACACACCGGGGCGCTTTACGTCACCGGATACACCGATGATGCGTGTGCCCGGGCTGCGCTGGGCGCCTTCGGCGGCATAGGCCTCGCCACCCATCATCATCACCTGGCGTACCTGGCACAGGGATTCCACGTTGTTCACAATCGTGGGGCAGCCATACAAACCGATGGCAGCGGGGAAGAAGGGGGGCTTAATACGCGGATAGGGGCGCAAACCTTCAATAGAGTTGATAAGGCCGGTTTCTTCACCGCAAATGTAGGCGCCGGCGCCGCGGTGGAGAATAAGCTTGAGGTTGAAGCCGCTGTCCTGAATGTTCTCACCCAAGAAGCCCTTGGCCTCTGCCTCGGCAATGGCCTTGTTCATGATGCGGGCTGCCTCCGGGAACTCCTCGCGCATGTAAATAACGGCGTAGTGAGCCTGTACGGCATAGCAGGCAATAATCATGCCCTCCAACAACTGGTGCGGATCCTGGTGTACAATGAAACGGTCCTTGAAGGTGCCGGGCTCAGATTCGTCGCAGTTGCAAACTAAGTAGACGGGCTTGGTGTTGCCCTTGGGAATGAAGGTCCACTTTACACCGGTCGGGAAACCGGCGCCACCGCGACCACGCAAGCCACTCTTCTTGACTTCGTTGATAACGTCGGCAGGCTCCATCTTCAGCACCTTCTTGAGGGTCTTGTAACCGCCGTGCTTCATGAAGCACTTGATGGAGGGATCATACCCTTCGCGGTCAATGTTCTTGAAGATGCGGCGCGTTTCCTTCGGGTGCGGCTCACGGCCGGGTATGTAGGTAATATCGCTCATGTTACGCAGAAGGGATGATTATTTGTTTTTCTTAGCTGCGGCAACCTCTTTCTTGCAGGCGGAAACGATTTCGTCCACCTTCTTGCGGGTTACGCGAGAGTAAAGCGTGTCGTTGACCATGACATTGGGGCCAAAGCCACAGTTTGCCAAGCATTCAACGGCTTCGATACTGAAGATGCCGTTGGCGCTGACAACCATGGGCTCCTCGTCGGTCATTTCCTCTTGGTTTACCTCAATCTTCTTGCAGATGTAGCTCATGAGCTCTTCTCCGCCGGAGAGGGCGCAAGCCAACGTGCGGCATACGCGGAAGTGGAATTTGCCCGGGCACTTGCGGTGAATGCCGGGGTAGAAGGTAACAATGCCCGCTACGTGAATCGGCGTGCTCTTGCACATTTCGGCAATCCACGGAATGGCATCTGCGCAGATGTAGCCGAACTCTTCCTGTACGTGGTGAATGATGGGCAGAACAGCAGACTGCTCCTTACCTTCGGGGTACAGGGCCACGAGTTCCTGTGCCTTCTGAATAAGTTCCGGCGTTACCTCAAACTTCGGGAAGAATTGCTCTCCGGGAGAGGGGTGAGCCGCCGTAATGGCATCTATCGCGTTAGGTGTTTCAGACATGGTGTGTTGAGTAAAGTTTGCAGTTGTTGTTTAGCGGTCGCATTCGCCCTGTACAAAGTCAAAGGAACCAAGGATGGCGCCTACGTCACTTACAAGGTGGCCCGGCAAAAGCTTGGGCAGGATGGAAAGTGTGCAGAAGGAGGGGCTGCGCATCTTAAGACGGTTGGCAATGCCGCCGCCCTTGCTGTCGAGGAAGAAGCCCAGCTCGCCCTTCGGGTTTTCTGCGGCAAAGTATACTTGGCCGGCAGGGGCGTTTACGCACTGGGTGCTTACCATAAACTGGCGAATAAGTTCTTCGATGTTCTGCATGGCGTCCTGCTTGTTCGGCAGAATGCCCTTGTCGGTTTGCACGCAGATGGGGCCACCGGGCAGGGTTTCCATTACCTGGCGAATGATGCGTACGGACTGGCGGATTTCCTCCATGCGTACCTGGAAGCGGGCGTAGCAGTCACCCTCCTCAGCCACCGGCACGTCGAACTCGTAGCGGTCGTAGCCCAAGTACGGGTTAGTCTTGCGCAGGTCACGCTTCACGCCGCTGGCGCGCAGGTTGTTGCCGGTCATGCCGCAATCCAAAGCCATTTGCTTGGTGATAACACCCACGCCTACAAGGCGGTCAATGAAAATCTTGTTGTGCAACAGCAGCTTCTCCATTTCGTCTACGGTGCGCATAGCGCTGTCGCAGAAGTCGAGCACCTGCTTCTTGATGCCCTTGGGCAAATCGCGGGTCATGCCGCCGATGCGGGTGTAGCTGGAGGTGAAACGAGCACCGCAAATCTGCTCGTACAGGTTGTGCACTCTTTCCTTCTCCTCGAAGGCGTAAAGGAAGGCAGTCATGGCGCCTGTGTCCATGGCGTATACACCCGTGCCCAAGAAGCAGGAGGAAATGCGGGACAACTCACAGCAAAGTACGCGAATCGCCTGGCCTCGCTCCGGCAGTTCCCAACCCAGCAACTTCTCCACCGCGCACGCATACGCAATGTTGTTGCTCATCGGAGCCAAGTAGTCAAATCGGTCTGTGTAGGCTACGTATTGGTTGTAGTGGCAGTTCTCCGCTATCTTTTCCATGCCGCGGTGCAGGTAGCCGATGACGGGATCGCAAGACACAATCTCCTCACCATCAATTACCAGCTTCAGTCGCAACACGCCGTGTGTCGCCGGGTGTGACGGACCCACGTTGAGCGTTACCAGCTCCCCTTGATCCTCCGCATCGTTCTTCAGGTAATCCATCGCTACGCTTGTAGCATCAGGCACTTGTAAAGTTTTCGTCGTGTTCATAATCTAAAGCTTATAGGCCACCTCAGGCCACTTTGGTGCTCCGTTATTAAACACCCTATCGCGCCGAATTTCAAGCCTAAAGTGTAGTAGCCCCTTATATTTATTCCCTTTTTTTGTAGTTAGTTAAGACTAATTTTGCGGCGCTAACAACCCGTGCGAAGGTGCGTAATATGAATTCTTATCATTCGTTCTCGCGCTGAGTAGCGAAGTAATAAAAAGGGGCGTAGAAGGGGTAGACAATGATGAGAGCGGCTGCTGCGCCCGCATTCATGGCGACGGTGGCAGGAAGGTCGATACACACGGCGGTGGCTGCACCCAAGGGTAGGGCGTAGAAGGCATGCGCATCCAAGTGTTCTTGTCCTTTTTCTATACGAATACCGCCAAGGTGATTTTTCTTTAAGCGGCGAGCACCTTTAGGAAGTGTTATTAAGAGCGGTAGCGACTCTTCTGCTTCGATGTTAATGTGCGTTTCGCCTCGCAATATCTCACGAGATGCGGTTAGGTTTAACGGGATGTAGACGGTGGAAGCGGTGTCTTTCTCTAAGCAGTAGCGGATACTTTTGGCGCCATGGTCGTACCTTCCGCATCCGCGAGCCGTGCCCAAAAGTCCTTGGGCATACACGCGGTTGCCTACTTGGTAGAGCGGGGCTTTGCCATCGTATTCAGCCACCTCATTTTTAACATAACCGCTGTAGAGAATGTGTTGGTGTAAATGAGAAGAACAGCTGCTCAAAAAGAGCAGCTGCGCTAAAATCAAAAGTGGAGCAAAACGCGGCATGCGCCTTAGAAGATGATGTACTCGCCGGATTCGTTCTTTGTGTTGGGGATAATCTCTTCCTGCACCAGTTTGCTGATGAGGAAATCTGCCTGAGAGGGGGAAATATCCAAGCGGTTCACCAGAATGCCCGTGCTGATTTTGCCGAGGTGCAGGGCAATCTCGCAAGCTTTACTGAAGTGCAGCCACATTTCGGCATTCTCAAATCCGTAAGCGTTGTCAGCTTCGCTCTCGTCGCTCTTGTTGAAGAATACTTCCAAATCATCCATGAGATCCGGCTGATTGTATTCAGACATCTGCTCAATGGCTTCCAGCACGTTTTCACGAGCACCTTGTAACCATTTTTCTGTCTCGCAGACGGCGTTCATGGTGTCGCTGTTGTCGCTGCTGATACCCTTGAGGGCGTTCAGGCTACGAGTGAGGTCGGCTTTTGCGCGAAAAAGATAATCGAGAAGCTTTTGAGAGTCCATGTTGCGAGTATAGCAGGCTTTCCCTCCCACTGCAATGAAAAACCTTATCTTTGCCTGATTATTTTACAAATAAATGTAATATCGAGCCCAATTTGCTTCTTTTATAACAAAAAATGCCTCTATTGCGGTGCTTCAATCAACACCTCGCGGGGGCGAGCCGTATTGCTGGAGGCCGGGCCGATGACACCACGTTTCTCCATGAGGTCCATCATTCTGGCGGCTTTGCCATAACCAATGCCGAAGCGGCGCTGGAGCAGGGAGGTGCTGGCCTTGCGCTCCGTAACAACCATGTTGACGCAGCGGGTGTAAAGCTCGGCATCTTCATCACTTATGCCGGCACCGCCCAAGCGCCCGCCGTTATCGGCAGAGGGGGCTGAGCCGTCGGCGCTGTCCATGGCTTCTGTAATGCCGGTTACAAATTTTTGTTTTGCATGATCGGCACAGAACTTGACGATGTTGGCAATCTCTCCGTCGGTCACAAAGGCACCTTGGGCTCGAGTCATTCTGGTAATGCCACCGGGGGGAAGGAAAAGGAAGTCGCCCTTGCCCAGAAGGTTTTCTGCGCCGTTAGCGTCGAGAATCACGCGGCTATCCAAGGGGCTGGCTACCTTGAAGGCGAGGCGGCTGGGAATATTGGCCTTGATGATACCGGTAATTACGTTGGCACGCGGGGTTTGTGTGGCTGCCACTAAGTGGATGCCTGCCGCACGGGCTTTTTGTGTAAGGCGGGCAATGTAGTTTTCCAGGTCTTCCTTCACCTGCATCATGAGGTCGGCCAGCTCATCGATAATGATGACGATGTAGGGAATTTTTTCAGGAATGCGGTCGCTCTCGCCAAAGTCGAGCTCGCCTTGCATTTCGTCCTCGTCTTCAATGTCCTCCAAGCCTTGTGAGTTTTCAATGTCGCGCACAATGGCATCGGCCGCGTCAAAACCTTCCGGCAGGGGAGTGTAGTCCGGTACTTCTTCTTCCTCCGGTTCCGGGTCGAGCTCCGGCTGTCGATTGTTGAAGTCCTCAAAGTTGCGTACGCCCACTTTACTGAAGTATGTGTAGCGTTTTTCCATCTCATTAACCGCCCAGCGCAAGGCGCCGATAACACGGGCAGAGCTGGTAACAACGGGGCAGGCCAAATGCGGAAGCTTCTTGTACGGCTGCATTTCCACCACCTTGGGGTCTACGAGCACCAAGCGAAGGTCATCCGGGTGGAACTTGTAGATCATGGACAGAATCATGCTGTTGATACAAACAGACTTACCGGAGCCGGTTGTGCCGGCCACCAATGTATGGGGCATGGCTGCTAAATCGCCGATAACCGGGGTGCCATACACATCTTTACCCAATGCTACGGGGATACGCAGTTTCGGGGATTGGAAGTCTTTGCTTTGCAGAAGCTCTCGCAGATAGACAGAGGATTTTACGGCGTTTTCCAATTCAATACCAATGGTATCTTTACCGGGAATGGGCGCCAGTATGTTGATGGACTTGCTGCGGGTGGCCAACTTGAGGTTGTCCGACAAGTTGGTGATTCGCTTGAGCGCCAAGCCTTTCGGCGGATAGAACTCGTAGCGTGTAATACTCGGGCCGCGTGTAATATCACCAGCCACTACTTTGATGCGGAAGTTGTCCAGCGTGTCGATAATACATTGCTGTACTTCTGCCATCTCTGCCTGCGCTGCATCCGTATCTTCCTCTGCCACAGGAACGAAATTCAGCAAGTCATAAGGCGGCATCGGGTAATCCTCTCGCTGCACACGAGTGTCCACCGGCTCAATACGGGTGGTGGCCATTGAGGGGCGGGGAATCGGTTTGGGCTGTGGTGTGGTATCGGCTTTTCTTGCCGGTACCTGCAAGGGCATATCGGGGGATTTCGGGGCTTCGGTCTGTCTGTAGCCCAGTTTTCGGTTCAGGGCGTCCTCCGCCGCCTTGTTCAGCGGTACATGGTTTTGTAACTCTTCTTCTTCCGTGTCCGGGTCAACATTCGGGGCATAGCGGTGGGCAATCGTTTCTTCCACCGGCTCCATCAAATCCAACAGATTATCGCCCGGGGTTTTAGCCGGGTGCGGGCGGCGGGGGCTGTTGTTGCTCTCCGTTTGGATGATGCGGCGAACCGGAGCCACTTCTTCTGCGCGGGGTGCTCGCTGTGCAGGCTGTGCCGGGGTAACAGGGGGTGCTGCTGGTGTAGGCTGAGCCATGGGACGAGCCATTTCTCTCCCGGGGATTTCATTGCGCTGCATGGCAGGATGCTCCTGTGCTCTGCTTACAGCAGGACGCGGTTGCGGTGTAGGTACATAGGCAGCAGGTTGTTGCGGACGCTGCATTTGAGTGGGGGCAGGGCGCTGTGTTTGCTGCATAGCCGCTTGTTGGCGTGCCTTAAAGATTTCTTCCTCGCTCATGGGCAGCAACTGGGGTTGCTCCGGCTTTTGCGTGAACTCGGATTTCCAGTCGTCCTCCTCTTCCTGAGTCTGTTTTGCAAGCTTCTTATCGGCCATTTTTCTGCGCCAGGCTTTCAGTAAGCGGAAGCAGCCTACGCAGATGGCTTTTGTGTCTCGCCATGCTTGTGTTACAATTGCTTTAGGTGTAACGCGGGTGAGCACCACCATAGCTACGCCGTGCAAGACAACAACGAGCACTCCGGCCCACACATTGCCCAACAAGGCATTGAAAACACAAGCCCCCAGCAAGTATCCTACAGCGCCGCCGGGAGACAGAACTCCGTTCACCTGTGCCCAATCCGTTAATATCCATTTGGTGATGTCCAGCGCGGCGCAGGCGGTCAAAATCATGGCAGGCAGCATGAGCCATTGGCTCAGGTACATGCAATACGGGCGACGAATGATAGCTACGCTGACCACTCCCAGCAATACGGCTGCATAAAAGGCGCCGCCGCCAAGCAATAATTGCAAAAGCCCGGCGCAGTACATGCCTACTACACCCATCCAATTGGTGCACGGCAAGTTGGCCGCCTGTTCATGGGTTGCGGCGTTAATAAAACTCCAGCTTACCTCATGAATATTGAAACTCAATATGCTCAGTGCCAGAAAAATGGCAAACATAGCCATGCCTATTCCGGCGAGTCGGGAAGGCCAAGGTGTGGGAGATGCCTGAGGGGCAGGGGCTTGTTCTGTTTCAAAATCCATTGCGTGCGCCCGTGCATCATACTCCTTCTCCCGGCTTTATTCAAGATTAATTTGTGTTCTATTCTCGTTCTTCCGCGGGCTCAATCCTGTTAACCTTTACGCGCGTGCGCGAGTTTCGTTTCCTTTCACTGTTGCTGCGAATATGCCGACGAGAAGGGCTCTTTGCCCTCAAATCTCACCTCTCAAACGGATTTTTTGCCCCTCTGGCGCAAATTTGTGTTGACTCAAAGCACGTGCCGCATTAGAATAGGCCATGCCTTGCTGGGCCGGGTGGCTTGGCGGGAATTTTATCCAACTTAAAAAATCATCTCATATCATGGCTAAATACGCTATTAACGGTTTCGGTCGTATCGGTCGCAACGTGCTCCGCGCTATGTCCCAGACCGAACTCGAGAAGGTTGTTGCCATCCACGACCTTACCCCCATTGCTACCACAGCTCACCTGCTCAAGTATGACTCCACGCAGGGCAAGTTCAACGGCACCATCGAGATCGACGGCGACAACCTCGTCGTAAACGGTCACCCCATCAAGATTGTTGGTGGTATGCTGGGCCCGGATCAGCTCCCCTGGGCTGAGCTTGGTGTAGACGTTGTTCTTGAGTCCACCGGTCTCTTCACCGCTCGTGAGAAGGCTGAGGGTCACATCAAGGCCGGCGCTAAGAAGGTTCTTATCTCCGCTCCCGCCAAGAACCCCGATCTTACTTTCTGCATCGGCATCAACGACAACGAGTACGATCCCGCTGTTCACCACATCGTTTCCAACGCTTCCTGCACCACAAACTGCCTTTCCCCCATGGTTAAGGTTCTTAACGACAAGTGGGGCGTTGAGAAGGGCATGATGAGCACCATCCACTCCTACACCAACGACCAGCGCATCCTTGACCTGCCGCACTCCGACCCCCGTCGTATGCGCGCCGCTGCTATCAACATCATCCCCACCACCACTGGCGCTGCCAAGGCTATCGGTGAGGTGATTCCCCAGCTCAAGGGCCTGCTCAACGGTGCTTCTTTCCGCGTTCCCACCCCCACCGGTTCTCTTACCGACTTCGTAGCCGTTCTTAAGGCTGACGTAACTGTTGAGGAGGTTAACGCTGCTATGAAGGAAGCTGCTGAGGGTCCCCTTAAGGGCATCCTTGAGTACTCCGAGGAGGACCTTGTTCTCCAGGACATCGTTTCCAACCCCCACTCCTGCATCTTTGACGCCGGCTTCACCTACGTTGTTGGCGGCAACATGGTTAAGGTTTGCGGCTGGTACGACAACGAATGGGGTTACTCCAACCGTGCCGCTGAGGCTATGAAGAAGCTCGGTGATTCCATCGCCTAAGTTCTTCTCAGCTACAGCTGACCAAATCTACTTTGTGGGAGCATGCTTCGGCATGCTCCCCTTTTTATTGCCCCCACCGCATGCTCTATAGAAAAATCCGTGTTTTTTGCAACAATTATTCGCATGCAGTGTCTAAATAATAGAACATCATTTTGCCTCCTATGCCCAATCAAACAAAAAGCCGCTCTGCCGTGTTTTACATTCTGCTCATGTTGGGATTGCCTTGCGCTGTGCTGTTAGGTATGAGTGTGGTAGGCATCGCGACACTGCATGAGACCATGAGGGAAAGCGACTCGCCTTTGGTTGGGGGAGCTCCCTTTATCACCGTGTTTTTTATTTTTGTTTTTGCGTGGCTGAGCTATGCCTTTCTGGGAGAGGCTGTTTCGCATAAACGTGTTTCCGAAGGGCGTCCTGCTCTTCTTTGGTGGACAGCAGCGTGGTGGTTTGCTGTGGCGATAAGTCTTCTCTCCTCTCTTGTCTACGTCTTAGGCGGTGTTTTCTTTCCCGCTCCCGAGCCCGAATGTGTAGGGTACCTGTGTTGTTACGACGCTTGCTTACTCGCTTAAGTAAAAAGGCCATATTAGTATTGGGTTGTTAAATTCGGTTGTACACCTAGGTGTATACCAAACTGTATACCCGAAATAAATCACAACGCTCTGTTAAAATTCTTAGTTGATAAATGGGAGTTTGCCGGCCCTCCGTACTACGCACCGCAGGTGCGTTCTTCACCATCTGCCGCAGGCAGATTCTTCACCATGCCCAACGGGCATTCTTCACCACGGCGTCAGCCGTTCTTCTCCCAAATACCGCGAGCGCAGCGAGCCGAATTCGGAGCCCCCGTATGGGGGCGGTAGCCTAGTAGCCCGGTGCGTCAGCGCCGGGTATCCCGATGGAGAACGATTGGAGCCCCGGCGAGGGGCG
>CAJGCZ010000030.1 GCA_904501975.1 uncultured Akkermansia sp.
AGGTGTTAGTTCGTGCACAAGCCCACAAGCTATAGCAGCGGAATCTTGCCAAAGCCCCTCTGCAGAAAAGCCGACAGAGCCGTATGTCCGACAAATGCCGTACTCACCCATGCGGGATGCCGAGTTGGAGAAAGCCAGCCGAGAGCGGTTGGCCGAATTGCAATCGCTGGCGAGTTCGTGCAAGAGCGTTCGCGTGGTTATTCAATGGACTTGGAGCACCGGCCTTATCTTGCAAGGAACAGAAGTTCCCTTAACCGAATCAGAAAAAGCCAAATTGCTGAGTCTGATTGGCAGAATTCAGCCGGTCAAGCCGGACTTGTGTGCCTGTGTTGACCCGGCATACGCGCTGGAATTGGAGTTTACGATGGCTGATGGCAGCATTAAAACAACGCCTTTCCCACATGTTACCTCGCTAAGCCGTGTCAGTTCAGACGGCTATGCTTTTATGTGCAGCATGGCTTTGCCTGATGCCGAAGCGGAGAGCCTGAATAAGCTTGCCAAACATGAGTGGGTGCTACAAAGAATTAATCAGGCTCGAAAGCATTAACAAAATGCCCGCCGCGAGCGTCTATTTATTAGAAAAAAACGCACTTTCTGCAATTTTTTGTTGCGGATTCGCGGCTGGGATGTGTTAGTATAAGTAAGAAAGGAAAAATCACTACTATGTACTTGTTTTCTAAAAATCTAATTTATATAGCTTTGCCCCTCGCTTGTCACGTCTCGATAGCCGGAGAGGCTCTTGTGCATTTTAAGGAAGGAATGAAACTCATTGACGAGTACAATCGAAAGGTGCTGGAAGTGATAGCCTCTTTACCGGAGGAATTCAGTCGAGCCCAAATAATAGCCGCATACCAGTCCATTTCCCCGGAACTCGCGGCGCTGGAAAAACAGATTGTCGCTTGCAACGGCCAATATAAGGCTCTCAGAAAAGAAGGCGATGCTTATCCCACAGAGGAAATAAGCATACATCGTTACAAGCAGAAATACATGTATTATACAGCCTTGCTGATTCTGGAGGGAAAACGCTGCACTCCAAAGGGAGCTCCTATAAAGCTTCCCTTTATTCTGAGTTCTTTTTCAGACATGCAGTTGCTGCACGAAGATACTGACAAACGCACTCAAGAATTATGGACACAAGCCAAGGCGGAGCTTCATGGTGCTATCGATATTCTGCAAACCATTCAGAATGAAGAAAGCGCCCAATATTCCTCAATCGATTTTCTTAACAAAGTCCTCTGCTACTTCGAATGTATCAGATTATACGAGTTGTACCTAGAAGAAGATAGAGAAGGTGCCTCAAAAACGGGTGCTCTCATAACAAAGGAGTACCCCGTCATCATCGATGCTCTGAAAAAGGAATTGTTAAGGCTGAAAGAAGTGAATTATTATGGCAATGAATCGCTTTCTGAAATCTTACGACTTCCGGCCTTTACCGAACCTCAATGACCATGCTCTCGTTCCGAAAAATCCTTGCCACCACAGCCATCTGCCTTGCGGCGTTGGGGGTGAACTCATGTGTGACGATTATTGATACTGGCAGTATGCTGGACGATGTAGGAAAGCAGAGCCCCAGTCGCCAAATTCGTTTTGTTGAGGAGAAGAAGCCGCTGCAAAGCTACTACACCGGAGAAAAACTACAGGTGTGGGAAAAAGAAGGCCTATATTACGTGCAGCTGCCGGTGGCATATATTCCGGCGCGGGTTAAGAACAGAGATTTTCTGGCAGGCATGAGTATGTATTGTAGCGGAAAAGTCATCACCTATCCCGAAGAGACGATGGGAGATGAAGAAGTAATGCCGTACCAACACACGAAGAAGTATTTCTATGCAGTCTTGAGCAAGGAGCAACTGGACAAAGCGGTGAATCCCTACATCAAATATTCCGACTCCTTTTACCGCGAACACTATGCCGTTCTTTCGGCGGCGGAAGTCGACTTAAGTCGTGCGAAAAAATGGCAACTGACACCTTCCCAAAAATCTGAGTTGGAAAAATACGCAGTGACCATGATTGAGCAATTACCGGACAGACGAACCACTGGCAACCAATTGCGAAGACCTCTTGCTCTGCTGCTGGATATAGCGGATGTTCCGTTGTCTATTGCAGCAACACCCATTGCGTGGGTTGCGGATTTTATTCATGTTTGCTTTTCAGATTAACAGCCCCTGCCGCTCATTTATCACAAAAGCATTGCGTAAATTTTCAGTTGATAAGCCCCACAAATTGCAATTTGTCTATATCGTAGGGTGGGACTTCAGTCCCACCTTTTTGGTGGTATGGTTTGATAATAAATGTTGGACTAAAGTCCAACACTCCGATAGTATTCCCCCCCCCACAAACTCATTTATCGACAGAAAAGTTATCAAGAATCACTCCTCACACGATATGAATAGCAGTAAGATTAATCAGATGCACCCATGAGAGCATGATAAACCTGTCTCCCGAGGTTTGAATGTGCCGCGTTCAACTGCGATTCATTTTGTGTGCTATCGGCAATAAAAGAAACGATACAAGCATAGCCGCCTCCCGGCATCCGTAGGATGCCTATATCGTTATGAGCAAGGGTTCTCCCTTGAACGACGCGAGAAGAGCCGGTTTTATGCGCAAACGCCACAGAAGCCGCGGGGAATCCGGCTTTAAGACGATTTTGCCCGGTTGTGCTCTGATTCATCGTTTTAAGGAGAAAATCGGCTAAAGGCTGCGAGAGTATGGGATTTGCCGGGGTTGCATTGGCTGCTACATATACTTCTTCAAGGATTTGCCGCATTGCAGCAGGAGAAGCCTGATTCACAGACGAAGCAGCAACATCCTTCATATCTTCCTCTGTACAAGCAACCCGAAAAGAAAAATGGGCTCCGTATCGAGTCGCAAAAAATTGATGCACAGACTCCGGTCCCCCCACCAAATCGAAGAGATAATTGCAAGCGTTGTTATCACTCTCGCACAGGCAGAATCGCAATAGCTCTGCTAGGGTAAATGCACCTCCATTTGGGTACCGCTGTTGCATGGGGCTCCATGTCTGCGGATCCAAGTCGCTTGCAGTCAAATGATATACCTTATTTAACGCAAGGTCTCCAGTTTCTACTCGATGAAGAATAACGATAGCCAAAGGAAATTTCACAACACTCATCAGCGGAAACATTTCCTCTGAGCAACAAGCAAAAGACTCTTGGGGAACCCCATTTATTGAAACAGCTACGCCCCGCCGAAAGTCTGCAGCATGAACACAGTAAGAAGTCAGCAGCAAGAACAATACCAGTCTAATCAACTGCTGAAAACAATATTTAATGATTACCATAGTTAGCGCTTAATCTGCCAAGGCTTTTTGGGCCTGAGCGGGAGTAATTGCTTGGGTTCGTTGCAATAAGTCTGAATGCTTGTTAGCCCACTGCTTCATCAATGAGTCAATGGGGGCGCGACCGCTCACCCATGCGGGGGCTTCTTCCATGGTGACATTCAGCAACGCAGACACATGGTTAACACCGTTGCATTTTGCTTCGGAATAGCCTTCACAAAGGGCACGCAAATATGCGCGCAAGGGATTGTATTCAGGAGCCGTCGGGGCATAACTTTGCTCGCTTGTTTGCACGCCTTGTTGGGTATAATTGCGTTTGGTTACTTGCAGCGTTCCCGGTTTTGTATATTCGCCGGTTTCAGCATCGATGTAATCGCGGACATCGTAGCTCATCATCGTCACGCCGTCCGGGGTTACTTGCCATTCATCTGCCCCGATGATAACAAAATCATAACGCGTGGGGGTGGTTTCAACTAATGCACCACTTGCGGTATTGCCATTTTTTGTTGAGAATAGAATCTGCGGCGGAGCCTGGAATAAAAACTCCCCGGCTTGATTGTAAACCAGAACATTATCCAGATAGTTAATTGTACCCACCACGGGCGGAATGATTTGCCACACGACCTCATTTGCCGCATCCCCGACCAAATCAATTTCTGTTTTAACGATCCAGCCACCACTAGGAACAGTATCGGTCGTGGCGCAATAGGTTAACGCCCCCTGTTCGCATCTCGCGGCAAATTCAGGAGAATCCATGTGAGAAATCGGCTCTGCGGCCCCTTTCCAGTAAGCCTCATTAGCAGACATGCGATTGACTTGCAGAACAATAGCCTCTTGAACACCGGCAGGTATGCGGGCCGAAATATTATTATGAGTTTGACAGCTGACGCTCGACAAAACTATCACAGATGCAAGAGAGGTTATAAAATAAAATCGCATACGCGCGTATTGTAGCATCCGGAAGCAGGAAAATCAAGTCAGGCCAACAAATCATGAATGAGTAAACAGGTGCCATGGCCCAAATCCTCAGCATTCCATAGAGTTTACAGTAAGAATGGCAAAATAGGAAAAACCGAAAAGCTCATATTGACGTTTGCCCAAGTGTCCGTATAATGATGCTTGTCATGAGCTTTGCTTTATTTCTATGCACGGGTAATTCCTGCCGCAGTCAGATGGCTGAGGCATGGGCGCGGAGCCTATTTCCCCATGAATGGTCGGTCTTTTCGGCCGGGATAGAAAAACATGGATTGAATCCTCACATGCTCACCGTGATGGCAGAGGTGGACATGGACATGAGCAAGCATTTTTCCAAAACAATTGACGAGCTTCCGAATGATATTCGATGGGACTTGGTTGTAACGGTTTGTGACCATGCAGCTACAGCTTGCCCGTTTTACCCCGCGAAAGAACGCATTCACCTTCCATTTGATGACCCGCCGGCCTTGGCTAAAGGATTGCCCGAAGCGGAAGCGTTGAACATATACCGCCGCGTGCGTGATGAAATACGCACGGGTATCGAACAATTAGCCCAATATATACAGTAAATAGCCCGGCGTTTTCATATTAGGAAAAATTTGTTTGACGAAAGGGGACGTATAGACTAAGCTGTTCACATGGCTAAGAGAAACACTCTTGAGGAATACCTCAGCAACTTGTATGAACTTGGACTGACGGGCGATGAAGAAGCGCAGCTGGAGTTCATTCGTTTTTATGTAACCGAAACCGATATCCCCTTGCCGGATGTGGCGCAGGGATGGCTGCACGCTTTGTCAGAAAAAGGAAATGACCAGGCTCGGCGTTGCTACTTTTCCCTAGCCATCAGCGGAGCCGAGGGGGCTCACGATTGGTTGAAGCTGGAACAGTGGGCTCTCGACACCATGGCGACAACCCCGGGAGAAGCCCATTGCATGCTCGGCATGCTGTACGAGCCGGACATGCCCGGTTTCAGCGATGCCAAGAAGGCGGCAGAACATTACCGTAAGGCAATGGATTGCGGAAATGACGGCTGCGGTTTGTACCTTGCGCGCACCTACATGCGAAACGAGCCGGATGAACATACTCAGGAAGAACTGCGAGAGCTGCTGGAGACAGCCGAGCCCATAAATCCGTGTGCCGATTTATATTACGCATTGGGTGTCATTTGCGATGATATGGGCGATGATGACGAAGCCATGCGCTGCTATAGAGAATGGCACAAGATTGACCCGAAGGACCCGGATTGCTGCAGATTAATTGCGGGGCACTATGCCATGGGAACAGGCGTGAAGCAAAACTTGGAATTAGCCATGCGCTACTACCAAAAGGCTGCGAATCAAGATGATGCAGAATCCTTGTTCCTGCTGGGTGTTATGTACCACGAAGGGCACGGCGCCCGCCGCAATGACAAACGAGCCCTGGACTACTTTACTCGTGCATTCAACCTAGGCGATGAAACTTCTCTTTATTACCTCGGCAAGCTGCACCTCCACGGAAAGGGTATACTCGCGGATGCAGAAAAGGCCGTCAGCTACTTTAAGCAAGGTATAGAGTGTGAGGATGTAGGATGCTACATTAGCATGGCCGACTGCTACTCTAAAGGTATAGGGGTGGAACAAGACCTAGACATGGCCGCAGAGTTGATTGAGAAAGCTGAAGAGATGCAGGATGAAATTGATGATGAAGCTCTTGCTCAGCAGTTTGACGCCTGCAAGGCCTACATCAACACATTGCGAAAGTCCGGCGAGGAGTAATCCGAGTAAGAAAACTTACCCCCTTCCCCCAATTTTTTGGTTAATAGCCCCACAAATTGCAATTTGTGGGGCTATTGAAGGTAAGCGAAGCGAACGGAATTTAAAAGCCCCGGTTGAGGGGCGATAGCTCAGTAGCCCGACGCGTAAGCGTCGGGTTTTGGGTATAACAGTATTGGAGCCCCGTTTAGGGGCGGCAGAGAACTAGTGAACGGTATTGACTTTTGCCACCGAATAAGAGTATACATAAAACTTTATTTTTCAATGAAGCCCATACCCCAAACCGCGCTTTCTGCCGCCCCTCAACCGGGGCTCCAAGATTTCTCCACCGGGATACCCGGCGCTGACGCGCCGGGCTATTACGCTACCGCCCCTGAACGGGGCTCAGAATTCGGCTCGCTGCGCTCGCGGTATTTGGGAGGAGGAACGGCTGCCACCGTGGTGAAGAATGCCCGTTGGGCATAGTGAAGAATCTGCCTGCGGCAGATGGTGAAGAACAGCTTGCGCTGTAGTGAAGAACGCACCTGCGGTGCGTAGTACGGAGGGCCGACAAACTACCATTAATCGGCTCAAACACCTAACGGAGCATTAATAGTTTTGCACGGGCGAAGCGGGAGCGGCCACCTGGAGCGAGGGCACTTCGGCATTAAAAGCGCGATTATCCTGCAAATAATCATGCCATTCTATAAAGGTCATGGGAGTGCGGGCAGAAAGCGGGAAGCGGAAGGCATTAATGCGGCGATCGGCTTCCTCCAAAACATCTTCCGGAAGCGCCTTGACAGCCTCGGCAATGGTCTCCAAATGCTCGCAAGCGTTGTGGCACACTAGGGGTAAATCGCAACCGGCTGTAAGAGCCAGGGCCACAGACTGTGCGGGGGAGTATTGCTTGGCAATGGCACCCATGCACAAATCATCTGTAAACACAATACCTTCGTAACCCAGTTGGTTGCGTAGAAAATCGCGCACCAGTGCCGGAGAAAGCGAGGTGGGCAAGTTGGCATCAATCTCAGGAATCAGCACATGGGCAATCATCATGGACGGCAGCTCCGGCATGAGTGCATTAAACGGTATGGCAGCTTCCTCTAAGAACGAATCCGTGGTGCCGTGGAGCACCGGCAAATCAAAATGAGGGTCACACTCTGCGGCTCCCATGCCGGGGAAATGCTTGCCACACGTGACAATACCGGCTCGGGCATGGGCACGGTTCCATATTCCAGCCCAAGAAGTAACGGCCTGCGACTCTGTACCCCAGCAGCGGCTGGGCAAGGCATTGCTGCGGGTGGAACCTAAATCCAACACCGGAGCAAAATTGGTATTCACCCCCAAGGTATGCAGGCACTGGGCGTTATAGTACGCAGCGCGGGTAATGAGCACGTCATCTTGCGTGGCCGCCAGTTCTGCGGCAGATGGGTGCTGCACAAAAATATCGGCGGTACGCACCACGCGCCCTCCCTCTTGGTCGATGGCAATGATGGGCTCATCCGGCCCGGAGGTAAGGGCGCGCAGGTCGTCCGTCAGCTCACGGGTTAATTCATAATCCGTGATATTGCGAGAAAACAAAATGTACCCGGCAGGTTGCAGGCGAGAAAAGAGCTCTCGCTCTTGAGCCGTGAGTACAGGCCCTTCTATACCGACAATGACGGGTAACATGTATTAGCAAAAGAGTTTACTTATCGCCAAAAATGCTGGCGCGAGTGAACATGGGGTATACCGGAATGCCGCGGCTCTCAATAGCCTCGCGGCCACCTTCCTGACGGTCTACCAGCACAAGAGCTGCCACAACCTTACCACCTTCGGCCTCAATGGCATCAATAGCCTTGAGCGTAGAACCGCCGGTAGTAATAACGTCGTCTACCACAATCACCTGCTGGCCTGCAACAAAGTTACCCTCAATGCGCTTGCCACGGCCGTGGTCCTTAGCTTCCTTGCGCACGGTGAAGACGCAAAGGGGCTTCTCGGCAGAGGCGGAGTACATACCAATGGCTAAGGAGATGGGGTCTGCACCCATGGTCATACCGCCAATAGCCTCAGCCTCAGGGAACTTGGGAAGAATCTCCTCCTGAACGAGCTGCCAACCGACTTCACCCACAAGGTTAGCACCACGGGCATCGAGAGCCGTTACACGGCAGTCGCAATACAAATCGCTCTCCTTACCGGAGGCAAGAACAAAGTGACCGGTCTTGATGGACTTAGCCAGCAAGATTTCAAGCAATTCAGATTTAGCTTTACTCATAACGGGGATATTCTAACGCCTTCTGCTCCTGATTGCAACCCCAAAAAACTCAATTACACGGATTAATGTAGGATTCACTCCTCCTCCGGCATATCCTCTGCACCTTCGGCAAAGAGCTCGTAGGCAATGGAATCGGTGATAAGAACATCCGCAAATTCGCCTACAGGCAAGGCGGGGTCTACATGAATAGTGCCATCAACATCCGGGGCGTCCCACGGGCCGCGGGCAATGCCGGGGGCATCCACCAACACACGGATTGTTTGGCCTACGCATTCCTGACCAATTTCATCCGCAATACCGGCAAGAATCATGGAAAGCTCGTTAGCGCGGCGCTTACGGGTGGAGTGGTGCACTTGGTTCTTCATTTTGGCGGCCAAAGAGCCCTCCTCACGAGAGTACGGGAACACACCTGCGCGCTCAAAGCGGAACTCGCGAATAAAGTCTCGCAGCTCGGCATGGTCGTCCTCATTTTCACCGGGTAAGCCACTGATAAACGTGGTGCGCAGGCCAATGCCGGGCACAGCCGCGCGCAAATCTCGAATGAGGGTACGGATATAATCACCATCCGTCTTACGGCGTTGCTCCTCAAGAATATGAGCAGAGATGTGCTGCAAGGGGATATCAACATATTTCACCACCTTATCGCAGGTAGCAAATACCTCTATCAGCTCGCGGCTCCAGTGAGCCGGATGCGTGTAGAGCACGCGCACCCAAAAATCACCCGGTAGATCATTAATCTCGCGCAGCAGCGTAGCAAGAGATTCGCCACGGGCGGAATCTACGCCGCTGGTCTTGGTGGCGCCACCTTCCCACTTGTCCATGCCATAGTAGGTCGTATCCTGCGCAATCAGGTTAATCTCTTTCACGCCGGACTCCACCAAGGCACGCACCTCGCGCATGATATTGGCCTGCGGGCGGCTGCGGTGGCCGCCACGAATACGCGGAATCACACAATAAGCGCAAGCATGGTTGCAGCCTTCGGCAATTTTCACGTAAGCAAAATGTTTGGAGGTCAGTCGGTAACGGGTATCGCCAAAATCCGGCATCAATTTGGAAACCTTGGTGCTGTACACCTTCTCAGCCGTACCGGCAAGGCAGGCTTGTGTAATTTCAGCCACCTCCATCACCTTATCCACGCCAATAAAGCAATCCACCTCAGGCATCAGCGTCACCAAATCATTGGCATAGCGCTGAGACAAGCACCCGGCTACCAAAATCTTTTGCTCTGCCGGAGATTCGCCCTCCTCACGGGCACGAGTGGCTGCAAAAATGGTATCAATAGCCTCTTGCTTTGCCGGGTCGATAAAGGCACAGGTATTAATAATCAAGGCATCCGCCTCTTCCGGCTCCACCTTAGTAAAACCGGCATTCAAAAGACGGTCTGCCATAACCTCAGAATCGACCAGATTCTTGGCACAGCCCAGAGAAATGATTGCAAACGATGCGGCCATGCGCATACTCTACCACATTCCCCCCTCGTTGAAAAGCGTAAAGTGATGGGGTGTCTTACTCCGTAGCAGAGGGAAGCGCAGCCTTACATACCAAGGAAATGAGGGACTCCAAAGCCGGTAATCGCTTTGTCATATCTGCCAAAAGAACCGTGCGGGCATTCCATTTCTCAACCGGCACGGGAGCCATGACACCTTGCCACTCAGAATCACGAAGCAGGTTCGTGAAGGACTTGGTCAAATATTCCATTCGCAAGCGCTCAGACTCCCCTCCCTGCAACAGATACTCCAAGGTCAAAGCCAACTTCTGCAAAAGCTCTGCTGCGGCGGCCTCGTCTTCCATTGTCAATGCTTCCGTAAATTCTTTCAGGAAATAATAGGCCGTTTTGTAATCTTTGGCCAAGCGTTCATCCAACCAATAGGCGGGCTGGGTCATCACCGCTTCCCCCTTAAGCAAAGAGTACAACTCAAGCAGAGCGGCCTTTTCTTCTTGAGGCGTTAAGGGATGCTGAATTCTCTCAACGATAAGCCCACTCAACTGAGCCAACAACTCCAAGCCGCATACTTCCTTGCTCGGCAAATCGAGTTCATACTCAGCGCAGTACATACTGTTTATCCAATCCGATTGCCAAATAATAGCATCAGCCAGCAACACCAGCTGTTTCAATTCATCGGCAGATACAGCTTCCAAGCGCGCACAAATGGGACGCAAAACCGCCGTAGTCTCCTCGAGGACGGCAACAAGGTCAACATGAGACAATGACTTACTACCATACTCACGGTAAGTCGTATGCAATTTTTCCAATGCACTATACGCACAAAGAACATCTTGCAAACAAGACTCCTTAGCCGTAACCTCAGCTTTTACCGGTACAGAAGGCTCCGTTGTTGCAAAAGAACAGGGTTGCAGCAGCAACAGACACACGCACAAAGCAAGACAATGTTTCATAAAATAATTTATTTCACAGAATGATAAACTCTGGGCAAACGCGGGCCCAAACCGGTAAAGATTGTCCATACGATTGTATCCGCCTTCTCGGCCACCTCAGTAACGGGAATATGGGGGCCTATTAGCTCTACCTCATCGCCGGGAGAAACGAAGGGAACATGCGTTACGTCTGCCATAATCTGATCCATGGTAACGCGGCCAAGCATAGGGCAATAATGCCCGTTAATATACACGCGGGCCCCCTTGCCGGAAAGGCTGCGCGGCCAGCCATCCGCATAGCCAATACCAATGGTCGCTACGCGGGTGGGTTTATCCGTTATATACGTACGGCCATAGGCCACACCATGCCCCGCAGGCAACTCGCGCACCACGGCAACACGAGAATACAAGCGCAAAGTGGGGCGCAGCAAACCATCATAAACGGATGCCATAGGCGCCACACCATACAGCAACAACCCCGGGCGGGCTAAGTTAGCAATGGGCACCTCGTAGCCCAGCTCCCCTGCACTGGCGGCAATGTGGCGATAGCGCAGGCGGAAGTGCTGCTGTAACCATTCCACACACTCGGTAAACTGCCCAATCTCATTTTGAGTAAACGGCACATCTTCATCGGCACTGGGGAAGTGAGACATAACACCGTCCACCATCAAATGGGGCATATTTTGAATAGGAGACACAACCTCGCTCAGTTGCTGTGGCAAAAAGCCCTCGCGCCCCATGCCGGTATCCACCGCTAAATGAACCAAGAATGTTTTGTCGTACAGCGTGGCCAAACGGTTAAAGTGCTCGGCCTCCTCCAGCGTTGAAATGGTAGCGCACCAATTATTCAGCACAATCTCCTCACGCTCCTCCGGGAAGGTAGGCCCCAAAATAAAGGGCTTGGTGCGCACTCCGGCACGGCTAAGCCGACGCGCCTCACCGGCATTGGCGACGCCAAAAAAAGCAATACCATCGGCATCCAAGCGACGAGCTACCGGCTCCAAGCCATGGCCGTATGCCCCCGCCTTAACAACGGGCATGAGGGCTGTATCCGGCAGGGCTTGGCGCACAACATCCAAATTATGCGCAATCGCCTCCGTATTCACCTCAACCCAAGCTCTTGGCGGACTCTCAATCGTCATGCGCCCATTCTACCCTCATCGCCCCGACAATGCAAGAGCAAATACCCTATAACACAATACAAGCAACATATTGCACATTGACAAAAAAGCAAATCGCGCTATAATACAGGGCATGAGACGCCACCTTGTAGCTATACTTGCAGTGCTTATGCTCAACGCGTGCCAATGGCAAACCATGCCGGAGTGGAGCGACGTGCCCGGGCAGCAATGCAGATTAATCACCCACCGCATCGGGGTGCGAGTATCGCCGGGTGATGGCGTGCATTACAAGGAAACGGAAAACAAAGGGCGTATTGTTACCCTGCGAGAAAGCGAAGAGCAAAAGCTGCGTGCATACTTACAACAGTTTGTGGAGAAAGGGCAACGTAGTTACAACACCTACGCCCCACGCACCGTATTGTACGGCCATGCGTTCTCGCTCAATTTCCTGACGGATACGGTGGTGCTGAACATAGGCACGGGCAGCCAGAAACAATACACACGCCCGCGCGGTGCGGCAGATGACGCCATTCTGCAATTACTGCGCAAGCGCAGCGATTCACGCAGCCTCAAGCAATAAGCCTTTGCTTAAATCATCAGCGTTTTATCCTCAATCACACTTTCCGGCCACAGCCCCTGCTCGGCCATAAAGGATTCCCACGCAAGGAGCACTTGCTCAAACACAGCCGGGTTCACATCAAAATGGGTAATTGTGTGGTCGCTATTGGGGCACAGCACAATAGCCGCCTCATTTCCCAAGGAGCGCCATTGCTCGCAAAACCACTCTCGCATGCCGAAATCCAGCAAAGGGTCCTCCATGCCGTGCACACAGAACAGAGGTGGCAAATATTTGCGCAACAAGGCACAAGGATTAATGGAGGCGGTATCGGGCATGTCCTGCTTAATGTTCAGGTAGCGAGACTCAGGGGCCTCCACATCCACCACGCCACGGAAAATTACCACACAGGCCGGCATTTCCGGAGCAATATCTTTGCTGCCGAACTTCCACCACTTGCGTGTTTGCACCATAGGCTGCATGGCGGCATTCAGGGCAAGCAAGGCACCGGCATCGGACCCGGCAAGGGTAATGGAATGACTATCTATACCCAAATTGGCGGCATTTTGCTGCACCCACTTCCAGGCGTCAAGACCATCGGCCACAATTTCATTCGCCTTGACACTATAGCGTGCACGAGTTCTGTACTCCGGCAAAATGCACACAATACCACGACTGGCCAAGTGCATAGCCCAAGAGACGAACTCTTCGTTAAACTCCAACGCCCACATACCACCGTAGAAGAACACAACGGCCGGCAAGATATCATTAGCGCTATGCCCTTGCGGAGCAATAATATACGCCTTCAATTCCACTCCATCGGCAAAGCGTTTCCACACCACCGAGGGTGTTTTCTCTAACACTCGGCGGCATCGAACTTCCTCCGCAGAGCGTGCTTTACGATGAAATGACGTCATAACCTGACAACAGTATGCTATTTTCTTGCAAAAAAATCAAGTCTGATGTAACTTGTAAACAGTTATGAGAGCCATTTTTTTTCAATTAGCGGCCATCAGCACCCTGTTGGGCAGCGTAGCCACAGCCGCCACTCCATCTGCCATTGAGGCAGAGCTGAAACGCAGAGCCGAGCAGAAAAAGGCAGCGGAAGCAACTCCGCCAGCAAAGCCGGCAGATATTATTGTGCCGAACCAGGAAAAAGCAAAGGAAGTGGCAGAAACCGTTTATAACACGTGGCGCCTGAGCATGATTCGCGGCAATGAGCAAGCATGGCGCGCCAGCACCTGCCGCTCTCGCCAAATGAAAGTGCGCAACCTCATCATCTCTCAGCGCGGCAACTTCCCGCGAGATTTCTTCCGCGAGACACAAGAGGCACCCAACATTGATAATTTTGTATTCGTTGGGGCTTTGCTGGGTTGCAAGGGGCAAACCATGGCCTGCACCTATGTGGGCAAGTTGCAGCTGGGCGACGGACAGCCACGAGAAAACGCCTACGTGCTCGAATTGGTGCAAGAGCAAGGCCGCTGGAAAATGGACCAAACGCGATTCTTTGACTTAGCACAGTTGCCGGATGTTAAGAAGCGTCTGTACAACAAAGATATCAGCATTTTGAAAGAGCAAGACGGCTTTATGCCCTACGACTGCGTACCCGGCACCCCCATTGCCTGCCGCGCACCGGAGCTCATCGGCAAGGTGTTTGTGGACTGCCCCGGCCGCTATATTGAAATGAGTATCAACGGTGTTTCTGTGCACGAGTTTGAAGACGAGCGCCGTGCAGATGTTATCTCCGGTGGTCTCAAGCGAGGGCAAAACACCATCACCTACAAAATTAAAGACCGCGAAGGGTTAAAGAAACCCACTATGGCAATCGGCCTGTTTGTGGCACCGGAAACGCCAGGCAACCAAGGTGTATGCGTATTTGACCACATATTGGATGCCAACGATGCCGCCAACGGCGGAACCTTCACCTTCACTATCAGCAATGAGCACATTGCTTCTATGAATCCCAATTATAAGGGGCAACAACCGGCCCCCTTCCACGCTGTACCACTTAAACAAAAATCCGGCAAATAAAGCCCGGTGTTCAAGTTGAGTATAGGGAAAGCCCGTTGCAACAGTTGCTGCAACGGGCTTTCTTATAACTGTCACCAAGGCAATTAGTCTGCCCAAGAAAGCACAACCTTACCGGACTTACCGGAGTTCATCACATTGAAGCCCTCCTCAAAGTCTGTGTAGTGCATGCGGTGGGTGATGATGGGGGACACATCCAAACCGGAACGCAGCATAGCGTCCATCTTCTGCCATGTTGCATACATCTCGCGGCCATAGATACCCTTCATCTTGAGGCCCTTCCACACAAAGGTATTCCAATCGATGCCGGAGCCGCCGGGCTGAATCCCCAGCAGAGAGATATTAGCACCGTAGGCGGAGTGGGTGATGATATCCTTAAGGCAAGCGGGTGCACCGCTCATCTCTAAGCACACACCAAAGCCCTCGCTGATACCCAAATCTTCGCGGGCGGCAGCAATGGAGTCGCCACCAATCACGTTGACGGTGCGGTCGGCACCCATGGTCTTGGCCAAACCAAGCTTGAAATCACTTACGTCGGTGATGGTCACGGTGCGGGCACCGGCCTTCTTACAAACAGCTGCGGCCATGGAGCCAATCAAACCGGCACCGGTAATCAATACGTCCTCGCCTACCAAGTCCCAAGAAAGAGCCGTGTGGGTAGCGTTACCCAAGGGGTCGAGAATAGAGGCAATCTCCATCGGCATATCCTTGTGGATGCGAATGACATTGGATTGAGGAATGGAAAGGTATTCTGCAAAGCAACCGGGACGATTTACACCAACACCCTGCGTGTTCGGGCAGAGGTGGAACAAACCACGGCGGCAATTGCGGCAGTGGCCGCATACAATGTGACCTTCGCCGGATACAACATCGCCGGGCTTATACTCCGTTACGGCAGAGCCAACGCTCTCAATAACACCGCAGAACTCGTGGCCTACGTGCATGCCTACGGGGATTGTCTGCTGAGCCCAAGCGTCCCAGTTCCAAATGTGCAAATCCGTACCGCAAATGGCCGTTCTGTAAATCTTAATGAGAACATCATTGGGGCCGACTTCAGGCATCGGCACCTCCATCAGTTCGAGCCCTTTATCGGCCTTGCTTTTGACGAGTGCTTTCATGGGCGAAGATATTACGCCTCTATCGGGAATTTGGCAAGCCTAATTTTATGCATTTACGGCATGCTGCCAATTTTTGTATTGCATACAGGCAAGCCCCCGGCATTCGCCTGCTTTTTCTTTGAATCGGGGTGCACTGTTTTTCCTTGCAGAGTAGCTGAAAATATGCTAGAGTTAAGATCGCATGGGAGCATTGGCACATCGGATTAGACTCGGATGGAAAGGAGTGCGAAACTTCCTTTCTCAAGGTATGATAGACCCCCTACCGGTACGCTACGCCTTGAAGGGCTATACCCCCCTTAAGGCAGGCAAGGATATGAAGGCGGCCTTGGATGTTGCCTTGGTAGGGTTGCCGCAAGGCATGGCCTTTGCTGCAATGGCCGGGCTGGACAGCATATACGGCATTATGGCTGCCACGGTGGGCACATTCATTGCTCCCTTGTTTACGCGCTGTGGCCTTACCGTAAGCGGCCCCAGCAATGCCACGGCCTTCATGTTGGCCAGTTTCTTTTTAGCATCATCGCCGGCTATTCAGGCACACCCGGCTGTATTTGTGCCGCTCATTGTCTTTTTAGCGGGCGTTACCTGTGTTATCGGAGCCTTTGTCAAAGCAACGGAGATGCTGCAATTTGTGAGCCGCAGTGTGCTGGTAGGCTACATAACGGGGGCGGCCACGCTCATCATCGCCTCTCAATTGCGCTATGTGCTGGGCATTAATGATGTTAATGCCGGCAGCTCCTTCTTCACCATGAGCGGAGCCATCATCAACAACCTGCATTTGGTACAATGGCAACCCATTGTGCTGGGGGTACTCTCCTTCCTGATGTTTATACCGCTTAAGAAGCACTTTAAGTTCTTACCCACATTTGCCATCATCCTGCTCACCATGAGTATTCTCAACGCCATCCTCTGCCAGCCTTGGGCCGGAGGCACCTTTACCGGCGTGCGTATGCTTAAAGACTTTACCATGAGCGACCTAACCTGCCGCCCACCGGATATCACCGCTATTGCCGGTAATTTTGCGGAACTGTTCCCGGTAGTCATTGGTATAGCCTTCCTCTCCACCTTGGAGCAAACAGTGATGAGCAAAACGCTTTCCGCTAAAACCGGCGAGCCCGTTAACCTCAACCAAGACACCTTCGCCGTTGGCATGGCCAATATCGGCTCTGCCTTCACCACTTCCTTACCCTGCTCGGCCTCGCTCACGCGCTCGATGCTTAACTATACAGCGGGGGCAGCCACACGATTCTCCGGCATTTATTGCGGCCTTATGTGCTTAGGCATCACCTTCATTTTGGCGAGTTTCCCGTTGATTTCCAAGATTCCGCACAGTGTACTGGCTGCGCTGGTACTGGCCAACGCTGTCTCGCTATACGACCGCAAGCTGCTGCGCATTTGCTTCCGCTCCACCCCGGGAGATGCCGCCGTGCTGCTCATAACCTTTGTTGCAGCCTTGTTGTTGCCTTTGCATGTAGCTATTTTCGTGGGTGTTATCATCTCCGTGGCTATCTTCCTTCGCAAGGCAGCCAAACCGGAATTGGTGGAATACACCTTCGACGAAAAAGGCACCCTCATGGAAGTGAACGATACCACGGCGCGTTTACCGCAAATTTCTATCGTTCACGTTGAGGGCGACTTGTTCTTCGGCGCGGCAGATCTCTTCCGCAAGCAGGTGGCTCGCATTGCAGAAGACCCATCCCTTGCCGTCATTGTACTGCGTATGCGCAATGCCCGCAACTTGGATGCCACCTCTGTCTGTGCGTTGGAAGAGTTGATTCGATTTACGCGTGAAAAGGGGCGCCACCTGATTGTCTCCGGCGCAGGCCGCGAGGTAGTGCGCATTCTCCAAAAGAGTGGTGTGCTGAGTGTGCTGCAGGAGGACTGCAAGGAGGGCGAAAGTAATATCTTTGTGTTTGAACCCAAGAATCCCAACATTTCAACACGCTACGCGCTGAAGCGTGCTCAGCAATTATTGGGCTCCAAGCAGGCGGATATCTCCATTTACACCACAGAAACCACGCAACCCACCTGATTTTGCATGGAGGTAGAGCATTTTGAAGCCTTTGCGCAGCGCTTAGTGGATTGGTTTACCGCCAACGGCAAGGATTACCCCTGGCGCCGCACAACGGATCCGTGGGCTATTCTTGTGAGCGAAATCATGCTACAACAAACAACGATTCCCACTGTGCTGGGGCGTTATGAGGAGTGGATGCGGCAATTTCCCACCCCGGCAGCCTTGGCCGCAGTGGATGAGCAAACAGCGCTGCGCTCGTGGGAAGGCTTGGGGTATTACCGCCGCGTGCGAGCCTTGCGCGCTGCGGCCACGGCTATTGTTGAGCAACACGGGGGCGTTTTCCCGGCAGATGAAGCAGGGATTCGAGCCCTCCCCGGTATTGGAGATTATACTGTTGGTGCCGTTTTGAGCTTTGCCTACAATGTTTCTGCTCCGCTGGTGGATGCCAATGTATCCCGCGTTTTTGCGCGTGTATTCAATGATGCCACGCCTATTGATTCCACCACCGGCCGTAAACGGCAATGGGAACTGGCGGCCAAATTGGTACATAAAACCAATGCCAGGGCCTATAACTCAGCCTTGATGGAGTTGGGGCAAAGCATTTGTACCACGGCTGCGCCTACCTGCTTGCTTTGCCCGGTGCGCGAGTTTTGCACGGCGGAGTCTCCGGCCTCCCTCCCCGTTAAGTTACCCAAAAAGGAAACCCTGACGGCCGAACACTGTGATATTTGGCTTGTTACAGAAGCCGGCTTGCTCATGGAGAAGCAGGCCGATGGCAAACGCCACGAAGGTATGTACCGACTTCCGCAGCGCCCCAAAACCGCTACCGAGGGTTTGCGCCTGTTGGCTACCCAAAAATACAGCGTCACGCGTTACAAGGTTACACGCCACCTTTATTTGGCTCCGGAGAACACAGAGATTCTACCCAATGAGGTGTTTATTCCCTTGAATATGCTGGCGGATACCCCCATGGCCTCACCGGATAGAAAATTGGTAAATAAGCAGCTCGCACACTAAGCAAGGTGTTATCCGTTATATCTGCCTTCCCCGTACTGCCTCGCTCAGCGAGGCAGTTAATAGCCGTACAAATTGCTATTTGTGGGGTTCATTGATGTGAGCGCAGCGAACGGAATTTGAGAGCCCCGGCCAGGGGCGATATATGGTAGCCCGGTGGTGGAGCTGCGCAGCAGCGAAACCCCGGGAAAGATGAAAAATATATTGGAACCCCGTCAGGGGTGGCATAATGCGTGGTTTCGACATTTACACATGTTTTTCTTGCAATGCCATAGATAATAAATGAACTACAATATGATGCACCCCTTTATACCACCCCTCCGGGGTTCTAATGGATGGACGACTAACCCGGGGTTCCGCCGCTACGCGGCTCCACCACCGGGCTATTTTATGGCGCCCCTTGCGGGGCTCTGAGTTAGGCTCGCTGCGCTCGCGGTATTTGGGAAAAGGAACGGCTGACGCCGTGGTGAAGAATGCCCGTTGGGCATGGTGAAGAATCTGCCTGCGGCAGATGGTGAAGAACAGCTTGCTCTGTAGTGAAGAACGCACCTGCGGTGCGTAGTACGGAGAGCCGACAAACTCCCATTTATCAACCAAAAACTTGAACAGCGCGAAACTTTAATAGAGCTTATATAAAAAGGCCACTCAAATGAGTGGCCTTTTGGGGAATCTATCAGCAGAAATTGCTGTGCTTATTCTTCCTCGTCCTCCTCACCGGGAACGGCCAGCAGAACGTGGAGAGTGCGTACATCGTCCTTAATGGTGTTGGTGGCATGAATAGCCTCTACACCGCCGGTGAAGGCAGAAAGCATGGCAGCCTCGGGTGCCGTTTCTGCGGCAACAGCAATAGCGGCGGGGCGCACGGTGTACACGGCACCGGTAAAGTTAATCTTACCAACACCGTTCTTAATTACCTGACCGTTGAGAGCAGAAGAGTTACCAAAGGCGAAGGTCTTATCCTTCTCGGAGATGGTAACATTGAGCTCGGAGCCGGCGCCCATGAGGTCGGACATATCAGCCGTATGCGTTACAGCCGTCTTGCTCTTCTTGCTCTTTACCTTCTTGCGCAGGAAATCGGCCTTACCGCCCAGCATGCGGCCCATGCCGGTTACAATCTCATCACCGGCCTTACCAAGAGCAGCGCGATCCTTCACAGAGTTGAAGTAAGATACAGCTGTGGAGCCATCCTTGAGGGGCATGGCAACAAAGGCAGGCACATCACCCAAAGCGGCATCAGCAGCACGCACGGAGCGCATGATGGACTTAACACGGGGCATGTAGGTAAGGAAGCGGTCGCCACCGGCCTCGGCAGCCTTGACGGGCTCCATGGAGGTTACATAACCGGCAGCCAGATGCAGAATGGGGTCAAGTGCATCAATCGTAGTCTTAGCCTTGGGATTCACTTCTTCCGTAGACTCAGCGTAGAAGAACACCTTCTTGCTGCGTGCTACACGGCCCAAACGCAGGTGGCCCGGCTTGTACGTAGCATCGTATGCATCAAAGGAAACCTTAACATGGGTGCCGTCATCCTGCGGCCATACGCAGAAGGTGAAGGGCTTATCGGCATCGGTACGCACGTAGGAGCAAGCGTAATCCACAACCGGCTTGATGGCAGAAGATGCGTTGTTATAGGCTGTTACATTGGCATCATCCTCCTCACCCATGGCACGGAACACGTCGCGAGCAAAATCACCGAAAGCATCAATATCGTACTGCTGATAGGCATTGAGGGCATTCAACAGCTCGGGGCTGATGTAACCGGCCGTTACAATGTCGGACATCAGGTACTTGTCGCAGAACATCATGGTCGGGGCGCTGAGAACGGACTTATCGGCAGAATCAGCAATGCTGACTTCCTTGGGATCCTCGCAAAGAGAGATGACCAAAGCACCCCCCTGCTGCTTGAAGAGAACATAAAGGGAGCGAGAGTCAATCTGCTCGCGCAGCGTGGTCTCGATAGAGGCATCACCCTGGGGCTTTGCAAAGAGAGAAGAGAACGGAATCTTAACACCCTTCCAGCCGGATTCCTCCACACGAGAAGCGCTGTACTGCTTTTCAAAGGAAGCAATGTATTCTTCTGCCACCTCCATCAGATAGCGATGGGCGGGTACATCCGTGGTTACAGATACGTATACAGGATGCAGGTGCATGTTTTGAATCTTGCGGATAGCATCCAATGCAGGTTTCTTGGCAGATGTCTTTACCTGACCTTCGATAATGGAAGCATATTCCGCACGAGCGGATTCTGCCCAATCCAAAGCACGGGCAGGATATTTTTCGAGCCCCACCAAATACTGATAAACGGGCATAAAGGCAGCCAAATCTGCGGCGTTACCCTTACCCACGGCAATGCCCAAAGATTCAACATGCTCCTTCACCTTCGGGTTATCGAAACCGGTACCGGGCGTTGTTGTCAGGAAAGGAATATTTACCCCCTTAATGCTGTCGAGAGCAAAGCAAGCTTCTACATCAGCGGGCAACATGGCCAATGAGGGGAAGGAACCGGCACGGCGGCCCGGCGTGGCATCAACATCCTTGGGCTCGGATGCCAAGTCCTTGTAAAGCTGCACCAATGTACGGGCGGGAGCCTGCTCCGTCAGCAACACGGGAGCAGCTACCATGGCAGAGACGAGTAATGTGTGTCGGAAATTCATGACTGTTGGCATTCTAACGAATCAGGTTTACAGTGTAAAGAATAAAATTCGCGATTCAAAACGATTTTAAGACATCGCTATCAATTCTCCTCGCTCATTATCTGTGTTGTTATTTATAGCGGAGCGTACGTTGTACTATTCAAAATCCAAATCAATGCCGAATGTGGCTCCAAGGGAAGCAGCATCAAACGAATCCGGAGAAGCGGGAGCTGCCGGCGCCGCCAATAAAATAGAAGGGTCTACACAGCGCAGGGTGAATAACAAGGAGGGATCAGCATCCACCAAACACCCGGCAGCATAGATGGCTGCCGCGGCATGTGGGCACGGCTCTGTCCAATCCGGGCAAGTGCACCGCATCTTCCAATCTGCAGGGGCGGGCAACAAACCTGTTTCCGGTGCGCACAACTGCTCCAGCACGGCGGCATCTATATTCCCCTCCAGCAAGGCAACCAAGGAATCGATACGGCCGGAGCACGCTTGTTGTAAGGCCTCCGTTTGTTCTTCATCAAACGGGGTGATGCGCAGGTGCACATCATACAATTCATCCGCACTCACACGGGCGGTAATTTGGCCGGGCGAGATTCGCAAATCCAACACGCAACCATGGCGCAACAACGTGCGCCCGGGTGCCAGGCTCAGCCCCCCTGCCTCGCATTGTGCCAAATGGCGCATCCACGCAGCGCCCCAAAAGTGAGAGGCCAGCTTTTTGCTTGTATTAACGACAGGATGCAACTCCTCCCCCTCCGCTCGCAAGGCCTCTAAGCGAGAGGCGGCTAACTTGCCCAGCTGCGCCACGCTCATGCGCGGGCGATAGTCATCATAGCACATCCTAAAGAAAAAGCACGCCGCAAAGCCGCTACACACGGGCTTTGCGGCGTGTTGAAAATGAGTTAAACTTACTTAGTTACGCTGCGGAAGTACTCAAGAGTTGTCTTAAGACCTTCCTCCAGCGTGTACTTGGGCTCCCAACCGGCAGAGCGCAGCTTATCTGCGCAAGCGCGAGAGTGCTTCACATCACCGGGACGCTCCGGCAGGTGTACTACCTTAGAGGAGGAACCGGCAGCCTCAATGATGATACCGGCAAGGTCGTTGATGGTAATCTGACCACCGTAACCTACGTTGTTTACGCCTGTTACCTCCGGATGCTCGGCTACATAGGCAAGAGCGCCAACGATGTCCTTCACATAGATGAAGTCGCGGGTCTGCTCGCCATCACCAAAGACGGTGATATCCTCGCCCTTGAGAGCCTTCTCCATGAAGATAGGCACGGCAGCGGCGTAGGCACCCTTGGGATCCTGACGGGGGCCGAATACGTTGAAGAAGCGGCAGCAGCCGGTGTTAATCTGGCCGGTTGTGCGGAACATGTCCATGTAGTACTCACCATCGAGCTTGGTGATGCCGTAGGGGCTCTTGGGCTCCGGGTACATGGTCTCTACCTTGGGTACAACGGGATTATCGCCATAAATAGCAGCAGAAGAGGCAAGCACCACCTTCTTGCAGCCGGCCTTAGAGGCCTCCTCAAGCACTACAAGCAAGCCATTTACGTTCAAATCCAAGCACTCACGAATCTTGCTCATGGATTCAGGAACGGAAACCAAGGCAGCCATGTGGAAAATGTAGTCCACACCCTCCACAGCCTTAGCAACAAGCTCACGGTCGGTGATAGACCCCTCGATGAAGGTCACGTTAAGACCATCAAGGTTCTTCTTGTAGCCTGTGCGCAGGTTGTCCAGTACGCGAATCTCCTCTGCCACACCCTGATAGTGCTCAGCAATGTGGGAACCGATAAAGCCGGCGCCGCCGGTAATAAGAATCTTCATAGTGAGAAAGAATATCTGTTAACAACGCTATAATATCCCTTTGCTCGCGAAAATGCAAGAAAAGAATATGATTTATTCTCATGAAAATGGAGATGTGCATTCGACTGAACACTACATCTCCATGCAAATAAGAACGGCTTAGCGAATTTTAGCTTTTCTTTCGCTTCGTTGTGCTCTTCTTTTTAGAACTCTTCTTGCTGCTCTTGGGCTTGGATTCCTTGAGGGTATCATCAGCCTTCTTGCCGGAGTCTGCGGCAGGTGTTTTCTCATCCGCAGCCACGATGCCTCCCATATTGAGACGGAAGTTCAGCGGCAAGGTTGCGGTCTTCTTTCCTTCATAGGTTTGAATAGCTACAGACAACTCATTGAGGGGTTCTTCAAAAGAATAAGTATTATGGCTCATACTTCCGGCGGACATGGTAGAATGCCCGTTAGGCTCCAACTCCTTGCCGTCTGCGGTTGTAAAAGCAAAATCCGCTACCTTGTCCACGACATCTTTACCCTTGAGCTCAATTTCCAAATCACCGGCTTCGTCGATAGAATAAGTAACGGTACCGCCGGCAAAATCTGCGGTAACGGGGGCTCCTTTGGTTACTTTTTGGGAGGCCTGCGTTTTAAGCTCAGATGACAATGAGACCTGCATGCTGCCCTGCACTTCTACCCAAGCACCTTGCGGGGCTTCTTCGGTATTCAGAATCAGCATCAGGGAACCGGCATCCTGCTCAGATATACCAAAATCATTAGCACGGCAAGAGCCTTTCAGGTCTTTACCGGTGGCATCCTTCATGCTCAGGTTTTCCACCTCAACATCCACAACAGAAAGCGGAGCTACGGGTTTCACCTTCAGATTAATGGTAAGCGGGTTTGCGCTTGCCCAGAACATGCCGTTACCCTGGGTTTTCTGCACTTCCTTACGAGTGAAGGAATCCAGCTCATAAGTGGCTTCCGTGGCGGCTGCGGCAACTCCGCAGATTGATAACAGACCTAAACAGGCAAAAATACTTTTTTTCATAGCGAGTGTTAGGCTATCATTGAAGTTTATGAATGTCAATATATTTTCTCAAGGCACTTCAAATATGCATGAGAAATCACTAAAAAAATGAAAATCAACAAACCCGGAGAACCGCAGGTAAACAATTATTATTAGGAAGGAAATCAAAAATCCAATTTATCGTTTTCTTCTACTACAAAATTTCTCGGCATGATAAACAACAAAACAAAGAATCATCATTCCTGCAATCACATAACAATCAAATAGGAGACCACCATAGGCCAATATATCACCTTCGACACAGGCTCTAGGCATATCTCTCCACCCTAACAAAAGCATCGCGAATGCAAGAGTAGGAATAACACAACACCACGGCAGTTTGGCCCGCCATTGCCGCTGCCAATCTTTTTCTATTGGAGGAGCTACCATGATAGCCGGTACAAGCATGGGCACCAAGCCCCAAGTTGCAAAACCAACAAGCCTGATACCTACACCACAAGTTGAATACGAACCAACGACAAACCAGGACCAACCGGAGAGAGAAATCCACGATAGAATTCCGAAATAGACGAGTCGCCGATAGATAGAAGCAAGAATGCCTTCCATTTTAGTTCTACCATTTATTTAGAAAACACGAGAACGCACATCGTTCCCAGAAGCACGCCGGTCTCCGGAGAGAAGAATCTGACTTCTACCCAGGATTCATACGATCCGGAATCGGAATACGGAGGGCGATACACATGCACAGTCATTTCTACACGCCCCTGCATCACATCATCAGGAGAATACCCACCACTCCAGAATGCCGGGGACGAAGAATCCGCGGTCTCATTCCATCCTGACACAACGGCATAAAAATCAAGCCGCACATCCTCAGAAGAGGGAGTTAACACGAGGATAAACTCGTTGGGATTCTGGGTCTCCTGCATTTCCAAACGCACCGTAACAGAACCGCGCTGCGTGGGCAATGCTATCGTCTTAGGCAGTTCTTCCTTAGTACATTTAAGAGAGGGAATCTGCCGTTCAACACAAACGGAAGAGGACGTATCTCCCCCATTTGCGGATAATGAGCAAAACGTCATAAATAAGGAGCATAAAAGCAAGAGAACCATCATAATCACGATTATACAGCATACCCACCCGAAAGCAAGAGCAAAAGTTCCGGGTTACTTTAGAACTTTACAACACTGGAAACTTGTGCTAAAAGTCATTTATGCGTTCCCTTATCATGCCCTGCATAACAGCCGCCGGTATTTTATTGCTTAGTTCTTGCATCAGAGGAAGCAATTTGTGTGTACAGGTTTGGGAACACGGTCAAGTGGCAGAAGCGGTCTACCTGGTGCCCCAACAAGGGAGCAATTTGAAATCAATCGTCAGAGTTCCTGAGTTATATAAAGCTGATGGTGAGTTGTATGTGAAAGGAATTCGCACACAGCTCAAACGACACACCGCCTATAGCCATTTTTCAGGCAAGGAAAGTTATACCATTATTCCGGAAAACGGAGAAACGGTTGTATACCATCAGGTGAGGTTTGAATGCGATAATCCCCTTTACGGATACCTGGAGAAAAAAGGAGATGAAGGATGGGTAACGCAATTACCACCGGGAGCGCAACAAATCAACAACAAAGCAGCTTGGGAATCGTCCATGTATTGGGTGGATTCCCCCGAGCACGGGCTTACAATCACATACGACGAACCGGTTTTGCATAGTACCCCACATGCCCTCTATGCTACGCCCCTTGCCATTGCAACAGGGGCCACGGTAGACTTACCGATTACGCTCATTGCCACAACGGTGGCAACAGCATGGCATGTTGTGGTCGAGCCCATCAATGAAATCTTCCGATGGTTGAAATAACAAGGCTACGAGCCTGAGTCTACTACTTCCCTTTTCTCTTTTTGAGCACTTTGCGCCCGGTGTCCGAAAGCAGGTATTTTTGGCGCGGGTGGCGGGGAGTATCCGGATAAAGAGGAAGGATATAGCCGGCAGACAAAGCCGGAGTAAAGTAGTTTTTCAGGAAGTTATCTCTGCCTTTCAAATGAAGGCGCAACATCATTTCTCGTATCGACACCGTATCTCCCCCCATCGCTTTAAGCAAAGCAAGCACGGAGGAATCATCGATAGGCACCGGATGGCTCACAGGCTCGACGGAGGATGGGGTAACAGTCTTTTGCTCAAGCGGCACCGCATGAATATGGACATCGCGACTATGCAGTTCTACGAATTCCCCTAAAAGGAGCACTTTGAAGAATCGCAGCAAGAAAGAATCATCCGCCGATACCCCCTTCTCTATATTGGAATAATTGGCGCGCACTAAAGCATCACGGAAATATCGCGCTTTGCGGGCAAATAACTGATTGGAAACCTTAAAGCCCAAGTAGCGCAAATATTTGATACAGAAAACAGCGGTGGTACGCGTATTGCCTTCCGGAAACGGATGAATCTGCCATATATCTGCAATAAAATGAGCTATATGGCTCACCTTTTCTTCCTTGCTTAATCCTTTGTATGAAAATCGCTTTTCTTTCTCGATATCATAATCCAATGCCATGATGAGGTCCGAGAAGTGGGCATATTGCACCGTATCTCCGCCCAACACCCATTCCTTTTTAGTAATATTATAGTCGCGAATCTTCCCTGCAAATTTAAACACGTTGTGAAAGAGCTTTCTGTGAATACCGGCAAAACCTGCCGGACTGAACAAAAAGCTAGGCTCATTCAATATTGCTGCAATGTTGGCGGCTACTTTATCAGCCTCATCAGCCGATTTACCGTTTTGCTCTTTATGCTCCGCATAATAGGATGCAATACGCTGTTGCACCTCCGGCATGCTGATGTAGCCCTCAATATGCTCGCGAGAAACCTCTTTAAGATACTCGGATACCTCCAACCCATCCACAGCTTGTAAACCGATGGATATATCCCACGTAAGAGCTCGCTCGCAAGTATCGGGCTCTTCTGCATATAAATATTGCTCATAAAAGTCGGAATACATCATCACCAAACGATTTTACGTTGCCGTATTATACATATTTATACACTTAAAGTCAAGAACAAATAGCACATTACTTATCCTGTTACTTATCCTGTTACTTATCCTGTTACTTATCCTGTTACTTATCCTGTTACTTATCCTGTTACTTATCCTGTTACTTATCCTGTTACTTATCCTGTTACTTATCCTGTTACTTATCCTGTTACTTATCCTGTTGCTTATTCTGTTGCTTATCCTGTTGCTTATCCTGTTGCTTATCCTGTTGCTTATCCTGCCACGAGTTATTTAAGCAGGACAAGTAAAATCCGCTAAAACAAAAACCCTGCCCCCGGATAACAGGGACAGAGCTTTTGAATAATTTGCTGTAAGCGTGTAAACCCGGCGGGGATTACTTGCTCATGGCTTCCTCGATAGCCACAGCCACGGAAACGGTGGCACCAACCATGGGGTTGTTACCCATGCCGATGAGACCCATCATTTCTACGTGAGCGGGAACGGAGGAAGAACCGGCGAACTGAGCATCGCTGTGCATGCGGCCCAGCGTGTCGGTCATGCCGTAAGAGGCGGGACCGGCAGCCATGTTGTCCGGGTGCAGGGTACGGCCCGTGCCACCACCGGAGGCAACGGAGAAGTACTTCTTACCGGCAAGAACGCATTCCTTCTTGTAAGTACCGGCAACGGGGTGCTGGAAGCGGGTGGGGTTGGTGGAGTTACCGGTGATGGAAACGTCCACACCCTCCAGCCACATGATGGCAACACCCTCACGCACGTCGTCAGCGCCGTAGCAGTTCACCTTAGCGCGCTCGCCGTCGGAGAAAGCCTTGCGGCTTACTACCTCCACCTTACCGGTGGCGTAGTCGAACTTGGTCTGGCAGTAGGTGAAACCGTTGATACGGGAGATGATGTAAGCGGCGTCCTTGCCAAGGCCGTTCAGGATAACGCGCAGCGGCTTCTGGCGAACCTTGTTGGCGGAGCGAGCGATACCGATAGCACCCTCAGCGGCAGCGAAAGACTCGTGACCGGCAAGGAAGCAGAAGCACTCAGTCTCCTCGCGGAGAAGCATGGCAGCCAGGTTGCCGTGACCCTGACCTACCTTACGGTCGTCAGCAACGGAACCGGGAATGCAGAAAGCCTGCAGACCCTCGCCGATGGCCTCAGCGGCGTCAGCGGCCTTGGTGCAGCCCTTCTTAATAGCGATGGCAGCGCCTACTACATAGGCCCAACCGGCGTTCTCGAAAGCGATGTTCTGGATGCCGCGAACGATCTCGCGCACGTCAATACCCTTCTCAAGGCAGACCTGCTCGGCTTCCTCACAGGAGTTGATACCATACTGAGCCAGAACCGGGAGGATCTGGTCAATGCGGCGGGAGTAGGATTCAAAAAGAGGCATAATCTTGTCTGTGTGTTAAGGGTTCTTTACTCGTGGCGGGGGTCGATGTACTTGGCGGCGTCAGCGAAACGGCCATAGGAGCCGGTGTGCTTCTTGATAGCCTCGTTGGCGTCCATGCCCTTCTTGATGTCCTCCATCATCGGGCCCATCTTCACATACTGGTAACCGGTGATTTCACCCTCCTCGTCGAGTGCGAGCTTGGTGATGTAACCCTCAGCCAGCTCCAAGTAACGCGGACCCTTGGCAAGCGTGCCGTACAGGGTGCCCGTCTGGGAGCGCAGACCCTTACCAAGGTCCTCAAGACCGGCGCCGATGGGCAGACCGCCCTCGGAGTATGCGCTCTGCGTGCGACCGTAAACGATCTGCAGGAAGAGCTCGCGCATGGCGGTGTTGATGGCGTCGCATACAAGGTCCGTGTTAAGAGCCTCCTGGATGGTCTTGCCGGGCAGAATCTCACTGGCCATAGCGGCGGAGTGGGTCATACCGGAGCAACCGATGGTCTCCACGAGAGCCTCCTGAATGACGCCGTTCTTAACGTTGAGCGTCAGCTTGCAGGCACCCTGCTGGGGGGCGCACCAACCCACACCGTGGGTAAGGCCGGAAATTTCCTCGGTCTTCGTGACTGCGGTCCATGCACCCTCCTGCGGGATGGGAGCCGGGCCGTGATTGCAGCCCTTCTTGACGCAACACATGTGTTCTACTTCGTGTGTG
>CAJGCZ010000031.1 GCA_904501975.1 uncultured Akkermansia sp.
CGTCAGCCGTTCTTCTCCCAAATACCGCGAGCGCAGCGAGCCGAATTCTGAGCCCCCGCATGGGGGCGGTAGCGTAGTAGCCCGGTGCGTCAGCGCCGGGTATCCTGATGGTGAACGATTGGAGCCCCGGCAAGGGGCGGCGGAAAGCTGTTGTTTGGTGTATGAGCTTCATTGAAAAACAAAGTTTTATGTATACTCTTATTCGGTGGCAAAAGACAATACCGTTCACTCGTTCTCTGCCGCCCCTCAACCGGGGCTCCAATACTGTTTTTACCCAAAACCCGACGCTAACGCGTCGGGCTACTGAGCTACCGCCCCGGGGCTCTCGAATTCCGTTCGCTTCGCTCACATTAATGCTCCCCACAAATTGCAATTTGTGGGGCGCATCCTCCAAAAACGTAAACTGAGCCCATACAAAAAAGCCGCTGCCCCTGAACGGAGCAGCGACCTTTCCGAAAATCAAATGAAAAAAGCAATTACTTGCGACGACGGCGTGCAGCCAAACCGGCCAAGGCCAGCAAGGAAAGTGTAGCCGTGGTGGGCTCGGGGATGAGTTGCATACCCAAGGCCTTAGCATCAGTGGCATTTAAGACAGTATTGTATACTTGTGCCGATGTTGCAAAATTGTTGAGGAAAGAAACCTCTGACACATTAAGATGGGTATCAACTGCAACAATAGTACCAGATTCGTCTTTCAATGTAAATTTTATACCGGTATTGCTGCCTTCGTATACGGTAGTAGAGCCATCTGCGTTCAGCAAAGTGAAATATGCGTATACTTTGTCGTTATCTCCACTGTTGTCCAGTACAAAGACTAAAGATGCGGCCTCTATGGATGTCCAGTCTGTATTCGCTGTGAAAATATTTGTGCTCGAAATTCCACTCAAACCATAGTTGCTGGCGTAAACACCCTGGCCTGTAGTGCTACCCACATAAAGCGTAGAGGTCTTACCATTTGATGAGCCGTTAACATTAATATCAAGGGTGCCATTGCCTTGTGAGTCATTCCAAACGCCATTGAAATTGATAATCTTGGCTGAACCATTGAAGTTTGAGCCAGACTCTGCTTTTATTGTATCCACGTTCATCTGGATTGCAACTGAAAGGCCACCCTGATTGAACAAGGAACTATCGAGCGTATAGGATGTAAGAGAATCTGAAGACTCCCATATAGGCTGTGCTGCAAAAGCTACGCTGCTTAACAGTAGCATGCTAATCGTTGTTTTTTTCATGCGATTTTAGATATTATTTTTTGCACCCTCTGTTACTGCTTCCTCGCGCGATGGAATGGTACAGTAAAAGACGAAGCGCTCCGATAAGTTATCTCATTTTGAAGGAGATAACACCAAACATAGACCAATCTCTACGTTTGATTAAGAAAAACTAATTTCTTAATCATTCTACTTGAAAAACTTGCATGATAACACAATTTATGTTTTTGTTATTTATTCTCAATACGGTAGGATTTTTAATGCGTAAAGAAATGCAAAAAAATGCACATTTTTTGTACAAAACTTACTATAATATCAATATTTTGCTTGTCATCTCTTTCAAAAAGAGATAACCTATATGAGCACCGCGTCTCACCGGTACCATTCCATCGCGCGAGGAAGTCGGAGAGAAGGGTGTGAAGTAACATACAAGTAAAATAATGAAAAAAACACTTATAGCCTTAGTGGCTCTGACTGGCGTGGCATCAGCAGCTTGGACCGCTGATGATGCAGCAGGCTGGGTTGTTAACAATGGTGATGGAACTTGGACATCTGCTTCTTCCACCACTTATGTTATCGATGGGGAGAGCAATGATATGAAGTTAACCTTCCAAAATGATGAAGGTACTGATATCGTTTTTGCGTATAACAATGACCCTAATAAACCTGCTTCTTATAGATCTTGCTATACGTTTGCAGTTACCATTAATCTTGATGCTTTAACGCTGCCTGCTTCTAACACTTCCGAGGTGTGGGGCGGTAATAAGGTTGGGTTTGGTCTTACGTCCGCTGGTCTTGTTACAGCCTGCATAGGTGGTAACCCTGCATGGGCAAATACCGGCATCACAATAGGTGATAGCGGTCAATTAACATTGATTGTAACATCCGGAAATTCAGGGTCTATCATCGCTGCATATGGTGCTGATGGTACTTATACATCTGTGGCTTCTTCTCAGACCGGTTCAAACAAGGTTAATGGAGTTACAACCGACGGTGGTGCATATTATGGTTGGACAGGCCTGAAAGAAGGTGAAGCTTTGACAACCTTTACCATTGATGCCTCCATTCTTTCTGCTGTTGAAAAAATTGCGGTGTGGACTACAGGGCCTAATGATGGCTTGAATACTGCTGCCATGCTTGCCAATATTGACACAGTGGCAGCCGCCATTCAATCCATTCCCGAGCCCACTACGGCCACACTTTCCTTGCTGGCCTTGGCCGGTTTGGCAGCCCGCCGTCGTCGTCGCTAAGATGACGTGGCAAGCGCCACAGCGGTAACCAATACCGCAACGCAAAAAACATTTGGGGCCTCTCCTCGGACGCGGGGAGAGGCTCGCTGATTTTAGATTTTGGATGTTTGATTTGGATTGGGGGAGGTTGCGTTACAAATCAACCATCAAAAATCAAACCTCTAAAATCAATACGGTACTGGGTTGCCGTTGCGTTCTTGGAGGCCTTGGCGCATATTTTCTTGCATGAGGCGGCCTTGTTTAGAGACTTGGGCCTCGGCGGTGTAGCTGGGGAGGTGCTTGCTCCAGTGCTCATCGGAGCGCACGGTAGCCCAGTGCTCGATGGGGTAGGAGTGGCCGAGGGGGTACACGAGGTCGAGCCACTCAGTGACTTTGTATTTATCCGCCCAGTAGTCGTGGTCAATATCGTCGTCTTTGAGGGTAACGAGGCGGCCCCCGCGTTTCCAGGCGTCGAGAATAATGGCATGGGGCCAGCCGTCATTTTTGGCGGCGAGGTAAACGCAGTTGTGCTCGCGGGAGGTTTTTTCTTTGTAGACGCAGCAGCCGGGTTGGAAGAAGGTGAGCGGGGTGCGGCGGAGCTCGCGGTACATATCGTGCTGGTAATGCCAGCAGAGGCCGCGCTCCAGCGCCCAGTTGTAGGAGCTGTTGATGGCAGCGTTGTTGCGCCAGCCGGGCCAGCGTGTGGGCTTATTGATACGGCCGATGGCAGCGGCGGCCTTGTACGAGATATCGGCCAGTTGTTGCGCCTCTTTGATGGCGGCGGGGTTATTTTTTTGCTCCTCGGGCAAGAGGCGGATGAGGTCGTCTCGCAGCTGGTTACGCTCTTGGATGACCTCCGGCAGCTCCTCGTAGCCCATGGGCGGCGGGGTTTGGCAGGAGGGGAAAAGCAGGGCGGCAGTGGCGCCAAGCAGCAGGGAGAGACGGGAGATATGGTGCATCATTCGTACGAAACGGGGCTGTTGGGGTGTTCTTTTTTACCCTTGCTAATGTTCATGAGCATGGTGCGGTGTTGCGGGGTGAACCATGCCTCCGGCCAGCGGGAGTCGATGTAGGCGGAGGAGAGTCCCAGGAAGGAGAAGTGGTACCACTTGCGGGCTGCGGCAATTTGCAGCCAGTGCTCGATGGGGTACTTGTGGCCGGGCAGGTAGAAACCGCTGAGCACCCAGGTGACCTCCTCGCGGTCTGCCCATTGGTCGGGATCCAGCTCCCAGGCGTTGAAGGTTTGCAGGCGGCCGTTGTAGGGCCAGGCATCCAGCACCCAAGCGAGGGGCCACGAGGCGTGCTGCGGGGTTACATACACGCAGTTGTGCTCGCGGCGGGTGCCTTTGTCGCGCACGCAGCAGCCGATGCTGTAGAATTGCAGCGGGCGGCGCACCAGCTCGCGGTACATATCGTGTTGGTAGTGCCAGCAAAGGCCGCGGTCTTGCATGTGGGCGTTTACCAAGTAGTTGCCTGCCCAGCCGGGGAAGTTGGAGTCATACTGGCGGGCAATGGCGGCAGCGGCTTTGTAGGCGGTGTCGGCCAGCCAGCGGGCTTCTTCCATAGCGGCGGGGGTGGTGCGCTCTTTCTCCGGCAGCATGAGCAGCAGCCCCTCGTATAGGGATTGACGGCGCTCTGTTACCAGCGGGGTAGAGGTGTACTCCGGCGGCGGCGGGTAACAGGAGCTAAGGCACAGTAGGGGTGCCAGTAGGCTGACGAGGTGTTTGGCGGAGAGCTTCATGCGGGGGCGGATTCTACCACAGATGCCTGCCTATGGCAAGCTTTGGGTGTGTGTGCTGTAGAGGTGGGGGGGCGAGCCGGCGCGATATTAAAAAAACTCTGCCCCGTAGAGCAGAGTTTTTTGGGAAATAAAGTTGTGCTGAGACTTAAGCCTCGGGAGCAACATTCACGCGACGACCTTCGCGGTCGAAGAATACGCGGCCATCAACCAAAGAGAAGATGGTGTAGTCGCGGCCCATGCCCACACCCTTACCGGGCTGGAACTTGGTGCCACGCTGACGAACGATGATGTTGCCTGCGATTACAGTCTGACCACCGAACTTCTTCACGCCGAGGCGCTTGCTGCGGGAATCGCGACCGTTACGTACGGAACCTTGACCTTTCTTATGTGCCATGACTAGTAAGAATCTATCTTGTTAGGGGTTAATAATCAGGCGTTGATGGCGGTGATTTCTACCTTGGTAAGAGCGGCGCGGAAGCCCTTCTTCTTGTGGAAACCCTTACGGCGCTTGAACTTGAAGGCGATGCCCTTGGCACCACGAGCCTCTGCGTCAAGAACCTTGGCTGTTACTGTTGCGCCGGCAACCGTGGGGGTGCCTACCTTAGTAGCGTCGCCATCCTCAACCAAGAGAACCTGGTCGAAAGTGGTCTCGCCGTCGTTCACAAGGCCGGAGATACGGTCTACGGTGAGAACGTCACCTACCGTTACTCGGTACTGCTTGTTACCGGAAGTGAAAACTGCGTATGCCATAATTTTTTGAACTTTAGGATTGCACCCGCTTGTGCGGGCTGGCACATTATATACATGCCGTGGCTTTTGGCAAGCCTAAAATTAAAAATTTTTCAAAAAATTTGCAAATTATGCATAAAATTTTCAAAAATGGGTCAATTTTTGTCAAATCGGAGGAAGAAATGGTCGATTTGGGGCGAGCCATCGCCGCAACATTGAGTGGCGGCGAGGTGCTGGGCTTTGTGGGCGACCTCGGTGCGGGCAAGACGCACATGATACAAGGTATATTAGAAGGGCTGGGGGCAGGTAACCCGGCGGCAAGCCCCACCTTCTCGTTGGTGCACGAGCACCGCGATGGCCGTTTGCCTGCGGCACACTTTGATTTTTACCGCATGAAGAGCGAGGATGAGGCCTTGGGCATGGGCTGGGATGAGTACTTGGCCGGCGGCAGCGTGCTGCTGGTGGAGTGGGCGGATCGTTTTGATGGCGCCCTCATGCCCCCGGATACCCGTTGGCTGGTGCTCAAACACGCCGGCCCCACCCTCCGCGAAGTGCGCCTAGCCTGAGAGGGGGAATATTGAATGTTGAAAGTTGAATATTGAAAGTGGGTGAGCTTGGTGTGCCGCGGTAGGGGGAGGCGCGGTGTTACACCTGCGAGCCGCAGGCGAGCGGAATTAAGAGAGCCCGTGTTAACGGGCGGCATATCAATAGCGAGTCGGTGAAGGCGAAGGCGCAGCCGAAGCCGGAACCACTCGTTATGTATAGAAAAATATCGGAACCCGCGGAGCGGGTGGCACGGTGGGTGGCTCAATATGGTAAGGTGAATTAAACAAATGAGCCTCCAATTTACCGCCATGTCAATGAGGTTTATAATCGGTAACAATGCCGTTTTTCTTCAGAAACTGAAGAAATTCCTCTTGTGCTGTGAGAGTTTTATGATGCTCTTTTTGGGTTTCGATGTATTTAATGACAGTGGATTTCAAGGATTCGCTTACTGAGAAGGCCGCATAACCTTCTTGCCATGCAAATGTCTCATACGAAGGGTGTAGGCCTTTAATCCACCGACTCGTGTTAGCCTTAATGGAACGCACGAATCCAGATATGGATGTATTTGTGGGCAACGTGGCTAATACATGGATGTGATCAGGTCTGCCTCCGATGGTATATACAAAAGACTTCTCAGAATGAACAATGCCTCCAATATAGCGAAATATTTGGGGTAAATCGTTTTCATTCATTTTGCATTCATCGTTCTTTACATGAAAAATGATGTGAATGATAATATTGGTGTATGAACGTCCCATGATTATTAAGTAGTTTATTTGATGGTATCATTCGGGAGCATGGATGACAAGATAAAATCTTCTGATTCGCCAATTTTTGGTTGCAGGGCTAACAATATAGAGCCACCCACCGTGCCACCCGCTGTCGCGGGTTCCGTTTTCTCTTATTCTGCATACGAGTGGTTTCGCCGCTTGCGCGGCTGCACGCACTCGCTATTGATATGCCACCCGTTTCACGGGTTCAGAGTTAGGCTCGCTAACGCTCGCAAGGTATGCGAAGCCAAATGCCGGCTCATGTTCCGCGCATAAGGCGCGGGCGGAAGGGGGGCTCGTTGTTACTTGCGAGCCGCCGGCGAGCGGAATTAAGAGAGCCCGTGTTAACGGGCGGCACATCAATAGCGAGTCGGTGGAGGCGAAGGCACAGCCGAAGCCGGAACCACTCGTTATGTATAGAAAAATATCGGAACCCGCGGAGCGGGTGGTACGGTGGGTGGCTCCATACGGAAGGGTGATTTTCAACTTTGGGAATTGAAGCAAGGAGGACTCATGCGCCGGGTGGACAATCCGGCGCTCTATTTTACTTTCAGCCTCCAATATTCAACATTCAACTTTGAGCCGTTTGTGGCTGCGGATGGCGGTAAAATTGCCGGGGAGGGAGAGGCGGGCGTGGGGCGCCGTGGGGGGGAGGATGCTGTCCACCCGCAGCACTAGGGCTTCATCTGCCCCGGGCACGCCGCAGGTTTTGAGGTAGTGCAGGATGATGGCTTTGCGGAGGGGTAAGGGTTGCTGCAACACAAAGGGGAGGTAGAGCCGCCCTTGCGGGTCTAAAATAGGGAGGGCGGCCACGGCGCATTCCAGGGCCTCCAGGGTTTCTGCTTGCAGGCGGGCGCTGCGGCATAAAATGGGTGCCACATCTCTGCCCATGGCTTGGTTAAGGGCGGGCAATACCTCGTGCCGAATGCGGTTGCGGGCTACATCGGCCACGGCGTTGGTGGAGTCGTCGCGCCAGGTTTCTCCCATTTCGGTAAGGAGGCGGGTGATGTCTTGCCGACTCAAGGGGAGGAGCGGGCGCAACCAAGTGACGCCCTCTGCCTCTGTTACGGGGTGCATGCCGCGGGTGCCGGCAGAGCCGCGGGCGAGGCGAAAGAGGACGGTTTCTGCCTGGTCGTCTGCATGGTGTGCCAGGGCCACGGTGGGGGTGGCTGTTTGGGCGGCGGTTTCTTTGAGGATGCGGCGGCGAACAAGGCGGGCGGTTGTTTCCAAGGATTCGCCCTGCTGCTGTGCAAGGGCGGGTACATCAACCCGCACGGCCTTAAAGGGGAGCCCTAAGCGGGCGCAGAGGGCGGCGCAAAATTGCTCGTCAGCATCGGCCTCGGCGCCGCGAATGCCGTGGTTCACGTGCACGGGGAGCAGGGGACTGCAGCCCATGGCATGCAGCATGAGCAACAGGGCTACGGAGTCGCGCCCGCCGCTGAGCCCCACTACTACCGGGCGCTGCTGAGCCAAGGCGCAGGCGGCGGCGTCCAAGCGTTCTGTGAGGCTCCCTAACATGGGTGGGGTATTACTCGCCTTTCAGAGCATCCACGCAAATGGCAGACCAGGTTTCCAGTTTGTCGTACAGCGGGCCGGCCAGTTCATCCAGCGTGCAGAACTTGAGGTTGGCCAGCTTTTTCTCCAAGGGTACAACGTCCTCGCTATCCAGCTCAAAACGGTGCACAATGCCCAAGTGTACGGAGCCCACCTCGTTGGTGTCGTCGTTGATAACGGCGTACAGCTTTTGCGTGGCCGTGCCGGAGAAGGAAATCTCCTCGCGAATCTCGCGCTCCACGCCGGCGAGGTAGGTATCGATGCTGTCGGCCAAGCCATCCACGGGGTTAATGTGGCCGCCAATGCCGAGGGACCATTTGTCGTGCAGGCGGGCCTCGCCGCCCTTCGAGGTGCGGGCATAGGCCAGCACTTTGCCGTTGCAGCAGAAGATGGCGTAGGCAATAATTTGCTTGAACTGCGGGTTTTGCTCGGCTTCGTCGCGGTCCATGTAGTGTGCCACGCCGTTGCCGAAGAAGGCGGACAGATACTCCTGCGCATTCATGCGCACGCCGTTAAAGGCTCCGACTGCTTCAAAGGCCTCTCTGGGCACCACCAATACCTGTTCTCCGTTATAGCGTGACATGGGCGCTAGTTTACCCCCAAACGCCGTGTTTGTCAATACCCCAGAGGATTTACGAGTTACGAATTCCGAAGGACGAATTCGGAGCTTGGCTCCCTGCCGGTCGCAGATGGGGGCAGAGCTTCGCCTATCCTGCGACCGCAGGGAGCCTAACTCCAACAATCGTACATTGTACATCGTAAATTGTAAATCCGAATTCGTAACTCGTACTTCACACTTCCCCTTTCGGGGGAAGTATGCTATACTATGGGTGTGCGCAGGTATTTAATACAGTTTTGGCTACCGGTGGGGTTGCTTTGCTCGTGCGATGAGCAGGGAAGCACGCCCCCGGCGGCAGCATTGCCCCCGGAGGTGTTGCAGAGTGAGCACTGGAATGTGCAGGCTGTGCCCATCTCTGCCCGCTGTGGTGCTTGCCACATCAAAGAGTTTCAACAATGGGCGGGCAGTGACCATGCTTGGGCGCTGCGCGAGCTGAATCCGGCGTTGGATACGGAGCCTTTCCACCGCCAGCGCTTGAAGGCGCATGGCTCGGAGCTCACCTTCAGTGCTAACCGCAAGGGGGAGCTGTTGTTGGCGGATACTCAAACGCAACGCGAGTTTAAGGCGGAGTGGGTGCTGGGGCGCCGCCCCTTAGTGCAGTATTTGGTGAAGGCGGATGATGGCGGCTGGCATACGCCCAGTGCTGCCTGGGATGTGGTGAAGCACGAGTGGTTCGATATGTTTGAGGCAGATGCCCGCTTGAGTGCCGAGGGCTTGGCTGCCCGCCAAGTGGGCGACTGGGGCCATTGGCTGGGCCGTGGCATGAACTGGAACTCGCAATGCGCCTGGTGCCATACCTCGCACTTCCGTAAAAATTATCACCCGCAGACGGATACCTTTGCTTCCACTTGGAAGGAGCCGGGGGTGAGCTGCATTCAATGCCACCGCTTGGCGGATAAACCTGCCGCAGATGGCTGCATGGTGGCACCGCAGCAGCGCAGCCTGAGCGCTAAGCAAATGCACGATAATTGCGCCACCTGCCATGCGCGCCGCGAGGAGCTGGATGACCTCTTTGTGGTGGGCGAGGCGTTTGATGACCATTTTCGACTGGAGTTGCCGACGATTCAGGGTATCTTTTACCCTAATGGTATGCAGCAGGATGAGGATTATTGCGAAACCGGCTTGCGCCTGAGCCGCATGGGTGCTGCCGGGGTAATGTGTTTGGACTGCCACGACCCGCACACGGCTACGCTCAAATTACCGCAGGAGGATAACTCGCTCTGCATGCGTTGCCATGCCACGGGTACCCCGGTGAACGGCACCCCCACGCCGGTGATTGATATGGCCACGCATACGCCTTGCCCGCAAGATAGCAAGGGTGCGCGCTGTGTGGAGTGCCACATGCCCGAGAGTAATTACATGGCGCGCGACCCGCGCCGCGACCATTCCTTTAACTCCCCGGACCCGCAGTTGACGGCAGAGCTGGGGATGCCGAATGCCTGCACGATGTGCCACGCAGGCATGAGCGCCGAGCGTGCGGCTGCGGTGGTGCAGCAAACCTACCCGCAGCAAAAACAGGCGGCTGTGCGCCCGCGCACCCGTGCGGTGCATGCGGCCATGGCCGGGCATGGTGAGGCGGCAGCGCTGTTGCAGGTGCTGGAGCAAGAGACAGTGCCGGGCTGGCAGGCTACCTTGCTGGAGCTGCTGGCGCAGCAGCCCCCCACGGCAGAGGTGATGCAGGCGGCGCACAAGGCAGCGCAATCCCCCGTGCCCATGGTGCGTGCCGCTGCTGCGCGCGTGCTGGGTGAGCAGGCTTTGCCCTTGGTAAACGACCCCGTTAAGTTGGTGCGCCGTGCCGCAGCCTGGCCGCTCATCGACCGCTTGGTGCACATGCCGCAGTATGCCGCTGCCGTGCGAGAGCAAGAGCAAATTGCCCTTTGCCGTGCAGAACAACCCAATGGCGCCATGCAGCTTGCCGTGCTGGCCCTTGCCCGCGGTAACAGGACGGAGGCAGAGCAGCAGTATCGCCGTGCTATTAAGTTGGACCCCGCCGGCCCGGTGGCTTATGTGGATTTTGCCGTGTTCTTGGCTCAGGAATCGCGCTTGAGCGAGGCTTTGGATTGCATGCTGAAGGCTGCCGCAGCCGCCCCGCAGGATGCGGATGTGCAGTACCGTTTGGGCTTGCTGCTGGCAGAAATGGGGCAATATGAGTTTGCCTACACGGCCTTTGAGCGCGCGGTGCGCTTAAACCCGCAGCATGCCCCGGCGCAGCGTAATTTTGAAACCCTGAAACAATATCTTAAGAAATGATGAATATAATGGATTTAGACTCGCAGTCTTCTTTCTTTGCTATTTTGGCTGCCGTGTTGTTGTTTGTGGTGGTGTTTTCGGTGCTCAAGGGGCTGCTGCGCATGATTTTGCTGGCCATTGCCATTACCACAGCTATTGTGACATGGATTTTTGTGCAGAATAAGGGCTTTACGCTGCTGTCGTTCATTACCTCCACCCCGCGTCCGTGGATGGTGCAGACCGTGGCGTGGACCTCTGCCGCCCTGGTGCTTTTCCTGTTCTTTTATGTGATGAACTGGTTTGCTCATATTTTCTCCCCCACCAAGGGTAAGGCCGGTGTGTGTGGGTTGATATCCACCAGCCTCATGTGTGTGTTGATGATGTGGGTGGCCACGGTGGCGGTGTCGTACTACGGCACTATCTCTCGCGTGAGTTATTACCATGATTTGGCGGAGGCGCATTTCCACGGCGCTGCCACGCCGGATGTGCCTCTCTTTACTCGCGGTAAACAGCTGATTCGCACCATGCCGGCGCTGGCGTGGCTGGAATCTGTAGACCCGCTGGAGTCTGCCTCGCAAAGCAATTTGGCCTGTATTGTGGCCTATGGCTGCTCGTTGTCGGAGGCGGAGTATACCCGTTTTTACAAAGAAAAGTTGGAGCCGTTGAACATTCCGCATTCCTCTCGCTTCCTGGACCTCTTTGGCGATGAGGGCCTGCGCAAGCTTGTGGCTGAAGAGCAATTTGTTTCCCTCCTGGAAAACGACCGCCTCAATACCTTCCTGCACTACAACGGCACTTACAAAAAACTGGAATCCCCCTGGCAGGTGGAATATTGAATGTTGAATATTGAAAGGTGGAATTCTTGCGAGCCGCACTTTCAATATTCAATATCCAACATTCAACATCAAAAAAAGCCGCAGCGTTTGCTGCGGCTTATTTTGAGAGGGTTTACTTGAGGGCATCGAAGGCACCCTTGAAGAAGTAGTAACCCCAACCCCATTCGGAATCACCGGACCAATCGGGGTCGTAGTGGTGACGGGGCTTGAGGAAACGCTCCGGGTGGGGCATAAGACCCATGGCGCGGCCGGTGGGGTCTTGCAAGCCGGCGATGCGGAGCTCGGAGCCGTTGTGGTTGTCGGCGTATTGCAGGGCAACGCAGCCGGCATCCATGTACTTCTGGGCATCACCGGGGTCGCACACGAGGCGGCCTTCTGCGTGGGCAGAGGGAAGCTCGAACTCCTCGGGCAGGTAGGTGGTGAAGGGGCAATTGGGAGCCACCTTTACCAGCTTGTCCCACATGCACTCAAAGCGCTCGCTCTTGTTCCAAATGAGGGAGGCCTTGGGCAGGATGCCGAGCTTGGTGAGGATTTGGAAGCCGTTGCAGATACCGAAGAGGAAGCCGCCGTTGGCGTGGTGCTGTTGCAGGGCATCGCCCAAGAATCGCTCTGTTTCGAGCTGGGCGAGGCGGCCGCTCATCACGTAGTCGCCGTAGGAGAAGCCACCGGAGAACACCACGAGCTGAGCCTTAGCGACATGCTGCTGCGTGGCGGTTGCAATGGGCTGAACCTGGGTGGTGAAGCCGGCGGCACGCAGGGCGCGCTCGGTCTCAACGTCGCAGTTGGTGCCCGGATACTTCAATAATAATGCGTGAGGCATAAAAAGTATGATTGATATGTGAATAAAGGTTGATTAATAGAACGGGGTAAGACCATTCTTCCAGATGCTCTTGAGCTCTGCAATCTCGGCCTGCAGCACGGTGCTTCCCTTAGCAGTGAGGGTGAGCTGACCGTCGGTGGTGGCAGTGCCGATGCAGGCGCAGGGAGTACCCTCCATGGCTGCGGCAAACTCATCTGCCAGGTCCTCGTCTACTTCTACCAAGAAGCGGCCCGTGCTTTCGGAGAAGCAGGGAACAGCGTTGTTCTGCCAACCGCCAACGGTGGGCAGTTTGTCCAAATCAATGCTGATGCCACCCTTGCCGGAGAATGCCATCTCGGCAGCGGCTACGGCAAGACCACCCTCGGAGAGGTCGTGTGCAGAGAGCACCAGCCCCTGGGTGAGAGCCTTCTCGTAGTATTGCTTGTAAATGGCATAGTTGGCCTTGTTGTCTGTCTGCGGTACCTTGCAGTCCTTCACACCCTTAATGCGGGCATAGACGGAGGCGCCCATTTCGTCTTCCGTGTTACCCACGATGAAGATGCGGCTGTTGTTGCGGCGCAGGGAAGCACCGCGAACGTGGTCCGGATCCTCTACCACACCAAAGCCGGAGCAAAGGAAGGTAACGGGGATGTTGACGGGGCCTTCTTCGGTCTCGAAGTAGTTGTAGAAGCTGTCCTTACCGGATACATACGGAGCACCGTAGGCGAGGGCGGCCTCGCGAATGCCCTTGGCGCATTCAACGATGCGGCCGAGCTCGGTCGGGCACTCGGGGTTGCCCATGCAGAAGTTGTCGAGCAGGGCAATCTTGTCCGGGTTGGTGCCGGCCAGTACCAGCTGGCGTACGGTTTCGTCTACCGTGCCGGTGCCCATGGCGTAGGGGTCGGTCTTACCCCACTCAGGCAGAATGGCGAGGGCGAGGGACATGAGCTTATCAGAGCCGTCGATGTCAATCACGGAGGCATCCTGCGGGGCATCGGCTGTGGCGCCGGCAAGCGGCTTGAGCACGGTGTTGCCCTGCACCTCGTGGTCGTACTCGCGGATGATGGGCTCGCGGGAAACGATGGCGAAGTCGCCGAACACCTGCTTGAGGTCGGCAGCAAGGTTGCTGTCGTCGAGGGTGACACCCTGCAGGGCCGGAGCGGGATTGAAGACGGAGGTGAGGTACTTGGTGGGAGCATCGTGGAGCTTGGAGTTGTCCATCTCTACCACCAGCTCACCGTTGTGCCATACGCGCAGCACGCCGCTGTCGTCGGACTCGCCGAGCACGGTCATTTCCGTTTGGAAGGTATCGGCCAGCTGCTGCAGCTCTTGCAGGTTCTCGGGCTTAACGGCAAGCACCATACGCTCCTGAGACTCAGAGAGGAAGATTTGCCAGCTAAGCATGCCTGTTTCCTTGAGCGGGGCGCGCTCCAGGTAGAGGTTGCCACCGGTTTCGGAGAGCATTTCGCCGGCTGCGGAGGAGAAACCGCCTGCGCCGCAGTCCGTCACGAACTCGATAAGGCCGCGCTCGCGAGCCTCAAGAATCACGTCCAGCGTCTTCTTCTCTTCAATGGGGTTGCCAATCTGTACTGCCTGCTGGTCCTCGGTGGCGGATTCCTCGCCCATGGCGGCGGAGGAGAAGGTGGCGCCGTGGAGGCCGTCCTTACCGGTGCGGCCACCGATAACAACAACGGCCAAACCGGGCTTCATTTCCTTGGCAATGTCCTGCTGCGGAATGACGCCGGCAGTGCCGCAGAATACGAGCGGGTTGTAAATGTAGGTGGGGTCGAACTGGATGGCGCCGCTGGTGGTGGGAATACCCATGCGGTTGCCGTAGTCGCGCACGCCGTGTACCACGCCACGCATAATGCCCAGCGGGTGAATAATGTTGTGGCCCTCTACCATCTCTTGCGGAGTATCGGGGGCGCCGAAGCAGAATACGTCCAAGTTGGCAATGGGCTTAGCGCCCTTGCCGGCACCGAGGATGTCGCGAATCACACCGCCCAAACCGGTATTGGCACCGGCATACGGCTCAATGGCGCTGGGGTGGTTGTGGGTTTCTGCCTTAAGGCATACGGAAAGATTGTCGTCCAGCTTGATGAAGCCGGCGTTGTCTACGAAGCAGCTGAGAACAAAACCGGGCTTCTGGGCCATAATCTCCTTGGAGGGGCGCTGAATGAAGGTTTTGTACATGCTGTTGATTTCCTCCGTCTGGCCATTGACAGTGTGCTGAATGGTGGCGGCGAAAATACGGTGCTTGCAGTGCTCGGACCAGGTCTGGGCAATTACCTCAAGCTCTACATCGGTGGGCTCGCGGTCAATCTCGCAGAAAATCTGCTGTACCACCAGCATGTCTTCCGTGGAGAGAGAAAGCTTCATGTCTTGGCTCAGCTTGGTAAGCTCGGCCTCGCTGAGGTTGCGGACGGGAATGTGACGATATGTTGCCATAATAAAAATGATGCGGGTTACTGAGTCCGTTTACTTAACGCTCCACGTGTGGATGGCGGGGTTGCACACGTCATTGCAGAAGCGGGCGGCCAGTGCCTCCTTATCGCCCTCGCCAAAGATGTATACCTTTTGGGTGATGGTGAGAGAGGTGAGGGTGAAGGGCAGTCCCTTGCGGCCTGCATAGTTGGTGAGGATGGCTTCCTTTTCCAAATCCAAAGCACCCTTCTTGATGCCGTAGGAAATGCAGAAAAGCTCGCCCTCTAAGGCGGGGGTGCCGCCTTCTTCCACCTTCTGAGAGATGGGGTCTACCAGCACGCGGCGCATGTAGGCGGCTGCGGCTTCCACATCGCCCTCGCACTCTACGGTGTACAGGCGTGTGTGGTTGTATGTCAATTTGTTCTGTATGGGGGTGTAGAGCAGCTTGTTGGCGTCCGTGGCGGACTGGAAGCGGCTGAATACCTCAAATGTAAGTGTTGCCATAAAATTGAAAAGAGCCACCGCACTTTATCAGCACGGTGGCTTTGGGGGTGAAATCTTACTTCTGCAAACGGTCCAGTACGTCGGCGTATGCTTCCATGAAGCCGCCGAGCCCCTGGCGGAAGCGGTCCTTGTCCATCTTCTTGCCGGTCTCTACGTCCCACAGGCGGCAGGTGTCCGGAGAAATCTCGTCGGCCAGCACAATCTTGGACGGATCCTCAGCCAAGCGGCCGAGCTCAATCTTGAAGTCGATGAGGCGGAGGTTAGCCTTGAGGAAGAACTCGCAAAGTACCTCGTTTACCAACAGAGCCATCTGCTTGATGTTGGCGCACTCTTCCTCGGTGGCGGCGCCCATCTCGCGGGCATAGTCATCATTGATGAAGGGATCGCCCAGGGAGTCATCCTTGTAAGAGAATTCAACAATCGGCTTCTTGAAGGCTGTGCCCTCGGTCACGCCCATGCGCTTGGAGAAGCTGCCGGCAGCCACATTACGCACGATTACCTCAAGCGGAATGATGGATACGCGCTTTACCAACAGGTTGATGTCGTCCACGTCATCCACAAGGTGCGTGGCTACACCACGAGCCTCAAGCATGCGGTAGATGATGAGGGTAATGGCCTTGTTGAAACGGCCTTTGTTCTCAAAGTCTTCTTTCTTAACGCCGTTGAATGCTGTAGCGGAGTCCTTGTACTCCATGCGCAGCACGCTGGGGTCGTCTGTGGTGAACAGCCTTTTGGCTTTGCCTTCGTAGATAGGTTCCATGATGTCTATTGCGGGGGTGGTAATAGCCCCTCACCCCAACTATAGCGTAACTCTGCCCGTTGTCAAGCCCAAAAATCAATCTTTATCGCGCGCGCGGGGGAATGCAGGAGCTTGAATGTTGCATGTGTAGGGGGGGGCGGATGCTCTTACATGGCGTCTGACTCTTCTTCCTCCTCCTCCTCTACATCCTCTTCTTCGTCTTCCTCATCTGTCTCTTCCACAAGGGGGATGTTGTATTGCTTGAGCAAGGACAGGAGTTTGTCTTTGAGCGGAGACTCCAGTTCTATACAGGTGGGGTCAATGGCGCAGGTGGCGCCTGCTTTGAGCAGTGTTTCCGTGCAGGCCAGCATGTCGGTTTGCTCAACGCTGTTATAGAGCAGGTTTTCCAAGGGGGTGAGGGTATCGTAAGCTTCCAGCGCTTCGTCATATTCTTCGTCGCTGTCGAAGTCATCGGGGGATGGCTGTTCGGAAAGGTAATTGGGGTCGAAACCGAGTTTCAGCAACGTGCGAATAATCTCAGGCATGTTCGGAGCCGTGCGCCCCAACACTTGAGTCAGAAGGCTTGTCTTTTGTTGCAAATGCTCCATTTGGAAATACCCCTCGTTGTACAACTGCAAGAAGGTGTCGAGGGAATCCGGAGCCTCGGTGAGCAGGAAGGTGGCAACGCTAACCTGCTGCTCGGGCAGGATGGCGCCGTAATGGCGAATCACAAACTCTGCCATGCGGGTCTCTTGGTGGTTCATGATATTGAGCGTGCATGCAAGTGTGATGGAGTAGGCATCGCTCTTTCTGATGTCTGTTCCTTGGTCGATGAACCATTGAAGCAGGGCGATGGCCTCCTGCTGGCTTAATTCGTGGGCACCGAGAATCAAGGGGTTGTTGATAATAATGGTGGTCAGCAGGTCTTCCTTGAAAATGTAGCCCATCGATTCCACGCCTTTGCGGGAGTTGAGCTCAACGGTTGTTTGGACGGCGGTGGGAGAAAGCCCGCGGCGCACCATTTCCTTGGCAAGCTCGGGCATGTTCAGGCGCACAGCCAGTTGGGCTACGGTTACACCCTCTTTGGTGTAAAGGTCTCCTTTGCCGCTGGTGGCGGTATCTTTAATCAGCTGCTCGATGGGGCGCAGACTGGCTTTAATCGCAAAACGAGTCCCCATTCCTACGCCTGTTTTCTTTTTCTTCTTGGCTTGGGGTTTTGTGCCTTCAAGCTTTTCGATGAGAGCATCCTCAAAGATATCCTCAAATTCATGCATCGCGGCGGCCACGGCCAACATGCTGTTGTACACGTCCTTTTTAATAAGGCGGTGCAGCTTGGTCAACATGGCGCGGTGCTCGGCGGACCAGCTTTCATGATACGTAAGCTCGGGGACAGCGGCCTCCTTGCGGGTGGTGGTAGTGGGGGCAGCAAAGCAATTTTGGGCACACAGGCTGCTGAGTAGTAAAACGGCAATAGTCAGGGGTTTCATGGTAATGCTCACTGTAGCGGTTAGGCGGGGCGGTGTCAAGGCTAAATTGCTGATTAGCCTGCCCATAATACACTTTTAATATCATGCATTCTGTTATTTCGTGACGGTAAATTTGCTTGACTTGATATCGTGTTAGGAGTATTCAGTAAGACATGAGTGCAATAGCATGGTTGACAATGGCGGTTCTTTCCCCGACGGTCGGATATTTTAATCCTATACCCCAGCCCGGTGAGCCGGGGTATACGGAGCAACCCTCGCACCACTTCCGTGGTACCATGGAGAATGACTCCGCCTTTGGATACGATGGTAATTACTCGCACGGAACGCGTTTGGATTATGCGCAGTCGCTGAGTAATGGCGACGCCTGGGGTGTGAGCCTTACCCAAAATATCTATACCCCCAGCACGCATACACATGGTGCGGTGCCGGGTGAAAGCCCGTACGCCGGCTATTTGGCGCTGGGTGGTGCGTATCTTTCTCGCGGCGAGAACTTTGGCAATGCCGTCGAGTTTCAGCTGGGCACCACGGGTAATCCTTCCTTTGCGCGCTATGCGCAGAATGGCTTGCACGAGATGTGCGGCATGCAAACTTGGGATGGCTGGAGCGACCAAGTGCCCTCTGAGGTAACAGTGCAGCTTTCGGCCCAGCAGCATGTGCGTATTCCGTGGATGGAGAGCACCTCTTCTAACGGTTGGGAGAGCGATGGCACCTTTGTGCTGCGCGAGCAATTCGGCACAGCATTTATTAAAGCCGGTGGTGGTGTGGCATATCGCTATGGCCGCAATCTTCCGCCCTCCATGCAGGTGAGCGGCAACCATGCTGCCTCGTACGGGGTGAGCTTGCTGGAGAAGAAAAACTACAATCCTGCCGCCCCCTCTTACTTTGTGAGCGCCGAGGCGTATGTGGATTATATAGCACGCGATATTTCGATTGATGGCGGTGTATTCCATCATTTTGAACAAACCTGCAGCCGCAAGCCTTGGCAGGCAGAATTCCGCTTGGGTGTAGGTGTTTCGTACCAAGGTATCGACTACTTTATGGGGGCTGTTTATTGCACGGATAGATACCGCCGACAGAATGATCCCTCCTGCTACGGTACGTTCTCCATCAGCTGGCACTGGTAAGTATATACATTATGAGCGGATTGCTGAAGGCTACGCTGATGGTGCTGGGGGCAGCCTGTGTGCTGCTGGCCGCCGGTGCATTCCCCGTGCTGGGCGCGCCGGATGTGTTTCGGGGCGGTGTGATGATTTTGCTGGGTGTTGTAGCCGCCCTCTTGGCGTTGTGGGGTGGTTGGCGCTTGGCTGAGGGCATGCGTGCCCGATTCATCTTTGGCTTGGTGTGTACCTATTTTACGGCATCCGGCCTTATCACGGCATGGATGTACGGCTGCAAGGCTGTGGAGCACGCCATGCTGGGCGGGGCGATGTGGTTTGGTGCGCTGGCCATGCTTTGCACCACGGTAGTGGGCGTGTTGTTTGCCGTCATTTTCGGGTATTTTCTGATAAAGCTGATGACCCCGCGCCTGTGGCTTGCCGGAGCCCACTGGTGCTGCACGCTGATTGTGCTGGGGGGTATGCTCGATTTCTGCGCCGAAAAGAATGGCTACATTTATGCCACGGCCGGTGCTCCTGATAAGATAACGGAGGCTTGCATGCAAAACGGCGACAAGCTGCCTTTGGGATTCTCGCTGCAAGTGAATCAATTTGAGGTAACGCACCACGATGCCCCCGCCGCAGCACCGCAGCAGTATCATCTGCTCATTACGGAGGAATCCGGGCAGTACAAAGCCTCTATCCGCATGGCGGACCAATGGCTGCCGCTGCCGGAGGGTTCTTTGGTGAAGGATGGCGATACGCTGCGCTTGGGGAATCGCTGTTTCTCCTGTGCGGATGTGCGCCCGCACCCGCAGTTAGACTGCCCCAGCTTGCTGGTGAGCGAGCCTATTCCTGCCGGGGTGCGCCATGCCGGTGCGGTGAAAGAGTACAGTGCCGCTTGCACGGTGTATACAGACCACCGCGGCCGCTCCGAAACGCGCCAAGAAACGCTGCGTGTCAATTATCCTATTGCCTGCAAGGATGTGCATCTTTACCTGCTGAGCTATGATTATAATCGCCTGACCAATCAGGTGACGGTGGTGTTGCAGGCACGCCAAGCACCCGGCCGCTGGTATGCTTTGGCCGGCATGGTGGGGTTGATTATTTGCACCGCCTGCTGGAGTTGGTGGAAACGCCCCGCTACTACGCCCACCCCTAACAACGAGGAAACATCCGCCGCATGAATACACTTATTTACACCCTTTCCATTGGTACGCTGCTCACATCGCTGGCAGCTTGTGTGCTGGCCTGTTGCCACAAAAAAGAGCATGCGGCAGGGATTTTTCTGGGTAGCTGGCTGACGGCTCTGGCGTTGTTTGTGGCAAACGGTGTGGCGGCTCAGGCCCTGCCGTTTGGCAACATGCGCCATGTGCTCTGCTTCTTTCCCTTGGTGTTGGTGCCTGCCGCTTGGTACATGCAGAAGTTTCGCCGACTGAACCTCACGGCCTATTTTGCAGCTGCCGCTGTTTTGAGCATGGTGGGGGCCTTGTGCATGCCCTTGCAGGCTGCCTGGCGCCAAATGCCCGCCTTGCAATCTCCGTGGTTTGCACCGCATGTTACCTCCTATGTGGTGGCTTACGGTTTCTTGGCTGTATCTGCTATTTTAGCTGTGGTCTCTTGCTGCGGTAAACAGCAAGAGCTGCACCTGCGCGCCGCAGATGAAGTGGTGACACTGGCCTTCCCGTTCCTTACCTTTGGCTTGTGGAGCGGTGCTCTTTGGGCAGATGAAGCTTGGGCTCGTTATTGGGCATGGGATATTAAAGAGGCTTGGGCTCTCATCACATGGTGTGTCTATTTGCTGTATTTCCATATTCGCGCCTACAAAGCATGGGCCGGCTGGCAGCGGCCGCTCCTCATTCTGGGCTTTGTGGCGGTGCTCATTACCTTCTTTGTGGTCAACCTGCTCCCCTCCATTAATAGCGTGCATAGCTATAATTGATGTTGGAGGTTTGAATTTGGATTTTTGATTTGCTCTGCTACCAAAATCAAAAATTTAAAATCAAACCTCCAACCTCCGTCGTGTTTTGACATTTGGCGGCGGAGGTGCTATAATCGCGCGCGACATGAATATCTATCGCGAAACTGATGCAGAGTTTGCCACGGCCGTAGCCGGCATGAATCGCCGTGCTATCCCCACGGCTGAGGTGAGAGAAAGTGTAGCTGCCATTATTGATGAAGTGCGCGAGCATGGTGATGCCGCACTGTGTGCTTATGCTGCGAAGTTCGACCGCGTTGCCCTGACTCCGGCTCAATTGCGCGTGACGGAAGAAGAGTTGGCCGCTGCTCAGGCCGTAGTGCCGCAAGATGTGAAGGATGCCATTGCTGCCTCGCTGGCGAATATTACCTATTTTTCTCAGCAAAGCATGCGCCGCGATTGGAGTGGCATCAATGCCCAGGGCTGCGAGGTAGGCGAGCGCTTTGTGCCGTATGACCGTGTGGGTATTTATGTGCCCGGCGGCAAGGCTCCGTTGGTATCCACCGCGCTCATGACCGGCGGTTTTGCCAAGGCGGTGGGTGTGCCTGAAATTGTGGCTATGACTCCTTGTGGCCCGGATGGCAAGGTGAATCCGGCTGTGTTGGTAGCCTTGCAGGCTGCCGGTGCAACAGAGATTTACCGTGTGGGCGGTGCCCAGAGTATTGCCGCTTTGGCGCTCGGCACGGAGACGGTGGCCCCGGTGCAGAAGATTTTTGGTCCGGGTAATCGTTTTGTGGTGGAGGCGAAGCGCCAGTTGGTGGGTGCCGTGGCCATCGATTTGTTGCCGGGGCCCAGCGAGGTGATGGTGTTGGCCGACCATACGGCGAACCCCGCCTTTGTGGCTGCCGATTTATTGGCCCAAGCCGAGCACGGTGGTGACAGTGCCATTGCCTTTGTTACCACCAGCGAGGAGTTGTTGCAAGCCGTGCAGCAGCAAATTGCCGAGCAAGCCGCCACCCTGAGCCGCTCTGCTTACCTGCAGCAGGTGCTGGAGGATAACACGGATTGCTTCCTCGTTTCTTCCGTTGAGCAGGGTGCGGATATTGTGAATGCTTTTGCCCCCGAGCACTTGGTGCTGGTGGTGGATGAGGCGGTGGAAGAGAGCACTCTGGCCCGTATCCGCACGGCCGGTGCCATCTATGCCGGCACCTATTCCACCGTGGCTTGCGGCGACTTCCTTGCCGGCCCCAGCCACACCTTGCCCACGGGCGGCTCCGGTAAATCCTTCTCCGGTATTCGGGCGGACCAGTTCCAGCGCCGCACCTCCATTGTGCGCATGAGCCCCGCTGCCGCGCGCGCCTCGTTGCCCCATGTGCAAACCTTTGCCCGTGTGGAAGGGTTGGATGCCCATGGCCGCTCTCTGGAGCTGCGCACTTTGTAAGGGCACTGCCTATAAGAGAACGGGGGGATTAAGCAACGTATGCTTAATCCCCCCGTTTGGTTGAATGAGGTTTTGCTTATTTTACTTGCCGTAGGAGGCAATGTTCTGAATCACCTTGAGGGTCAGCTCTACCGTGGCCTGCAAGTCGCGAGCGTCCAGAATGCCGTTGTGGGCATGGATGTAGCGTGTGGGTACACCAAAGACGATGGACGGTGTGCCGTGCCAGTGCGGGTAGGCAGCTCCGGCATCCGTACCACCGGTGCGGCGCACGGTGGCTTGGTGGGCAATGTTGTGCTGTTGGGCAAGGTTAAGCACAAAGTCTGCAAAGGCCGGCGGGGTGATGTTGGTGGGGTCGTACAAGCGCACCTGTGTACCCTTACCCAACACGCCTTGGCGGCATACTCCGCTTTGGCCGAAGGTGTCGTCTGCGGGCGGGCCTTCCAGAATGATGGCGAAATCCGGCACCTCCTCTCCATGTAGCGAGCGAGCACCACGGGTGCCTACCTCCTCTTGCACGGTGGCAATGGCGCGCACGGTGCAGGGCAGCTCAGCATCCTTGAGAGCCTGCATGGTTTGAATCATGGCGTAAACACCGGCGCGGTTGTCAAAGGCTTTGCCCATCCAGCGGTGCTCAATGCTCAGCGGTTGCAGCTGCACATCCGGCACAACACAGCAGCCCAAGCGAATTCCTAAGGCATCAATCTCTTCTTTCGAGGAAGCGCCCACATCCACAAACAAAGCGTCGTCGGGCATCACTTGCTTGCGCTGGGAGTCCGGCAGCAGGTGCGGAGGCTTGGTGCCGATTTGGCCGGGAATATGGCGACCTTCGCGGGTAATGACGGTGACTCGTTGACTGGGCAGGGTGTGGTTCCACCAGCCGCCAAGCGGTACCAGCAGCAGGAAACCATCTTGCGTGACGCCCTGCACCATGAAGCCGATTTCGTCCATGTGGGCTACCAAGGCAATGGTGGGGGAGCCCTCGGGGCCCTTCTTCTCGCAAATCAGGTTGCCGGAGGTGGTGTGGCTGATGGTGCCGCAGCCTTGCAGCTCGGCTTCGATGACGGCACGAATGTCGTCCTCAAACCCGGAAACACCGGCGGCGTTGCTGCATTTTTCTAAAAGCTCTTTGTTGAACATGGTGGTTTGTGTGTGTTGTGTTAAAGTGGTCGTAGCGGTCTGTTCTGCCTGGCAGAGTTGAATGGGCATGGCTGCCAGTGCAGCGCATAAAAGGTGACGAATCATGTGTATGCTGAGTGTGTATCTATGGGTGGTTTACTTTTTACGAACTTTGTAATCGCCATCGCCTACCGACAATACCTCCACGCGCACGCGTTGCAGTCCTTTTTCGGTAAAACCGAGGTCGCGAGCCACGGCGGCACTCACATCGATGAGTCGCCCTTTAATGAAGGGGCCGCGGTCAGATACGCGGGCCTCGACACTCTTGCCGTTGGCCAACGAGGTGATGCGAACCATGCAAGGCAGCGGCAGGGTGCGGTGGGCAGCGTAATACTCGCCCGAGCGCAGCCTTTCGCCAATGGCATTCACACCGCCACTGCCATCGTAAAAGGAGGCAATGCCCTCGGCTTTATAGCTCAGTGCCGGGTGCACATCCATAGGAACGAATCGGTGCCCTTTAATGGTATAGGCAGACTTTTTGTAGCCCTTATAAGGTTGACGCTGGGTTTGGCATGAGGCCAATACACCGGCCAGCATCAGGGCTACGGCGGTAAACAGGCGGAACTTCATGCCCATAGTATAGCAGATAGTTGCCCCGCACGCAAGCTCGGACATTCCCGAAGCTTTGCCACCGCCCTCCGATAACAACGATATTGAATATTGAATGTTGGATGTTGAATATTGATGGTGGAGTTTACGCAAAGATAATTTTATAGCCCAATACGGCAATTTAAAGCCACCCACCGTGCCACCCTACGCTTACCGCCCGCGCCTTAAGCGCGGAACACATGCCGATTGGTACGCTTAGCTTCTCCTGCGAGCCGAAGGCGAGCGGAACTCTTAAATTCGTCCTTCGGAATTCGTAACTCGTACTTCCTTTCGTCCTTCTCCCATTTATCAACAGAAAACTTTCACAAAGCGATAAAAAAAATCCCCATACGGTTTCGTATGGCGATCTGACGCACCTCGGCGGTGCAGAAACCGTTCCCTCTCCCCGTGGAGAAGTGGCGGTTGTAGGAGCAACATCAGCGCTGAACAGCTACCGGTGCCTCGAAGGTGGGGGGCAGGGTGTTAGCGGTGGCAGTAACGGCTGTAAGGCTCAGAAGAATGGCGATGCTCTTAATCATAACTTCTATTTACTACTGGTTGTTGTTATTATTTCGCTTGCCCGTGAGGGCGCGCAAATATTACACCATTTTTTCAGAACGTCAAGAGTAAAATCGAGAAAAATTTGAAAATTCTTTTTACCGTGATATTTCAGTGCTGAAAAGCGGAGTAACGAATAGCTGCGGTGTCTACCCAATTCGCTCCCTGAGCATCGGTAATCTGTATTCCTTGTGGGGTTTCTTTCATGCCTAATTCACTCAGCCACTGGATATCTTCGCTGTAATGGGTGTAGCTGCGGCCATCGGGCAAACGGATGGTGAGCGCCTTTACCATTTCATATTCTTCTCCGCCGCCCATCACATAACCGAGGGTGTAAATGTATCCCAAGCCCGGAACAAACATTCCCACGCAGGAGCTGAATGGATACGACAAGGTGAGCTGTATATCCCCGATGCGGCTCGTTTGGTATTTATGCCAAATAATCGTTACCCCTACAAAGCATTGCAGCGCATACAGCAGAACAAGCACCAACAGACAGCCACGACAACACCCCAGCTTTTTTAACCTTCTCATGGCTCAGGCAGCATTACCGGCGACGGCGGCCGGAAGATTGGTTTTTGTTTTTATTCTTGTTGGCGGAGGAAGAGGATTTTTTAGAGGAAGAAGACGAGGAGGTCTTTTGTGACTTCTTGTTTTTATCCGTCTTGGAGGAGGTTTGCTTGGTGGAGTCCGGGGCAGCAGGTGCAGGAGGCGGAGTAGCCACCGGGGGCGGGGGGATAATTTGAGCAGTGGTGGAGATAGCAGCCTTGAAGGCAAGGATGCCTTGTGCCAAGCCCTGCACCAAGTTGGCGCGGTACTCATCGCTCAGCAGCTGCGTGGCTTCCTCTTTATTGGTGGCATAGCCCACCATCACCATGGCCGCAGGGCAGGTGACGGTGTTGAGCATGGTGTAATACGCACGGCGCACGGCGCGGTCCGGTGCCTTGGTGGCATTGACGGCGTGGGAGTGCAGCGCAAAGGCCAAGGCGGCGTTGGCGGCATCGTAGCGGTTAGCCTGCATGGCCTTGTTTTTGGGCTCTTGCGGGGCGGCGGTGTAGGTTTCGATGCCGAATACATCCGAGCGCCCGCCGTTGAGGTGAAGACTGATAAAAATGGCATCGCGGTGCTGCTCCTCCACCTTCACGCGTTCTGCATCGCTGAGGTTGCGGTTCGTGTCGCGGGTGAGGACGACTTGCAGCCCTTGTTGTTGGAGGGCTGCGGCCAGTTCTTGCGCCAGTTGCAGGGTAAAGATGCTTTCCGTAATGAGGGGAGATTTGTTACCGGGGTCGGTGCCGCCGTGGCCGGGGTCAATGATGACGGTTTGCACGTTGCGGCGCTCGGGGATATAGGTGGGGCGCAAAATGGGGTCGATGAGCTTTACGTAATCCGTTTTGGAGATGAGCAGCTCGCCATCCTCGCGCTGCTGCACGGCGTGCATGAGGCGGCAGCGGTAGCCGCCAATGAGCAGCTCGCGGCTGCCGGGAGTAACGCGAAGATTAAATGCAGAGTTGATGATGCTTACCTCGTTGCTGCCTTTCTTCTTTTTGGTGGGGGTGGTAAGCTTGTAAAAATTGCGCAGGTGCTCCAAGCTGTAATACTCGTGCTCGCCGATAGTGCTTGTCTCCCACGCGGCAGCATCTGCACGCGCCGTGAGGGGCAGGCCGCAGGCTACAGCCATGAGCATGGCAGCGGTGAGGAGAGTGGAGATAAAAGCCCGAGCATTCATGGCGCGATGGAGGTGCAGTGGTGGGGTTATTTAAGTCTGGTAGAGCCGCGGTATGTGTTGCCGCTGCCGTGGAGGCTCCCGCCACCGGTGCGCACATTGCGTTGCTTGAGGGGTTTTGCCTCGATGGCGCTCTTGTAGGCAATGATGCCTTGGCAAATGCTGTTAGCCAATTTTTCGCGATAGGCGTTGGAGGAGATGAGACGCCCTTCATCCGGGTTGGAGACAAAGCCTCCCTCAAATAAAACGGCAGGGCGGGTAATAGTGCATAATACCGAGAAGCGTGCACGCTGAATACCGCGATCAATGGCGCCGGTGTTGCGTATGGCGCGGCTGTGAATGGCGGTGGCAAGGGCAATGTTGGCGCTGTCCTGGTTGTTGCCCGCTAATGATTCTCTACGGCGCGTGCGCGCGAAGGGAGATGTGGTGCCGTGCGGGGCTAGGGTGAAGGTTTCTATGCCTTTAGCGGCGCGGCGACCGGAGTTGTGGTGAATGCTCACAAAAATGCAGTTGGGCGTTTTGTTGGCAATAGCCACACGCTCGCCGAGGGTAAGAAAAACATCGGTATCGCGAGTCATTACCACCTTGAGTCCGGCTTGCTTCAGTTTGTCGCGCACCTTGCGGGCTACGGCAAGGTTGCAGTCTTTTTCTTTGGCCCAGGGGCTAACGGCGCCGGCATCGTGCCCGCCGTGTCCGGCATCAATAACCACGGTGGTGATTTTTCCCTCCTGCTTGTTAAAATTGGGGCGCAGTACGGGGTCCACCAGCTTCTTCATATCAACGGCAGAAATCAGAAGCTTGCCGTTGTGCTCGCGGACGGGGTAGGAGAGAATATAACGGTAATTGTTGACGTAAAAATCCTGCTTTCCGGCTTTTACGGAAATAGTGTAGGAGCCGGAGCCGTAGGATTTGAATCCCTCCTTGCCTTGCTTGGGTAGATATTTGTAGAAGCGGCAGGCATCCTCTACCTCCACATACTCTACGTCCTCTACCTTCCACACTTGCCAATCAGACGGTTCTGCAATAGCTTGGCTTACTGCCCCTGCCAACAGGGTCAGTATCAGCATCATGTATTGCAGCACGCGTTTCATGCGTCCATGCTAACATGGTACAACGGCTGTTGACAAGAATAAACTATGACAACACGGTGCAAAGCTGCGCGGCTTAGGGTTCGCTCTCCGGAAATCGTAACTCTGTACTTCTCTAACTTGGGTATGATTGTAAATTGCAAGGATAAATGCGACAAAGGTAAATAAAAATGGAGATTAGGCAAGGATTCTGTTAAAATGGAAAGAATACACTTTTGCTAATTGCCAAGCGGAGTGCCCATCAAGCAATTTTCTTGGGTATTTATTCATCC
>CAJGCZ010000032.1 GCA_904501975.1 uncultured Akkermansia sp.
ATGGGATATTAACGCACAAACAAAACACGCGCCACCCCGGCTCGGAGCTCCCGTCTTCGCGTCTCGCTTCGCTCGCTTGCTACGCCGTGGCCGGCCGCTTCGCTACGGTCCTCGCCATTATATACCACCCCGGGGTTCGCATTTGTTTTTGTGGCCTTTTCCCGGGGTTTGGGGCTTCGAGTCTTCGCTTTCTACGCCCTCACAGGCCGCCCCTTACGGGGCTCCACCGCCGGGCTATTCTATGGCGCCCGGGCTTAAAATTCCGCTCGCCTGCGGCTCGCAATCTTTTCTCCAACTTCCGATTTATCGGTTTGAATCTACAAATATCTTAAACAACCACGCCATCACCCCTCCCCGGGGAGGGTAACGCGCAGTCGCTTAGCCCGCCACAAGCTCCGCGCGGCGGAACAAACAAGGGGTGTGAGGCAACTTAACTACGCAGCTTCACCACCGCGCCTTCCTCATCCACATAATCAAACATCTGGATGACGTAGCAATCGGCGCGCATGGAATCCACAGCATCCTCACACACACGCGCATGGATGCTGGCCTGAATATACGGGTCTGACAAATCCTCACCCGCCTCCGCATAGCTCTCCATGATATTCTCCGCTATTTGGTCCACATCCACATAGTTCAAAGCAGCAGCCTCCATCGAGCCATAGTGCTTCCACCCCTCAAAATAGGCAGGGTCATAAACCTCCGGCATCTCCATATCATCCACCAGATACATCAAAACAGAGCGCACGGCGGGTTCGCCCAACTCCTTAGCACACTCCAGCTCCGCCATCGCCTTCGCCACGATTTCATCCCGAGTCAAAGGCCTCTTCACGGCTGTTTCCTCCGCCTTACAGCGCTCAGCCTGAGCCTGCGCCATACGCTTTCGGAGCACCTCCTCGCGACTCGAAGACAGCACCTCTATGCACTCCATTTGCTTAGCGGCAATCGCCAAACCCATGGCGGATCTTCCGCGATTATCCAGCATATCCGGATCCGCACCGGCCTCCAACAGCAGCTTCACACACTCCGCAAAACCCTCCTTTGCTGCCACCATCAGCGCCGTATAACCCACCTTCTCATACACCGCATTCACATTCACCCCTCCCGCTATCAGCAGCTTCACAAATTCCACCTCCCCAAGTCCGGCCGCCCCCATCAATGCCGTGAACCCACTCCGATTCGCCGCATCCACATCCGCCCCCGCTGCCAATGCCAGGCGAAACGTCTTCATATCCTTCTCCGCCACCGCCTCCAGCATCGCTGCATTTATCTCACTCTTCGTCATGTATATCATATCGTCACTCCTTTCCCCTCCAGTATACCCCCACCATCCGCTTTTGCAAGAAAATAAAACAAGCCAGCCAAGTTTGCAGGATTTAGAGCTAGCACAATAATAATGGCACAACGGCTCTCATAAATGCTCACGCAAAAAAATGTAAAAATCAGTAAAATTACATTGCGATGACGTCAAAAAATTGCTATTGTAGTCTCAGTTAAACTAATTCTCGATTAATTAAAAGATCCCACTAAGACAAATCACATGACTAAAAACGTACACACCATAATCAAGAACGCGTTAGAAGATGCGAATAAAGGGATAATTGTCAAAAATCCAAGGAAAGACAAAAATAAAGATAAAAATCATTTTACCATTTCACGCAACAACATCGACTGCGGGATGCGGATTATTAAAGACAAAAAGCAGCCTTATGTGAAAATCCAGAAATACACTGAAGGTAATCAAGATGATTTTTTTCTTGTCTACAATATGATAGAAAAAAAACACGAACTGGTCACACCTAAGCAAACATATCGAATAAAGATAACGAATGCGTATAATTGTAAAAATAAAGAAAAAATTTGGAACATTCGAAAATCCATAGCTTTCGACATCGATAACAAATTTCACCCACATAACGAAGAAGAATTAGAAGCCATTAAAGACGCTTGCGTGGGTCTTTTGGATATGATTGAAGAATGCCAAACAGAGTTTTCCAATCGGAGATTTTTTATTAATATAGATGGCGAAAATGAAGTTAGCCAAGACATACTTAGTGAATATTTAAGGGATAAGCTTTCCACAAACGAACAAGATCTGTTACTTGAAAGAGGGAAAATTGGCATCACTGCCCCCAGCGGTAACGGCAGAGGCAACTACAAAGCAAGATTGTGGGTGTCAGAGGAAGTTTTAGACAAGTTCCCGGAAGAAGATATCAGTGATTCATATTGGACCGCGAAATGGAAGCCCCAAAGCAATACCTCAAACGATGCAAATCCTTGCGGATATTGGGTTTTGTCTACAAATTCGCTGAAGAGTAAGTTTGAAAACTATACGGAGTGTGAGACATTTGACGTTACTCTTCCGACGGATGGCGACAATAAGCAACTTTTCAAGCAAGCAAAGGCCGGAGACAAGGTGCTATGTTATGACATCGAGGAATCAGTTCAAGCCATCGTAGCCCTAGCTGAGATAGTAGAAGCCAAAGGCAAAAAGCTAGTACTGAAAATAACCAAACACGTATCTCCCTCTATTAGTAGAGACAAACTCATCCAACTCGAGGAATCTGAATTCTTCGACAGCCACCCATTCACTCAAACAGAAAGCGCAGACACCCCAACACTTTCACCTCTCAACAAAGAACAGTTTAACCTCATCATACAAATCATGGCAGCAACAAAACCTCACAATCGTATATTATTCGGAGCGCCGGGAACCGGAAAGAGCTACAATTTGGAGCAAGACGTAAGAGAACTTTACAAGGAAGACGCGAACCTCATTGAGGCATGCACTGAGCGCGCCACATTTCACCCGGAATACAGCTATTTTGACTTCGTTGGCTCATATAAGCCTGTAATGGAGTCTATTGAGAATACACCCGAACAAGGTGATGAAAATGAAACAGATGGCGAAAAGGACAAGCCTAAGCAAGGGCAAATCATATACGATTTTGTCCCCGGTCCCTTTGCCAGAGTGCTGAAAGAGGCATTACAAGAAATAGAAAAGAACGGCAAAAAGGCCCAAAAATATGTACTGATTATCGAAGAAATTAACCGAGCGAAAGTAGCGGCGGTATTCGGTGATATCTTCCAGCTGTTGGACAGGAACGAAGAAGGCGAAAGTGAATATGGCATCAATCCTTCAAAAGAGTTACGCAATTACTTGGGGCTGAAGGAGGGAAAAAAGCTGAAACTCCCCGCCAACATGTACATATGGGCAACCATGAACAGCGCAGACCAAGGCGTATACCCCATGGATACGGCGTTCAAACGACGTTGGAGTTTTGAGTACGCAGAGCTTGATGATGGCGCGACGGCTATGCAGAATGAACCCTACCACGCTGATTGGGAAATGTTGAGAAAGCATGTAAATGCGCTGTTACAGAAAGAGGGTATCAATGAAGATAAGCAAATGGGACCATTCTTTCTCAAAAAAAGCGAGTTAAGAGAGCAGAATGCCTTTAAAAACGCCATACAAAATAAAGTTCTGATGTATCTGTTTGAAGATGCAGCCAAGCATAAACGCAAAAAGATATTCAAAGAACCCGATAAAGGGATGCGGTACTCTGCCATTTGTAAGATATTCAGAACCATATACACTAAGTCTAAAGAGGAAGGAAGCAGCGAGTATATCACCATGGCTGATATATTGGAAAAATTATTCGACACAAAATAAGGCATGCCGCCGGAATTAACAGATTTGCGACTTTACTCCACTACCTGGGTGAGGGAGCGAGTAACATATACGCGAGACGCCATTGCCGGCATCTTCGGGCTGCCGCCTTCGGCACAGGAAGAGGCAGACAAGATTATGGGAGATCTTGTCTACAAAGGGATTCTCAAAAAGTGCAGTAAAACCGGTGAGCAGCAATCAGGAGTCGAGCAGAATAATCCCCTGGAGCTTTTCATCGGCAAGGGTGACTATGCCTTCAGCTATGTAGGCATATACTGTTACAAAGGACATTTGGTATACGCTTTGCCAAAGTATGAACAGCAGCATGAATTGCATACACCGGAACCATTGCAAGGGAGTACCACAGATACCGCACGTTTGGAAGCATTGGCGCAACTCATGCAGGTCATTCACCGTTACGAATCCCAAAATACGGAAAATCTGGACAATCTGCAGCAGGAAAATGAGAACGAGCATTACTTGGCGCAGCTGGTCAGTTTGGTCACAGACTATGTAGAAAACGGCGAATATCGTGATGATGAGCAAAGAGATGCTCTCAATGAGAACGGTCGCATTTTATGGGATCGCACCATTAACAGTATACAGCCACACATACAAAAAGGCAGACCGGTGTACACGGATATGTACACTCGCCGATTGGTAGATGCGGAAGACCACTTTATCTCCAAGCTACACCGCGTCATTGTAAAAGAATGTGAGCGTCAATTGGAGATATTCGGCTTGCTGGAGTTGTTGGAGTTACCCGTAGTCGAAACAATAGAAGACGATGTGGAAGAATTGGGCGAGACTGAGTACTTGATACACTGCATTGATAACGAATTGGGGTGCCAATTTGATTCGCGACGTGTCCACGTACTGAAAAGCATGAAAGCCTATTTGGAAAACCGACGTCAACGGGATGATGAAGCTCAAGAGGAGTATTACTTCGGCAGCTCCTCGTTCCACACGGTGTGGGAAGAAGCGTGCCGCGAGGTATTCGGAAAAGACGAGAGAAAGGATCATCAAATCGCCCCACCTACGTGGAAATTCATGGCGAACAAAGCCTTACAAGGACCGGCAGACTCACTAGAGCCGGACATCATCATCAAACGCCCTGACGCGTATTGGCTTTTTGACGCCAAGTATTACCTACCCCGTATATCAGGCAACAGCGTCTCCGGACTCCCCGGAGTGAGTGATGTCACCAAGCAATTCCTCTATCAGCAGGCACTACAGAAACAAGAGGGGGCTGCTATCCCCCCCATCCACAATGCGTTCCTCATTCCCCTGCCCTCCAATTCCTCAGAGCAGGTGCAGGCGCCTGCCTCACCCATCACGCTTTTTGCACAGGTCAGCATGCCATTATTCAGCACGCTTCCGGACATCAACACGTTCTTCATCCACCCACAATCACTTTACAACGCATACCTCCATCCGGAACAAAGAGCAATGCTTCAAAACGAAATGGTGGCGTGCATCAACGCAACTCCATCCGCTTGCCAAGCAAACTGACAGGCGGATGGGTACAACAAAAGGCATTTTTCAATGCGAAAGAAGCTACCGGCTTAATCTAAAGGTGAAGGTAAATTAGCAGCATTTTTCTCGACTTCCTTCACATAGCGCTCACCATCTACAGTTGGAATAATGTACAAGCCATATTTAGCGCGAGTACACGCCACGTAGAAATCATTGGGTCTAAAACCGCTTTGTTCATCTTCCCGAGGTCTATCAACATCCGTTAAAATTACAAAAGGAGCTTCAAGTCCCTTGAACGCTCTGACGGTTGCACCATACACTTTTGTGGCATTTGGACCGGAACACCTTTTCCGTCGCCTTCGGACAGCCTCTATATCTTCTCCCTTTACAGGGACATCAACAACATCACCCAAATAATTAAATGAGGAAATTGTGTTATAAGGAGACAGCACGACTATGTCCCGGTTTTTCACACCCGGATTCTCTTTGCGAATTGTTGCAATCAATTCGCGCACCTTGTCAGCTCGGGCCTCTTGATTATCTACGCCATTACAACACACGCAACACTGAGTATAGAAAGCCAGCGCTTTAATGTTTCGCTCACCTTCAGGAAGAGCAGCCGTACTTAGCTGCGCTATTTCACAAGCATTTCTCAGGTTCTGATCTAACAGTATACGCACAGAGAAAAAGTCCAGACATTTACGACCTTTAGTATATATATGTTGATTTGAATCGGAGAACGCATACATACAACCACCGGTGCGTTTCATGGGCTTAATGACATAATTCCACCAACCATACTCAATGTCCTGCCCCTCATCTACGAAAATGTAATCGTAACGACAATTTTCATTTTGCTCAATATAACAAAGCACACTACTCAAATGATCCTCATTCTTCGCATCAGCCCCCTTTATCCCCGCTTTATCTGCTAAAAACCGGAATATATCGTGAAAAGTTGCAACTTGAACATTACCACCGACCTGCACTTCTCTAGCGTATATTTTGCTCAACTGAACATCGCGAACGTAGTCCGCCAAATTACGATTGAAGCACAAAAACAGTATTTTTTTTGATGGATACTTATTTCGCAAGCGTATGACTTCATTACATGCCATCCATGTCTTACCGGAACCGGCACAACCACTCACATGAATTCCCCCAAGACTCGTCTCCAATCGTGGCAATATGGTATCTATACCGGCAGAAGCGCGTTCCATTATTCTTGTGCAAGTTGCAGGATCCGTTTTGAAGCGCACGCATTGGAATAAATAGCTTCTCACCAACTCCATGTCATCCTCTGAAAATCTTTTATTATTGATAAAGAGATTCTCTATTCTTTCTTGTATATTATTCATCGACGCCGAACCAACAATATACAACGTATTATAAACTTCATCTACAGGCACTTTGCTTGCTTTAGCTGCTTTTTCATCAGCAAGGCAGTAGGCGACCTTTTGATACTGTTCACTCGTTCCATGAAGAATTACAAGACAACGATGCTCCGTTTCCTCATTGAAATTCGGGTGCAAACAGAGTTCATCATGCAGATTTTTACATGCAATGAAAGCCTGTTTCAATGGGCTACCCTTGCTCGACTCAACATAACGATTCAGAGTCGAATCGTAGCGATACCAACCTCCATCTGCGCGGGTTTCCGGGTTTACCCAATCCTTCACTTCTATAACCACGTAACCTTTTTGGGGCACCAAAACGATGAAATCGGCCTCGTAGTTCAAATGCTTGGTTTCACGTTTTTTTCCTATCTCTGCATAAAGATGATACCTCCATTGGTTATACAAAACTACCCAATTATCGGGTAATTTTTCTTTAAGCAAATTATATACATCACGCTCCGCTAATAACCCACGGTCTGTACCAATCTCCTCATGAGGAAATCTATCCGGATAGATTCTGGCCATAATTTTACTATCTATTATTAGTTGTGTCTGTAAACAGACGTATAAGGAACGTCGACAAACTTATTCCCATCCCTGAACGTGCCGGTTTCCTCATCTCGACTCCCCTCAAAAGGTAGTTCCTTCCATTGTTCTCTTACTTTCACCAGATACATGCTGCGATTCCGTTGATTGTTTCGCATAAGTTCTACTTCTACAGCATCAACGGGGTAATAATCCCTCGTAGTAACAGGGGGAGCGGGGGGAATAGTTCCCCCCGTGACAATCGTGGGCTCCGATGAAGTTCCGCAATTACAACCTACCGTTTCAGTAGCACTTGCAGTAGCTCCTCCTTTTTGGGAATCTTGTGAATCTGTCTCTTGCTTACCGTCACCGGGAGAATTGGTTACGCCACCCGACCCGGGATTGCCACCATCAGGATTAGGACCGGCAGGATGCGCCCCCAGCATGGCATTGAGGATGACCAAAGCATCATGCACGTCTAATTTGCTATGCATATTCTGATTTTCATAGCGCATAATGCAATGGTAGCATGCTTGACGGGGTCTGAATTCATCAGGAGCACGATGGCAATCTTGCGGAGAACCAGGAGTCTTTTGTGATTCAGCTTCTGACAATTCACGACCACAATTAGGACATTTCTTGCAAATGTTGATTGCGGCTTTTAACACGTCAAGTGTCGTTGCTTTTACTTTCTCATTTAGCTCAGGATTGGCAGAAGGCATCAACCCAAGCAATGCACCATTACCACTAGCAGAATTATCATACAGAACAATAACCTGTGCTCCATCTCTTTGCACAAGCAATCCATCAATATCACGATCACTAATGTTTATTACTTTTGATGTAGCAGACAGAATCGCCTGCATAGCACTGAGCCATGCATTTTTGAGTCGCAGGTCATCCCAATTATCCGGCAATTGCGCTTGCTCATTTAATTTCCAAAGCACCATATCTGTCTGAGCTTCGTAAATTAAATCGTGCACAAATGATTCGTTCTCTTTCTTTCCAGTCCAACCATCACGATTGACATATAGCAAAGCACGTTTATCGGCAGGTATTGTTACCAAACCTCCAATGGTTATAGCTAAATTATCTATTCCTCCGCCGGAATAAACACAATACTTAGGCGCCGGCTTTTTATACCCTCTAGCACTTGCTTTTTCACTCTTGTTTGCCACAAAAGCATCAGGTTCAATTGCGCTTCGAGAATCCGTATTGTTGCCATGGCACATCGTACAGGAGGCTTCCATGTTATCTGAGACAAAATATCCACAACAGTCCCTGCACCAATACAGGAACTTGTTCCTTTGAGCTTGACCAAATGAATACCTTTGACAATTCGCACTAAACAGAGGCTCTCGAGATGTAAAACAGCGCTTATTAGCCGTAATTACCTGCTTAGGAGCGTACTCAAATATACCTGTGGATTTAGGTCGTTCCATTTCTACACGGCGACCTTCACGATCGTTTTTATCCGGACGCAAAGAAATATTACCACAAGGGAATCCATAGCGAGGCAACACTCTCTTATCTGCCAATTCCTCTACTGTTTGCACGGTTAACATGCGATTAACAGATTTTTCCAACCCTTCACGCGTGAGAGTGTCATACCTCTCTCTATATTTCATTTGAAGGCTGAGATTTTCATCACCCTCCGCAAGTCTGGGACCGCAAAGCAGTTCGCTGTTTTGATGAAAGTATTCTACATAATTTTCATCAACTGTGACGTCATTACTAAGCTGATATGCAAAATCATCGGCAACAGAATAAGGGATATCACCGTTTCTTTCAAGCTCATTGCAAAGCGTCTGAACCTCGTCTCTGCTGTTTTCAAGCCACTGCTGTAGCATACTTTGCTGATTCGCAGGTTGAGGCAAAATAGGTACATTTCTACCTGTATTCCCTACTAAGTATTCGCGCTGTTGGTTATTCCGTTGAACTTTTTTCTCTACAAAGAACGAACCACTTTGTTTCCATGCAACACGATTTTGGGATAAATATGTCAAGAAGTTTGCCAAAGCAACAGCTCGATAGTGCTTAGCCTTAAATGTCGGATTTTCCATATAGAAAATCGGCATTTTCATAGAACCAAAGAATAATTCATGCGGACGGGGTTTATAATACAAATCATGGGGTGAGCCTCCTACCACCGTAAGCACGTACGAAGCGGATCCCGGACGACGACCGGCACGGCCTGCACGCTGTTTATAATTCGCCACCTTCGGTGGCAAGTTATTCATAAATACGCAGTTCAAATCGCCTAAGTCAACACCCATTTCAAAGGTTGTAGAGCAAGACAAAATGTTAATACGTCCGTTCGCGAAGAGATATTGATTCAGAGCCGCAGTTTCTTTCGACAACTGAGCAGTATGTTCCTCTATGCGGAAATACTTCAGGATTTCGGTAATTTCCTTAATATTCTTCTGAGGATTAATTTTGAATCTCATTTTTTCCAAATTAAGAAAAAGTTTATCCTCATCATTAATTAATGTATTAGATTCTTTCAATGCAGACCAATACTCAGTCAACGTCTCAGCAACAAAATCATCATTAACATTATTATAGACTTTCTGAAGCGAGCCCTTAACTATTTCCCAAAATTTGCTTTGAGCCCCAGGGACAATATCCGAAAGGGCTCGATTCGCATATCCTTCAAACCCTTTTATTGAATCACCAGTCTCAACATTATAATAATGCCCACCATGATTATCATGCCGACTACAATTCAATTTATAACGAGAAAATATCAGACTTGCGATTTTTCGTTCAAACTCTTTATAAGCCTCGACATTTCCTTTAAAATAATTATCACACACACGAGTAAAGCAATTCGCTTCCTGCAGAGTATGAGCAAAATAGGGCTCTATATAACCACCATGAATCAGAGATTTGGGATTAGTCGACCTCAATGCCGACAATGCCAACAAAGAAGCAGAGGAATAATCATGGGTAAAGGGCTTGGACCCTTGATTCTGCCATCTATTGTTGCCTTGTTCAACATAATACTCCTTATCTAACAATCTCGATGCATCAGATTCTATAATTTTTTTGCGCAACCCACTCACTACATATTGCAACGAATGAGTATAATCGATAGCGTTAAGGAAATCATTTAATGCATTATTTCCACCCATCATCTGAGCATATGCATACATACCGTTCGTAAGAGCGCCAAGTGTTATATCAATCCCATGATGCTCTATGTAAGCTCCTATTTCAAACGGCTTCTCCTGAGCTTCCTTGAACGAATCATAAACCAAGCGTTCCAGCAATCGACGCTCAACATGAGTATCAAAACCAATTGCCAAACGAGCTGCAGCAACACGTGAATCTGAGAAAGCTAAAACCTTTCTACCTTCTGACAGAGTTTCGCCCAAACCTCTTTGTGGGTCTGCGTGACGAACTAGATAATGAAGAATCGATGTTCTCAAGATATCCGCACCGGATGAATACGGAGCGACAATGCCATAATTGGCCGTTTCCTTATTGGTGGAATCTTCAGCTTTACAGGCAGGACACGTTTCTATATACGTTGTTCCTTTTTCTGCAAAACCATGATAATACAGACATATTTCCTCTTCTGTCAACGGTCTATTATCAACCTCTAAAGAACGAATAACACCAGTCTTGAAGTTCAACGCGTATTTAGCAGCATCATTATCATCAGCTAAACGTTTCCAAGAAAACACACAAAACCGTTCATTATCATCATTTTTATAACGAGACAATATTTCAGTTCCATCTTTTTGATCAACAACTTTGGTATATCCCAAAATGAAGGGATGGAAACACTCAAAACAAACACCAAAAGAATAAAGTATATTGTTATACTCATCCGTTACTCGTGCATCATTCGGCAGATATGTTGCATTGACATTACCTTCTTCATCAGTATCGAATCGAACGGCCATTTCCGTAATACCAGAAACTATTTGATGATACCTCAAATCCATCAGCGGCTTATTAAATAAATCGGGATGTTTGGAAAGTGAAAGCAACGCAGTCAAAGCCTCAAACTGGTCCTTCGCATTATCATCATTGGTACCAAATACCTTTTGCACAATCTTGCCCCGCGCCAAGTTAGCGGAAGCCGTAACCTTATCAGCTGAATTGGAGACTTCCTTAAACACCTGTTGCAATTTCTCTACATGTGAAAAGCGCAACAGATATGAAGTTATGCAATCTTCAAGTGTATCAGCATTTTGAATACCGGTACAGTCTTTCCACTTGTTTTTTACCTTAACTTCCCATGCACTTACAGCCTCAGAGAACCTAGCACATTCACGTTTGATTTGATTCAATATTTGCCATGTACCATTTTCCCACGTTACAGAAACTTCCGCCAGTTTCTCATATTCCGGATAGAGTTGATCCATGATTCGTCTTGCTATTAAAGCAAAGGGTGTCACATATTTGCACTCAAGTGTAACCGGCGTTAATGCTTGATTTTCCTGAGCATTACCAATCTTTCTTAAGAGACTCGTGAGAGTGCTCAATTCCTTACGAGATTCTAATCCGGAAACGTCAGAAACAAGTCTCTCAGCATCTATATGGTCAATTCGAAGGACTTTCCCAACCAAGGCAAACAAGGGACTTCCCTGGATTGTTAACATTTGCTCGGGATTTAACATCGATAAAATCTTAGCCATGTGGACAGCGTCGCCTAAAGACATTTGCTGAGCCGGGCAAAAGTCTCGGATTATTTTACTGAACTTTTTCTGATCAGTCAGCCACTGAGTTAGTTCAATTAAGGAAGTATATTTAGATTCAAAATTAAATTCGTCAATATTTTCCACTTCGGAAGAAACAAGCGGGGTAAATTGAATATATTCAGATTCAAAATTAAAGTCGTCAATATTTTCCACTTCGGAAGAAACAACGCTTACATAATCAAAATCTACACCGTCTTGATTCTCTAACTGCTCAGGGTGTACGTTGCCAAGATTAACATCTACGCTATCAGCGTCAACGGAAAACAAAGGAGCAGCAAACTCTTTTTTTATTCTATCCTGTTTACTCTCCATAGAGGTGTTATCATCAACAAGCGTAGCAGATGTGGCGATATACTGAATTCGATTTGATCTTGTTCTTTGAACAACACGTTTTAACAACCAAGCAATATCAGTACCTAAGCCGCCATCATAAGAGTGAGCTTCATCAAGTACAATAAAACGCCATGTCTGACTAAATATACCGGTCTTTTCCGGGTCAAGCAAAAGCCTTTCCAGCATAGAAAAGTTGGTTATCATAATATCAGGCGCCCCTTGGTCTCTCCAAGTTCTACGATCAGTATATTCATTCTCCGGGCTCTCATCATCTATAAATGAATAATGAGAAGTTTTTATGGTTGGCCATTGATTCACTTGGGTAGCATTCATCACCCACGTCAAAGCATCGTCAACTGATCGTCGCTCATTCCGCCTCTGATTTCTTGCCGCTTGATCATAGCCATTATTCGAATATTTATAAGGTAACGAATTATTGTCAACTTCAGCCAATTCACCGGTATAGATACCATAGGTGATATCCGTACCTTTCAAAAGTTTTCGAATACGCTTCAGCTGGTCATTCACCAAGGCATTCATAGGATAAAGCAACATTGCTCTAACCCCTTTTTGATACTGAATACCTTTCTCATTTTTCTCTTTTATGATTTCATTGATTACGGGAATCAAGAAACTTTCCGTTTTACCTGAACCGGTACCTGTACAAACTACTAAATTCTTTCCATTTTTTATTGATTCAATAGCAGAAGTCTGGTGTTCATACAACTTCACATTTTCTGCATCATCACAATCAAAATATTTAGTGAAAAGCTCTACCGTGTTCGGCTCTAATAGACGATTTCTCGCATCTCCTTCAGCTAACTGCTTCAGATTCTTGGATGACAATTGATAATAAGCGATTTTCTCCAAATAAGGCTCTTGCAAGAAGTCGAATTCTTCCACTACCTTTGTAAGATTCTCATCATTTACAGGACGAAGACGAAGAGTCTGCTTACGAAGCTCATTCTGAAGGCCGGTTTCAAGCTTATGAATATTCATGGTTTTGAGGGGGGAGGGTTAACTTAAGTTAAAAGAGGGGAGGGTTAGACAGATTGGTCAAGCAATGATGCTAATTTACTATACGCATCATGAAATAAGCAATTCTCAGAGAATCGACTTTCGCACGCAAGGCGTACATCTTTTTGCACAACATTCCGAATTTCTATATTCAGACGATGAGCGAGATACCAGTAGAGAGCCACTAAAATCACGCTGTTTTTTTTGCTTCCGTCGGCATTTAACTTCCCGACCAGAGTCCGCCAAACGTCTCGGTCGTACTGATTTGAAAAATTTTCCTTAACGAAGTCTCTTATCAATTGCTCCCAATGAGCACATCCTTTCGGTGATATAACATCACGAAGACGTCTCTCCACCTCTGGATTAACATCACGTATTTTACTCAACAGACATAGAAACGGACTAACGATATCAGCAACCATGTCTTCCATCCAATTTTCTACTACATCTTCACACATATTTAAATCCGGTATGAGGGGAGGGTTAATTAAGGAGGTTGCGAAAATACTCCTCCATTCTACGATATTCATCATGAAAGAGGCCATTTTCATCAAACCTAACTCGGCAAGCGTCGCACACAATCATATTGTCAGGCAAATCGCCATATCGCTTTGATAGTAACCAGAAAAGAGCAGCTATTATCACATTATGAGTACTGTGTACTTCGTTTTCCAACGCTTCTTTAACATTTTTCCAAATAGGTCTTTCTGATGGATTAATTTTACACCTAATGAGGTTGTTTACTAACTCACTCCATGGTCTAATATCATTCGGCAAAATAGCGAGCTTCAGACCCTCAGCTGCACGAGCATCAATCTTTTCAACCTGATTGAGCAATCCTCCGAAAATACAAACCAAATCTACCGCACATTTTTTTAAGGGGCACGGCATAGAATCTGCAACGTACGCAAGATAACTATCTACAATCCTATAGTCCACATAACTTAAAGAACGACAAAATACACATATAGCTTGTAATTCTTTCTCTGTAAATGCCACCTTTTCGTGTTGCAATGTATTAACTATTAACATCGTCAAGAAAAGCATTCTTTCAAAATGATTTTCTGTCCTTACTATATTCCATTTGTTCAACAACAAATCCTTATGTTCTTGCGAGTGATATCCCAAAACTTTATCTAACAATGAAACCATCTCTTGCTGACACAGTAAGAGCTCGGTAGGCATTTCTTGAACATCGTTCATATCGGGTATTCTGACCGGTTGCTTGAGCAGACGATTCATTCTAACTCTCCATAATTCCATACTAAAGAAGGAGTGCAGAAATTCGGAATCAAAATTTGCCACAGAAAGATTCAATTTATCAGCATACCACCTTACGGGCAACATACTAAGTTCCAATCCTTTTTTTACACATGATAAGAAAGAAGAAACTACAGCATAGTTCCATTCTTTATTCGCTGTACCATGACCAACCTCTGCCAATACATCGCAATCGGCAAAGTCGCGCAAGAGTATGTACTGAATCCTTCCATCAGGCCACGCTTGGGGCAAACTCGGTAAAGCAGCAAGGAAGTCATCGTTCCACTCCATTTCATTTAACTTATAACACAGATAGAGTGGGCGCATATCCTTAGCATAACACAATTCATGCCTAATGTGTAATTCGAAATTGCGTTGCAAGCAATGACAATACAATCTATCCTTCATTATGTAGCAACAATTCGGCAAAAACTTACCATCATACACTAATTGTTCCCCGATGCATACTTTGACATCTGTATTCAATTTTATTTTACCAATCAAAGCATTGAAAGATTCAGATAACAAATCTTGTCTTCCATATTTCAAAGGCAGTACATACTTTGCGTCCCCTGAAATAACCGTAACAACATCATCGTCATTACCAGGATACACATACGCACGATATTCCCCGGAATTATATTGAGTTGTATCGAGGCATAGCTCGTACTCATCATTTGAGTTTTTCCAAATACACAATGCTCGTTCAAGAGGATAAAGCAGATGATATGATTTTCCATCGACCGCTGTATACCTCACGTATTTTTTCCGTTTGTTAGCATAACGGCCCACGAGCCTCCAATCATCAAACTCACATCGTTCTTTCCAATCTTTTGGCAAAGTGAGAACACTAACGGAACATTTTTTTTCATCATATGCACTTCTACCCGTAATATTTAACTCACCACAATCCTGAGCATTCTTAATAAGATAATAACATGATCCCGCTTCAAATTCTTCGCACGGTTTTCCATTGACTGTTACCTTCTGTAATCCATATGCATAAAAACGGATTTCATCAGAATCTACGACATAAGAATTACCGATAAGAGACACATCGCAAGGATTGCATAACACTATACGCGGTTGTGTATTCACTCGCACTCCAGTGTCTTGATTATTAATTAAGACTTTTTTCAATTGATTCTGAGGCAAGTACGGAATACGATATTCTAAACATTTTAATTGCCGGGGTACACTTTCAATTGGAGTACCGCCAACCAACACAATATCATCAATCGCAACACGAGGGATATCGCGGGCTGAAGAAGAATAAAACAGATAAAAAGAACCACCTCCAATGGTGCTACCGCTTTGCAAAACCTCCTTATTTCTTCGAGCTCGGAACAACATACAGCCATGTACAAACGGGGAGGAAATTTTCGATTCCACCTTCTTATCTTTTGTCATTATCTCTATTTCTTTAGACAAATCAAAACCTTTATCTATTAAATACCATATATAATACACACCAGAAGAAGAAGATACCTCCAATTGGTCTTGCTTAAGACTCGCATCTCGAAACTCAGAATCCAACACTAATGCAGGTGACAAAGACTTATCAATCAGTGTTAACAAACACCAGGAATAATTATACTTCACTGCAGACGGAGCCACCCCTATAAGCGGTTTCAACCAATTATCTACGCCTATTTGTTGTTCTTTATCTGATACTATTGCTCTGAGTGACAATAAATATTCTTTTTTATGATTTTTCCATATATATTGCAAATAGGGCACTGCTGAAATATACTCCTGTAAGTCATCAGCAGTTTCACAATCTAATTCTAAAAGGTTAAAGTCATCATCTTTTAATTCACTCCAGCCCCTGTGAAAATCAAAAACAGAGCACCCGGATATTTTTTGATACAAATTTCTATTGTGCCCTACCACATCAGACTGATTTGCGGATTTGATAATCCAACACTGGCTTCTAACCCATGCAACCCAACGCAAAGAATCATTTGAAAGTTGCATAAATTCAGCGCATAAGCGCCACGGCTCATGAAGTTCCAACCATTCTTGGAAAATTGCCATTTTTGCGCTGGATTCTAATCCTCTAGTCCTATTCCAACAATCACCGCCATCACTTGCTTCATAAAAATTTCTAACCCACAACAATACAGCTCCCAAAAAATACTCTGCATAATCATCAGAATCAACGCATAAATCGCAATCTTTTACCATATCATATTCATCACTTGAAATGAAATCTTCATCCAAAGCATAGCATATAACAGGTCTATTTTCTTTCTTAAAAGCATTATTTAATTTACTTGAAATATTTTTCAACACTTCTTTTTGTTCCTTTGTTAAAGCCATATTCGTATCAAAAGTTTAAGATTTTCAGGTAAAGCAAGTTAAATCCAGGTCAGAGTTTGGGGGAGGAGGGGGAGGAGTTTGCGGGCGAGGGAGATGTCGGTGATGAGCTGGGTATAGGGTTTGCTCAGCAGGTTCAGGTCCTTCATCATTTTCTGCATTCGAGGGGCCGGGAGGGCGGCGTGTTTTTCGACGGCATGTAAGGTGGCACCGTGAGCAAGCAAGAGCTCGATGATGGAGCGGTAGGCTAGCACCTGCGCTTCCCATTCTCCATTGCAGCACACGTTGATGCACTCGTAAAAAATGCCACGTTTGAGCGCTTGGTTAAAGGGGGTGCGGTCCTCAGCATCCGTGCAGTTAACATCTACCCCGCGCGCAATGAGTTCACGAACGGTAGTAAGGTCGCCATCATGCGCAGCAGTAATGAGCGAGTGAGCTAAAGTTTCAGTTTCTTCCATTTGCGTGTAAGTTGGGGATAAACGTTTTCGCGAGTAAAAGCACAGCACCAAAAGCACTAAGCCTCAACCGATTATAGAATCGGGGGGGTAGCAACTATTTGACTATCAGTGCTTTGCATCATTGGAGAGAGGGTTACCTTTTACGAGTTATAGGCTAGCACAAATGCGGGTGGGTGTCAAGCTAAAAGTTAGAGTGTATGAAGAAAAATCGCGGATTGCCGGGGTGGGAGGCAATCCGCGATGGGAAAGGGATGGGGGGCGCGTGTGGCGGAGCGTGTGTGTGGGGGGGGGGGGGAGTTACTTCACCCAGGAGCCGTTGCCGCGGGGGAGGTCGCCCCAGCCGACGGGCTGGTATTGGGTGGACTCCATGTTGCCCCAGAGGGGTACGCCGACGGATTGGCGCCAGACGCGGGTCATGCTGCGGCCGGTGTAGCAGCCGTAGCTCCAGCAGTCCGCATTCGGGGCGAAGGCGCTGCGCTGCAGCTTGGTGGCGAGGTCTTTCTCATGCATCCAAGCCTTGGAGGCGCCGATGACGTTGCTGCTGTAGTCGAGCATGAAGGCAAAGGCGTTCGAGTGGCCGAAGTAGTAGAAGGAGGTGATTTTGTCGCTGCCACGGCCGGCGTTGTTGATGGCGGCGTAGGCTTGGTCCGCGGTGTCCACAAAGACGAGCTTCACCTTGCGCTTGGCGGCCTGCTCGCGAATGTTGGCGATGTAGTTCTGGCCGTCCTCACGGCCGCGGCTGATGTAGGCGGGGCGGTAGACAATCCAGACGATGTTGGCGGAGGGGTTCTTCTTCTGCAATTGGTCGATGCGGACGGTGGCGCCGCGGATGAAGTTTGCCCACCAGTTGTCATGAGCGTTCGGGCCGCGGAGTTTCTCCCAAGACTTGAGGGCAACACCGCCGGAAAGCACAACATCCACCGCGGAGGCGGTGTACACCATGGCGGGCAGCAGGGCTGCCATCATCAATTGCTTCAGATTCATGCGCGTTAGGATATGATTTTTCCGCCCGTTAGTCAAGCTTAGAATAACGGAAAGAGGGGTCGAGGCGTTAAAAAGGGGCGTAATGTGCCCCGGCAGCGCAGAAAGGGCGCAGCTGCGCAGCTTTTGGCTTGCACAGGCGGGCGCTGCGTGCTAGAGTATGCACAGCGGGTGTATAGTCACCCGGCTCAGGGTAATACTCACAGACCACGCGATGCAAGACATTCTCCAGGTATCACGGCTCAGCATGCACTTTCCGGTGCGTGGCGGGGTGTTTGCGCGGCAAAAGGGCGTGGTGAAGGCGGTGGATGATGTGAGCTTTTCCATCGCGCCGGGGGAAACGCTGGGGCTGGTGGGTGAGAGCGGCTGCGGTAAGAGCACGATAGGCCGCTGCATTGTGCGCCTGCTGGAGCCCACGGCCGGTAAAATACGCTTGGCAGGTAAGGATATAACCCACCGCAGCCAGTGGAGCATGCGCCCGCTACGGCGCATGGTGCAAATGGTGTTCCAAGACCCGGCGGGCTCGCTGGACCCGCGCATGACGGTGCGGCACATTGTGGCGGAGCCCCTGCACGTGCTGGGCATGGGTACGCGTGCGGAGCGCATGCAGCGTGTGAATGAGTTGCTGGATATGGTGGGGCTGCCGAAGGCGGCGGGGGATAAGTTTCCGCATGAGTTCTCCGGCGGGCAGCGGCAGCGCATCGGCATAGCGCGCGCGCTGGCGCAAAAGCCGCAGCTTATTGTGCTGGATGAGCCGGTGAGCGCGCTGGATGTGTCCGTGCAGTCGCAAGTGTTGAACTTGCTGCTGGATTTGCAGGCGGAGTTGAGTTTGTCGTACCTCTTCATCTCGCATGATTTATCGGTCGTGCGCCATATATCGGACCGCGTGGCGGTGATGTACATGGGTAAGATTGTGGAGATGGGGAGCGCGGACAGCATATACGCCAACCCGCACCATGCCTACACCAAGGCGCTGCTGTCCGCCATACCGAAGCCGGACCCCACGCAGCGTGTGCACACGCCGGTGCTGCCGGGGGATGTGCCCTCACCCATCAACCCGCCGCCGGGCAGCGCCTTCGGGCGCCGCATTAACCACCCTTATTTGGAGGCAACGCTGGGCATGGACCTGACGCCGGTGGAGATAGAGCCCGGGCACTGGGTAGCGCCGGATCCGTGCGCGATATCGCTGGCGGATTTGTCGAAGCTCGGTATTGATATTTACCAATAATCCCGCCCGCGTCCGCCGCTTCCATGTTTTTTCTGAAACAACTTTTCCGCGCCCGCGAGAGCCTGCAGCACCCGGCCAACGCGCCGGATGATGCGGCGGAGATGGGCTTTTTGGAGCACTTGGAGGACCTGCGCAAGACCCTGCTGCGCATGGTGCTGAGCATACTGGGGGCGATGGCGCTGTGCTTTTGCTTCACCGAGGAGCTGATGGATGCCCTGCGCTACCCGGCGGAGGGGATTTGGGAGCAGCGTGAGCAGCAACACTTGCCGGCGGAGGTAAGCGCGCAGCACTGGGCGCAGGCCAAGCAGCTGGCTGCCCTGCGACCTGAGCTGAGCGAGCAGCAAGCCGCTGCGCTGGAGGCTCAGCTGCCCCCGCAGGTGCCCGCCCTTGCCCGCACCCTGCCCCTGCTGCGCGCGGCACAGCTGCTGCCGGGGGTGGAGGCACAGCAAGACTACCTGCGCCACCACGCGGAGGACGCCGCGCAGGCGGAGCTGGCGCTGGCGCTGCATGCAAGCGGGGCGCAGCTGCAGGTGGTGAGTGCGCGCGAAAGTCTGCGGATGATGGGCGCCTTCCAACCTGGGGAGGCCTTCATGCTCTCCCTGCAAATGGCCTTTTACGGCGGGCTGGTGCTGGCGTTCCCGCTGCTCATGTATTTTATGCTGGGCTTCATTGTGCCGGGGCTGCATGAGCATGAGCGGCGCTTGCTGTACAAGTGTGTTTTTTACGGTTTTGCGCTGTTTTTGGGGGGCTGCGCCTTTGCGTACTTCGGGGTGCTGCCGCGGGTGCTGGAGTTCTTTTACAGCTACTCGGAAGGCATGGGCATTGAGAATGATTGGCGCATCGGCTATTATCTGACCTTTGCGGTGAAGCTCATTTTCGTGTTCGGAGTGGTGTTTGAGCTGCCGGTTATCCTGATACCGCTCATCCGCCTGGGTGTGCTGCGCTACCCGCTGATGCGTGCCTGCCGAGGCTATGCGCTGGTGGCAAGCTTTGCCGTGGCTCTGGTGCTTGCCCCCGCGCCGGATCCCGGCACCATGTTGCTGCTCGCCCTCCCCCTCTACGCCCTGTATGAACTTTGCGTCGTTTTTGCATGGATCCAGCATAAAAAAGAGCGCCAACAAGAGCAACAGCCGTGATGTTGCGGGCGCCCGCGCCTGCCACGGCGTAGCTGCGCAGCAGCGAAGACGGGAGCGGAATTCAGCCCGATAAATCGGAATTTGAGGGGTGATGGTGGGGAAATTTTGCGAGCGTTAGCGAGCCTAAATTTGAGCCCCGGAGGGGCGCTATAAAATAGCCCGGCGGTGGAGCCCCGCAAGGGGCGGAACCCCGGGAAAAGGCCACAAAAACAAATGCGAACCCCGGAGGGGTGGCATAAAGCGTGGAGCAAAAATGCCACATTGTTTCAAAATGTCGCGAACATGATAAAACAAGCGCCCACAAAGGCTCGGAGCTCCGCTTCGCTACGGTCCTCGCCATTATATGTCGGCCTACGCTGTGTCGCTTCGCTCCGTCGCTCCGGGCTCAATTTTCTTTTTTTACGCTACCCGGGGTTCCGCGGCTTCGCCGCTCCACCGCCGGGCTATTTTATGGCGCCCCTCCGGGGCTCCGAGTTAGGCTCGCTTGCGCTCGCAAATTATCAAACGAACTCCCCTTCAACTTCCGATTTATCGGGCTCGGCTTGAATTATCAGAAGCCCCCTCATCCATAGGAGGGGGCTCATTCCCTCGCCCCGAGCAGCCCTATGGTGTACGCGCACCGTCTGCGCAACAATTTTCCGTCTACCGGCAGTGAGGGCAATAATAATGTTTGCCCCGCGGGTTGTATTATGCTACAATGAGCGCGGTTACATGAGAGAAGAATTACCAAAGAACCAGGATGTTGTCTATGAGCAACAGACGGATAAGCTCATGCGTGAGCAAAAAAACACGCGGCGCACTTATGTGAGCCGCACGTGGGTTATCTCATGGTATTTACTGGCCTTGGTGGCCATTTGTCTTTGGACGCTGCGGCTGCTGGGCTACATCAGCCTGTGAGCCGGCAGCCTTGCGCTGCAACTGCTTGGCCAGCGCCGCACTGAGCGACCCGGCAGGTTGCCCACCGGCGCTTGTCAGCAGAGCCTCCGCATCATCATGAATATAGTGGTAGCCGTATTCATCCGTACGGCGCCCATCAAAGCGGATGTTAAGGTCCGCCTGCTCACAATGCCCCCAGCGGCCCCCCACCACGGCTATGAAATCATGCCCTGAGAGGGAGTTCACCACGTAAGCATTGCCCCACCAGCTCACCCCCTGCGGGCGCACGGGCTGCACCATGCGGTCCACGGGGTCCAGCGTGAGCACAAACACGCGCCCAGCCCCCGCGTGCGCAGGCAACAGGGCGGCTACTTGCAATGCTGCGGCGCCCCCCATGCTGTGGCCGATGAGCACCACATCCGCCTGCGGGTTGGTGCGGCGGAAAGCGGCTACATCATCCGCCATGGAGCGATACCCGGCGGGGGCATCCTCCACATTATCTCCATTCCAATGGTAATAGGCGCGCAGAGCCGCCTGCACACCCAACGCGCTTGCGGGGACGCGGCGAAAAAGGGCATGCACGATGCCACTTATCTCATCCCCGAAGCCGCCTATAAACACCAGCGCCACCTCCGCCTGTTGCGGCGGTAGGGGGCGCTGCGCACGCACCTGCACCGCCGGCATGGGAGATGCAGGTGCTGCGGGCTGCTCCGCCGCACCGGCGGCAAAGCAGCCTAATAAGTACAAACTGAGCAACTCAGCGCGCACGGCGACCGGGCATCATGCGGCGGGGTTGAATGGGCGTAGCCGGCACGGCGGCGGGTACATCAGCAGCATCCGCGGGCTTCTCCACCTTCTCCAGCTTGGTGACGGGGCGCACGGGGTACATGTTGCCGTTGTCATCCACATAGTAGTGCACCTGGGTGAGGCGCACGGTATCGCCGGGCTTCAGGGAGTCTACCAGGGCAAACACGGCGGCATCATCCTGACCGGGGGTGGGCTTCTTCACGTCCACCATCATGGTGGCACCTACCTCCGCCTTATCATCACCGTACTTGCCGGGGCAAGAGTAGTCCTCATTCTTGAGCACGGTGAAGTTGGCCACCTTCGTAGCGTGGTCGCAGCGGTCCGGGCACAGAGCCGTCATGTGGCGGCAGGGCAGCTCCGTAAAGCCGTCGAAACGGGCAATCACGGTATTGGTAGCCAGCACATCCGCCTTACCGGGCAAGGGAGAGGCAAAGAGGGAGGGCGCAAGCGCCGCCATCATTACAGTCATCAGTTTCTTCATTATTGTCGCTATTGTGTTTATGGTTGTTAACTGCTTTTGCGGAGCAAGCAGCAAAAGCCGCCCGCTCCAAACCCATGCTCCGGCAGCAAGCGGTAGCAGGGGAAATCCGCCAGCGTACTGCGGAACTCCGCCAGTGAGGGCACCTCCACAGCCTGCCAGCCGGGCACCCTACGCAGGATGTACGCCATTACTTTCTCATTCTCATCCGGGTCATAAGTGCAGGTGCTGTACAAAATGTGCCCGCCGGGGGCTACACACTGCACGGCAGCCAGCATAATGCCTTTTTGGCGCTTGGCATTGCCATTCACCATCTGCGCCCCTAGGCAACCGGGGTTTTTAATCCCCTTGCACAGCAGGGACTGACCACTGCAGGGGGCATCCACCAGCAGCAGGTCAAACACCCTGCCCTCCGCCGCCCACTGGTCCGGGCGCAGCCCGCTCACCTCCGTGTTCGGCAGGCCGCACAGCTGCACATTTTGGCGCAGAATACCACGGCGGGCGGCATTCACCTCATTAGCCGTATGGGCTTGGGGCGTGTGGCGGGCGGCCATCAGCATCGTCTTGCCACCGGGGGCTGCGCACATGTCCAAACTGCTGCTCGGCGGCGGCACCACAGCCAGCGCAGCGGACTCCCAGCAGGAGGACAAATCCAGAGAGTAGTACAGCCCTGCCGCATAATCCGCATGTGTGGTGGGGCGCTCCCCCTCCTGCGGCACAAACACGCGCGGCGGCAACCAAGGCGCCGCGCTCATATCCGCACAGGCAAAGGGCGGCACATAATCCACCGGGGCTTTGGGGCTGAGCACCACGGCAGAGCGCGAGCTGGCACCGGCGCGCATGGCCTGCACCAAGCGCTCCGCTGCCTCTGCAGCCAGCCCCAGCCGGTCGCAGAGCCGCTGCTCCGCCTTGCTACGCTCCTCCGCCACGGTATTACTCCTCATGGTTAGCGGTGTTCAGCGCCAAACGCGCCGCACCGATGATGCCGGCCTCATTACTGAACATCGCGGGCAAAATCTTAATCTTCTCATAATGCGGCGGGTACAGCTGCGCCTTCAGGTAGCGGCGCACCGGGCCGAACAGCACCTCACCCGCCTTCGCCACACCACCGCCGATGATGAACGCCTCCGGGTTCAGAATGTAGTGGCAGTTCATCAAGCAAGTGGCAAGCTTGCGGCCGATGTCATCCCACAGCGCCAGCGCCACGGGGCAACCGGCTTTTGCCGCCAGCTCCAGCTCCAACGGACCGCACTCCGACAGCGGCTTGGGCTGCCCGGCAGCAGCATACGCAGCCTGACCATCCGCCGTAATCTCACGGTGGCCGATGTAGTCCTCAATGCAGCCACGGTTGCCGTAGTAACCGATGCGGCCCTTGTAGTCAATGCTCATCTGCCCCAGCTCACCGGCAGCGCTCAGGTGCCCGCGCACAAAATGCCCGCCGGCAATCACACCGGAGCCTATGCCCGTGCCCAGCGTCAGGCACACCAAATCATTCATACCGCGGCCTGCCCCCAGCTTCCACTCCGCGTAAGCCATACAGTTCGCGTCATTATCCACAGCGGCCGGCAACCCGGTGGCATCGCTCAGAATGTCACGGATGTGGATGTCGTACCAGCCCGGCACATTCGTCAGGGAGTCCACCACACCGGCCTTGTGGTCCACAAAGCCCGGCAGGCCCATGCCCACCGCCTTCACCGCTGGGTAAAGCTCCATAATGGCGCGCAAACGCCTGCCTATCTCCTCCACAATCGCATCAGGGGAGGCATAATCCGTGGTCTGCATGGGCTCAGCCTTATACACAATCTGCGTGCCCTGCACCACGGCAAACTTGATGGACGTACCGCCCATATCCACACCTATAGAAAGCTCTTCCTGCGTCATAACCACAATCTACCACAATTCCACCCCCATTAAAAGAAAAAAGCGCATCATGGGGGCATGTTTGGCGCTTTCGGCGCATTTTTTACAAGGGGCAGCTCAAAGTTTCAGCTTGCGAGAAACCCAAAACATGGCTAACCCACCCAGCAGGCAGAACGCCAAGGCCGGGTGCCCCGCCATAAAGCCCCAAATAGCCACCCCCACCACCGGCAGCAGCACACAGAGCAAAACTATGACCTTCCCCGCAAGCACCCGCCCGGGGTATTTGCGCTTCAGATGCGATTCCGCAGCCCTCAGCCTGAAACTTCGCTTACTCATCCTTCCCCATCATAACACACCCCACACTTTTCGCAAGCTCTTTGCTGCTTATTTTCCTCTCATCTGCATCATTTTGCTTGATATTGCGCTCTAAAGGTGTTACTATAGCGGTGCGGTGAAAGCGTGAAGCACTTGTTGCTTGGGGCTGTTGAGGGGTTAAACCATCCCCTGCCACCGCCTTTTTTATTAGCCACCCAGCTTTTTCTCCACCGCAGCAAACACCGCCGGAGCCTTCGTGCTGTTGATGCTCGTGTCCTTGCCGGAAAATTCCTGTTTCAGCAAATTCTGCTTGACTTCCTCCGCTTTTTCAGCCACATTAATGTCACCAGAGGGAACCGAATGCGGTGTGCGTGCAGGTGCGAGTCCTGCTCTCTGAAGAAGAAGCATCTTGGCTGAGCTCAAACTCAACCTCGGTGCTTCTTTGGTTTTAGTAGGTCTACGTTTATGCTTCTTGCTCGATGCCTCAAATACCGGCTTCGTATTGGCAGGCTCCAATACTCTCGGGCCACTCAGCGAGTACGTAATATCCGCATTCCCGCCATCGAACGTCCCTCGGTTGTCATCTGGTTCGGGTCGCGCACCGTTATCTCATCCCTGCGCAGCATCACACCGTCAAACTGAGGGAACTGCTCAAACACATCGGGAATCACGGCACTCATCCCGCCGTTGTTCACCTCTCGCGGTGCATTCTCCTTCGTCAGCGGATTGCGCACATTCAAGAAACAATGCATCAGGTGCTTACCCCAGATGCCCACCCCATCGGGCGAGAAGTAAATCCCCTTTCCACTCAGCCCGGCACGCTCACCGCGCTTAAACACCGTGAACGGCTCACTATTCGTGGCATGCGTCACCACCAACGGCTCCCCATTCTCGTCCACCACCTTGCTCGCGTTCGCAGGGTCATTCTCCCAGTCACCGAACCACGCCTTGAACGACAGCTAACGCACAGCCAGCCATTGCTCAGGGCTCAGCTTACTTGGCTTGCCATTCGGAGCAACAAGGCCACGCTTCGATGCTCTCATTGCTCTTGCAATCTTTTTGGCTTCGCTTGCGTAATTTTGCTTGATATACGCACTAATTGGATTTACAATTTCGGTGCGAGTGTAACCCTTAGAGGACGTAGTGGGATGAAACGCCCCATCACTCGCACTTTTTGTTATATCTCTTACGTATATTGTTTTCTGCATCGCACCTCTCGGATTTTTTCTCTTACTCTCTACATCCTCTACAACGAAATACTCCACATCTCCATATTTCTTTGTGAATTCGAGCTTATATCCGTTATTGTGTTTGCCAACCTTAACAGAATCATAATTCATCACGATATCAGGAATCATTCGTAAATCGTCATGAGTTAAATTCAACTGCGAGTCCTCCGCAAAATAGTCTAAGCAATGTTCGTAGTAAGAATGCCACAAGTGAGAAACACTCACAACATGCTCACCTTTCGCTAAATCTATTTCCCCGTTAGAAATACGCAACACATCATTTCTCAATCTGGCGGACACCTTTGCATACGCTTCCGATAAATCTTCCTGATTACCGGAAGGTTTACCGTTTTTCGCCAATCTGTCCACGACTTTATAAAAGACATCATATTCTCCTGAGTTTC
>CAJGCZ010000033.1 GCA_904501975.1 uncultured Akkermansia sp.
TACGGGGCTTTAAGTTAGGCGGGCATACGCCCGCGGTAATACACATTTCAGTTCCCGTCTTCGCGTCTCGCTGCACTCGCTTGCTACGCCGTAGCTGGCGCCTACGGCTCACGCGAACGTTCGTTGTCACTCACGCGAACGCTTGGGGCTTACGCCCCTACGCGCGAACGCTCGCTGTCGCTCACGTGAACGTTCGGCCTAACGGCCTCACGCGAGGAGCACCTAACGGTGCTCCAACTTCCGATTTATCGAGCTGTTTACGACGCCCGCGGTGTGGGGGCATCTCAACACCCCCGAGCCGGCGAGGTGACCGCGGCATCAACGACGGCCACGGCCGTCATCCCAATTCGTGGGGCGCAGGCGGTGGCGGGCGTCGTTTTTGCGGCGCTCTTCTTCCGCTGCGCGGCGGGCGGCATCTGCCCCTGACGCCTCACGGCTCGGGGGAGTAGCCTCATGCGCATTGAGCGGGCGGCGCGCGGCGGCCTCGAACTCCGCCTTGAGGTCTTTTTTCACCACCTCCGACTCAAAGAAGCTCTTCACAATCACCGCTGCCATACGGCCACCGGAAATCACCTGGTGCGGCTCACCCTCATACAGGGCGGCATACGCGTAGCGCGGATTATCCGCCGGGATAAAGCCGGCAAACCAAGCCAAGCGGCAATCATCGGAGGGCTTACCCCACTGGGCGGTACCGGTTTTACCGGCATTCGCCGCGTAGCTGATTTTGGCACGGTGGCCGGAGCCATTGTGCACCACGGCGCGCATGCCCTTGCGCACCACGGAGAGGTCCTCCGAGAGGTCTTCCAGATTATTCTGCACGGTAGGTGTGCATTGGTAAACGACGTTGCCGTCCATATCCAACATTTGGCGGATGAGGTGCAACTTGGGCAGCACGCGCCCGTTGGCAATGCCGGCCATGGCATGCGCTACCTGCAGCGGGGTGGCCAGCAGCGGCCCCTGGCCGATGGACATGTTCGCGGCATCACCCTGCATGAAGCTGCGGGAGTAATTGCGGTACATCCACGACTCATCCGGCACATTGCCCGCCTTGTCCGCAATGGGGAGCTCCGTGCGGGCTCCATAGCCGAAGCGGCGTGCCATCTCGCACAGGCGCTCCGCGCCGATGCGCGGCTCGCGCGTGGCTGCCACCTGGTACATGAAGGGGTTATTAGACTTTGCCAACGCGGTAATGCAGTTGATATTACCCTCAAAGTGGCTGTGGTTTTTGAAGGTGTGGCCGCCGATGCGGATGCTGTACGGGCAATTGATGTAGGTGTGCTCGTTGATGATGTTGTGGTGCAGTGCTGCCGCAATGGTGATGGTCTTGAAGGTGGAAGCGGGCGGGTACACACCGGCGTATGCACGGGAGACCAAGGGGTTGCTGGCATCATTGCGCAGGTCATCATAATCCTGCTGCGAGATGGACGGTATGAACATGTTCGGGTCATAATTCGGGGCGGAGGCCATCACCACCACCTCGCCGGTGTGCACGTCTATCATCACAAACGCACCGCGACCGGGTATCTTGCGCCCGCGGGCGTCCACTCGCTCCGTATTGCGGCGCAGTGACTCCTCCGCCGCCTGCTGCCACTTGAGGTTCAGGGTGGTCACCACCGTGCCGCCCGGGCGTGGCTTGAGCTGCAGCTCATCCAGTATCTTGTCGCCGCTCTCATCGAACATGAGTCGCCACACCCCCGGGCGCCCCGTGAGCTGGCGGTTGAAAACCTGCTCCAACCCGGAGCGTCCCTCCTGCTTCTCGAAGATGGGGTCATGGTGGTTGATGGGGCCCACGGGTAACTTGGCCTGCGTGCCGGTGTAGCCGATGATGTGCCCCGCCGTGGTGTGCGCGGGGTAGTAGCGGATGTAGCGACGCATCAGCGTGCCGTGCTCCACAGACTCCAGGCGGCTCATGAGGGGCTCCGCCTCATGCTTGCGCAGCACGGGACCTACCGGCAAGGGCAACCAGCGGCGGTGGCGGTAGTGGGAGATGAGCTCCTCATCCTTCTTCTCCGTGAGCGTAAGCCCCAGCTTCTCATACTCCGCCATTACCTTGCGCCCCAGCGCCACGATGGCTGCATCTGAGCTGTCCTGCAGCTGCCCGAAGTTGATGGCGGGCTGGTATGCCACGACGGAGGTAGCCATCACCTCACCGTTGCGGTCCGTAATCAAGCCACGCGGGGCAGGCACCGTCAGCGACATGGTGCGGGCATTCTTGCGCGTGGTAGGGTATGCTACGCGCGAGGGGTCATTCTCCGGCGGAGTCAGGTTGAGCGCACCGCCCGGCACGCTCTTGTCCTCCGCTGCCTCTGTACCCGGCAGGGTGATGGAGGGATCCGTCACAATCCCGGAGGAAAACGCATCATACGTATCCGCCTGCTGCACTCCTTCCTGATGCGCCGTCCCCCCGCCTTCTCCGCCGAGTTGCACGGTTTCCACCACCTCCTCAGCATATTCATCATCCGCAAAGGTGCCATCCGCACCCGCGGGCTGCTGAGCAGTAGCTACATGCATGGCGAGACCGGCCATCGCCAGCCCCAAGAGGGTCATCATCTGATTTACACTGCGCATCGTGCCTGTATTCTACCGCATTTATCGCGCGGGTGCAATACTACAATGCGTTTATTTGTATTCTGTGCCCCATTTTGGAGCTTTACCGCCCCCCACTGCGCGTGAAATCGGAATTTGGCGAGCAACAAAATCTATCGGAGCATGGGACTTTAGTCCCACAAATACGCGCGGGGCTAATCCATAAGAGGGACTGAAGTCCCTCGCTCCGAGTGAATGAATGTTACAAATCCCCCCTTCAACTTCCGATTTATCGCACAGTAGGAAATCAGAAAACCGAAACGGCGCATTTTTTTGCATTTTAAGACACAAGTAACTCTTGCGCAGCGCATTTTGTTATGCTACCCTGCGCCGCACAGCCATGCACGCTAACAATTTACAGATTCAATTCATTGAGCGCAGCAGCTCACTCGCACCGAGCGCGGAACACCTGAGCACCATCCGCCTGATGGCGCAGGAACTGGCGGAGTTGCTGTACCCCGAGCATGCGGCGGCGATGGTAGAGTCCGCCCTGGCGCGCGAAGCGCAGGAGCCCACCTATGTGGGGCGTGGCTTGGCAGTGCCGCACGCCCGCGTGGCAGGGCTGCCCGGCGCAGCGGTGTATGTGGCGCGCTGTGAGGAAGGCATAGCCTGGCCGCAGCAAGCGGCGGATACCGTGGTGCTGCTGGCGGTGCCGGAGGAGGCACCGGAGCTCTACCTGCAGTTGCTCAGCAAGACCATGCGCTGGCGCATGAAGGGGCAGAGCCTTGCGGAGCTGCGTGAACAACTCGCCACCGTGCTGTAAGCACCGAGCCCCCGCACTTGCTGGCGTGCTCAAATTGTCATAACGCCTGTTAGACGTGATTTTGGCTTGCGGGCGGCGGCAGAAGTGGCTAGAATGGCGCAATGCAAGGCGAGGTATATACGTGCAAAAACGGTTTGACGGTGATTGTGAACCGCCAAACGGCGTTCCCGGTGGTGTCGGTTCAGGTGTGGGTAGGGACCGGGTCTGAGCACGAGGGGGAGCACGCCGGAGCGGGGCTCTCGCACCTCATCGAGCACATGGTGTTCAAGGGCACGGAGGAACTTAACGCGCAGCAGCTCAATGAGGAAGTGGCAGCTCTGGGCGGTATTTGGAATGCCTACACCAGCACGGACCGCACGGTGTACCACATTGACGGCCCCGCCGTGAACCGCAAGCGTTTTACGGACATTTTGCTGCAATTGGTGTTCCGCCCCACCTTCCCGGTGGAGGAGTTTGAGAAGGAGCGCGAGGTGATACGCCGCGAGATGGCCATGTACAATGATGACCCGCGCGATGCCTCGTACCGCGCGCTCATCCGCACTATTTACACGACGCACCCGCGCCGTTTGCCGGTTATCGGCGAGCAAAAGTTGTTCGATGCCCTGCAGCATGAGGACATGGTGCGCTACCACCGCGAGCGCTACACCCCGGGCAATATGTTCGTGTGCATTGCGGGTGATGTGGAGCCGCAGGAGGTGTTCCGCGAGCTGGAGGAGGCCATGAGCGCCTACCCCGCCGCCCCGCTGAAGCCCGTAGCCCCGGTGTGCGAGCCTCGCCAATGGGGTACGCGCCTGCACCGCTGCGAGTTTGCGCAGCCCACCAGCAGCCTCATGCTCGGCTGGCGCATCCCCAACACGCAACATGAGGATGCCGCTCCGCTGGCGGTGCTCTGCTCTGTGCTGGGTGACGGGCGCGCCGCTTGGCTGTACAAAAAGTTTCATGATGAATGCGCGATGGCGCATGACACCACCACCAGCATCATCCCCGAGCGCTGCGGTGAGGGCACCTTCCTCATTGAGGCGGATGTGGAGCGCGACACGCGCGATGCGCTGAGGGATGCCATCCTCGCTTGGGTGGCGGAGCTGCCGCAAGCCGACTTTACGGAGGGTGTGGCACGCGCCCTGCGCCAAATCCGCGCCCAGCGCATGCGCACGCTCGCCACGGTGCAAGGGCAAGCTGCGCTGACTGCCATTTGCTGGCACCGCTCACGCAACCTGCTGGCGGATGAGGAGTGGAACCAAGCACTGGAGCGTGTGACCCCGGCGGATTTGGCTCGCGTGGCTGCCACCTACCTGCAACCGCAGCGCCTCATTGAGGTGAGTGTAGACCCCCTCGGCACCAACCCTGCCCCCACCACACAGGAAGAGACGCACGGACTGCCTGCCCCGGTGGAGCGCACGCTGCCGAATGGGCTGCGCCTCATTATGCGTGTAGATAAGCGCATACCCATGGTATACAGCCGCTTAGCCATGCTGGCAGGTTGCCGCACAGAGACGGAGCAAAACGCGGGCATTAACTCCCTGCTGGCGGAGTGCATGCTCAAGGGTACTGCCACGCGCAGCGCCGCCGAGCTGGCGGATGCCGTGGAAAACCTGGGCGGCAGCATTAACTGCTCCGCCGGCAACAACACCTTGATGCTCTATACCCGTGCCCTTACGGAGGATGCCCCCTACATGCTGGAGCTGATGGCGGATGCCGCGCTGAACCCCGCCTTCCCCGAGGAGGCTGTGGCTACGGCGCGTGAGGACATGATGGCGGATGTGATGGACTCTCTGGAGGACCCCGCCTCTCTCGCCTTCCGCCACATTCGCCGCGCCTGCTTCGGGGCGGAATCTTACGGCAACCACCCGGATGGCACGGTGGAAAGCATTGAGAAACTGACGCGAGCGGATTTGGTGCACCAGCATGCGCGCTTGATGTGCGCTGCGAACGCCGTGCTGGTCATTTGCGGTGATTTTGAGCCGGATGCCATGGAAGCCTGCGCCGCGCGCCTCTTTGCCCCCATGCCCACCGGCATGCCCGCCACCGGCTGCAGCACCCCGCAGCAAATGGCGGCGGATATCACCGTGCAGGCGGACAAGGAGCAAGCCGTGCTTGTGCTGGCCATACCCGGCCTGACTGCCACGGATGATGACCAGCTCTTACAGCGCGTGTTCGGTGAGTGGTGCCGCGACATGTCCGGCCCCATCTTCAGCGAAATCCGCGAAAAACTCGGGCTGGCGTACTATGCCGCTGCTGCAGATTTGCAGGGCACGGATGCCGGCTGCCTGTACTTCTACCTCGGCACGGCGCCGGAGTCCATACCGCAAGCCCGCGCCGCGCTGGAGGCGCTGCTGGAGCGTCTTTGCACCGAAGGCATGCCGGAGGAAGCGCTGGAGCGCACCCGCGCCACCATGCTCACCCAGCGCCTGCTCAACACGCAATCCGGCTCCAAGATTTGCGCCGCCGTCGCGGTGGATTCCGTGCTCGGTCTCCCCGCCGACTACGCGGACAAGCTCTCCGAGCGCCTCGCCGCCATCACCCTCCCGCAAATGCAACAATTCATCCGCCGCGCCCTCTCCCACCCCACCCGCACCTGGGTGACGGTGAGGTGATTATATTCTTGACAAAGCACGTTCCTTACAGTAAAAATATCAGCGCGCAGGGGTTTACGTATATGATGACTTTCTCTCGTTCCATTCTCATTACAGGCGGTGCCGGGTTCATCGGCTCGCATGTGGTGCGCCTTTTCGTCAATAAATACCCGGAATACCGCATCATCAATCTGGACGCCCTCACCTATGCCGGCAATCTCGCTAACCTGAAGGATGTAGAGAATGCGCCGAACTACTGCTTTGTGAAGGCCGACATCTGCGATTTCGACACCATTTGCGCGCTGTTCGAGCAATATGATGTGGATGGCGTGATTCACCTGGCGGCGGAAAGCCACGTGGACCGCTCCATCAAAGACCCCTTCACCTTCGCCCGCACCAATGTGCTGGGCTCGCTCTCCCTGCTGCAGGCAGCCAAACACCACTGGCAGGGTAACATGGAGGGCAAGCGCTTTTACCACATCTCCACGGATGAGGTGTACGGCTCCCTGGAGTTTGACGGCACCTTCTTTACGGAAACCACACCGTACTCCCCCCACAGCCCCTACAGTGCATCCAAGGCCTCCAGCGACCACTTCGTGCGAGCCTTTCACGACACCTACGGGCTGCCCACGCTGGTGACTAATTGCTCGAACAATTACGGCCCCTACCAGTTCCCGGAGAAGCTCATCCCCCTCTTCATCAACAACATCTGCACCGGCAAGCCCCTGCCCGTGTACGGCAAGGGTGAAAATGTGCGCGATTGGCTCTATGTGGAAGACCACGCCCGCGCCATCGACACCATCTTCCACCGTGGCAAGATTGGGGACACCTACAACATCGGCGGTTTCAACGAGTGGAAGAACATCGACCTCATCCGCGTCATCATCGCCACGGTAGATCGCCTGCTGGGCAACGCCCCCGGCACGAGTAATCATCTCATCACCTACGTAACCGACCGCGCCGGGCATGACCTGCGCTACGCCATCGACTCCACCAAGCTCAAAAACGAGCTCGGCTGGGAGCCCTCTCTCCAATTCGAGGAGGGCATTGAAAAAACCGTCCGTTGGTACCTCGATAACCGCGAGTGGATGGAAAACATCACCTCCGGCGATTACGAGAAATACTACGAGGAGATGTACCAAAACCGTTGACCGCCATGCAAAACACGCCTGACAGCGGGCAAAAGCCCATCACCGTAACCTCCCCCCTCCTGCCCCCGCTGGAGGAGTTTACGGAGCTTCTGCAAGATATCTGGCAGCGCAAATGGCTCACGAACAACGGGCACTACCACCACGAGCTGGAGGCTGCCCTGGCTGACTACTTGGGCGTTCCCTACATCAGCCTGTTCACGAACGGTACCCTCCCGCTCATCACCGCTCTCCAAGCGCTGGGGCTGAACCGCGGGGAGGTCATCACCACCCCGTTCTCCTTCGTCGCCACCACGCACTCACTCATTTGGAATGGGCTTACCCCCGTCTTTGCGGATGTGGACCCCGTTTACGGCAATCTGGATCCGGCGGCAGTGGAAGCAGCTATTACGGACAAGACAGTTGCCATCATGCCCGTACATGTGTACGGCAACCCGTGCGACAACGAGGCACTGCAACGCATTGCTGATAAGCATGGTCTGAAAATTATATACGACGCAGCCCATGCCTTCGGTGTCAAGCAAAACGGCCACAGCGTGCTGGAAGCCGGCGACATGAGCACCCTCTCCTTCCATGCCACCAAGGTGTACAACACGGTGGAGGGCGGCGCGCTCGTATGCCAATCCGCCGAAATGAAACGCAGGATTGACCAGCTCAAAAACTTCGGTTTCACCGGCGAAACCGAGGTAGTAGCCCCGGGCATCAACTCCAAAATGGACGAGATTCGCGCTGCATATGGTCTGCTGAACCTCCGCAGGGTAGATGCCGCCATAGCCGCCCGCAAACGCGTTGCAGAGGCATACAGAGCCGACCTAGCCGCCGTTCCGGGTATCCGCTGCCTGCACGACATCCCCGGCGTGCAGCATAATTACTCCTACTTCCCCATTTTTGTGGATGCCGCCACCTACGGTCGCACCCGCGATGAGCTGTACTTCCACCTCAAAGAGCACGGCATCCTCAGCCGCCGCTACTTCTATCCCCTCATCCCGGACTTCGAGGCATACAGAGCCTCCCTCTCCGCTCGCGCCGCTCACATCCCCACCGCCCGCGCCCTCGCCGATTCCGTCATCTGCCTACCGATGTATGAGGCTTTGACTGAGGCAGATGTGGAGAAGGTAGTGAATCATATCGTATCTCGCAAATGACCTCACACCAAGCAATCGGCGGATATTTTGAGCTGGAGCTCCCTCAAAAGGCGGAGTTCCATCCGAATGCCATAGCTCTCAATACAGCTCGCAATTGCTTGGAATATGTCCTTATAACCAAGAGGTACAAAAAAGTATACATACCAAGGTATACTTGTGCGGTTATTCTTGAACCTTTCGCAAAACATGGTATTGAATACGAGTTTTATCCGATTAACGACCGGTTAGAACCACAGGTGCTTCCTGATTTACAACAAAGCGAAGCCTTTCTCTACACCAATTATTACGGGCTGAAGCAAAACGTGGTACACAAGCTGGTAGAGCGATATGGTGATAAAATTATCATCGACAATGCCCAAGCGTTCTTTGCCCCACCTATACAAGGGATTGATACCTTTTATTCACCTCGCAAATTCTTCGGTGTTCCGGATGGAGGATATCTGTATACGACGGCTACGCCTTTGACCGATTTACCAAGAGATATCTCTTGGACCCGAATGCAACAACTCTTACAGCGAATAGATGAAAGCGCTGAGGTGGGATACCATCATTTTCGCAAGAATAGCGAAGCTTTGGTAAACGCACCTATCCTGCGCATGTCAAAGTTAACGCAGAGAATCTTGCGCAGCATCGACTACGAGCACGCTAAAGAACAAAGACTCAAAAATTACCAAGTACTTCATAGCGCTCTCAAAAGCCTCAATTTGCTTCATCTCGAACTAGGCTGCGATGATGTACCCATGGTCTACCCGTTCAAGACAACGGATGAAACCCTACGCCAACGCCTCATCAACAACCGTATCTTCGTAGCTACGTATTGGCCTAACGTCCTTCAGTGGAGTCCGGAAAATTCCACCGAAAACCAACTTGTTAAACAACTCATTCCATTGCCTATCGATCAACGATACAACGAGACCGATATGCAAACAATCATCAACACAATATACTCATTATGAAAGTCATCATTATTGGAGGGCGAGGAACGCCTACAGTTATCGCGGATCAAATGACCGATGCGCATGAGCGTTTTGGCATGGATATAGAAGTGCTGGGCTTTGCTTTGGACGATCTCAGCGGAGGTAATAGCATTTCAGGATATCCTATCTTATGTGGCATCCGCGAATTGCATGAAAAATACGGTAAATATGATGATGTGCGTTATGTATACAATTTATACCGTTCGGATGTTATTCAAGAACGGACAAATCTTTTATACAGTCTAAACTTCCCTATACAAAGGTTTTGTAATTTTGTACACCCTTCCGTCATGTTAGCACGATCCGCACAAATGGGATTTGGTAACATTTTATTGGCTAATGTTGTAATTAACAGCAACGTAATTTTGGGAAACTTCAATACCTTCAATTCAGGAACTCTTGTTGGTCACGATACAGTTATTGGTAATAATAACTTTTTTGCAGCTCAAGTATGCGTTGGTTCCAATCTAAAGATAGGTAACATGAACTTTGTAGGCCTTAACTCTTCACTGAAAAATTTTATTACAATAGGAAACGTCAACCTTGTGGGAATGGCTTCCAATGTCACAAAGAATCTTGATAATAATATGACCGTAGTCGGTAATCCTGCACGACCTCTTGTAAAATCTAATAAATAAATACCTTTATGATTACAATCTCTCCCATTCGATTAGAAAGCAATGAACACAAATCTACGATTAACACAACGTGTGTATCGGAATCATTACATGAAGACATTTTTTTTGAAACAGAAAAAGAAATTACGACCATTTTATGAATGAAATATGGTCGTTATTTAGAGAACAAGGAAACCAACTTACACCGTGGCAATACGCGTCAAATTTTGTTAAAAACATTCTCTATAAGTTTGGCATAAAACTTTAATTTAGTAAGTTATGATTACCATATCCAATCCCGTATATACTGAATCCGCTACATGTGCCCGCATCTCAGCTTCTGTAGAAATCTCCGCTAATCATAAATCTGAGATTTTTTTTGAAACTGATATACAATATGGTTCATATTTGACACATGAGGTTTCAGATGCATTTGTTCTAGCTGTTCTTTTACCAGCGTTAGTTACCCAACAAGGTATTGTTGTAGAGACAATATCCGACCATTTATATTACCATTTCAAAACCATCGTTTATCTTTTAGGAAAAGCATTTGAATGCAATCCAATAAAGCTTCAGGCTAAAGAGATTATCCACACTAATTTCTCACCACACGCCGTTGGAACAGGTTTTTCAGGAGGTATTGATTCGCTTTGTACATACATTAATCACACATCTGAAGAGTGCCCCTCAACTCTCAGAATTACGCATCTAGCGCTTTTCAATGTTGGGGCCTACGGAAATAACTACAACCAATCCTACCTTGATTTTTCTAAAGATCTTGAACGGGCTCAAATCTTTGCTAAAGAAGTTGGCAAACCTCTGGTTTACATTAATTCGAACATTTCAACTTTGTATACACATGAGAAAATTGTATTCTATTCTCTACGTTCTACACTAAGTTTAGCAATGGGAATATTAGCTCTTCAGAAGTTATTCCGAACTTATTACATTTCTTCTACTGGAACAATTGATGACTTTAGACTTTCGAAATTAGATCAATACTATTATGAGAGTGCTCTCGTTCAACGGCTTGGAAACCAACACTTGGATATATTCATCTCTGAGCACGATATAAATCGAGTAGAAAAAACACGTATTTTAATTGAATCTCCTCTCGCACAAAAATACTTATATGTATGCGCAGCCGACATATACAATTCAAAAAGAGGCACTAATTTCAAAAAGGATACGAGTCCTAACTGTTGCGAATGCATCAAATGCACCAGAACATTACTGGCCTTGGATTTTATGGGGGCCTTAGATAAATTTTCAGACAGATTTGATCTACATAAATGGCTCAAAGTGAGAGACCAAGAAATAGCTCGCATGTTTATCAGAAAAGAAAGAGATCACTTTGCCGCCGAAAACTGGGAATTATATACACTCTCTGGGGGATACATTACTCCAGAACAAAAAACTATAATAAATCAAGGAAATCTGAGATAAAAAATGACGGATATTTCTCTTTGAGCAGATACGCTTCCTGTAATGGTTGATTGATTTGTAGTATCTTATCCAACTCTTCTGTACAATCTGACGCAGAGGTGCGCCAGCCCTTCATCTCAAGAGCCGGTATTATTTTCATTCCAACCACATATTACCTCAACTCTTGGTGGTTGGCGCACCTCTGTACGCCATTCGCGCGACTTTTTTAACGCAGTGCCATTTTTCCTCTAAATTCCAATTTATCACGATGTTTGAAATCAAATGTAAGCTTAAACATAGCATTTTCTTCCAAATGTTTAAACCTATGGAGTCCTATTTTTCTACTCGTGAATTTATCATCTCGTATTTTCGTAAGATATTTCGAGCCATCTTTACCATGGGAGGCCCGATAAACTTTCCATTTTTTACTGCAACTCCGGCACCTGAAGCAGCAGCATCTTCAGCTAATTGCAGCATTTCTGTTGCCCATGCAATCTCTTCCTGAGATGGCGAATAATATTGATGCACTAAGGGAAGCTCTTTGGGGCTGAGTACCAGCATTCCCTCAAATCCCAGGTTTTTCCCCAGTATTAAGTTACGCTCCAAATCTTCCAAATCATGCACTCTTATATGCACGGTATCTATAGGCAAAACACCACAACTGCGAGCACCAATACTGATAAGATTTCGCGCGGTCATGATGCTCACACCTTCGTGATCATGTTTACCTTGCATGTCAGTAACATAATCCTCGCAGCCAAAAGCAACGGCGATAACGCGATCCGAAGCGGAACAAATATCTTTAATGTTAATGACCGCACCGGCTGTCTCTATAAGAGGAATTATTTTAAAGGTGCCGATAGGATATCCTTTCTCGTACTCAATCGTTTCCAAGAGTTTACCGAAGAAGTAAATATCTTGTCCACAGGTTGCTTTCGGATACATAAACCCGTGAATACCCGGCACAGTTAACTGAGTTGCGTCCCTCAACAGTTCGCCACTCTCGCGATCATTCACTCGGGGGAAAAGCATCTTCCCATTTAAATCCGAACGCTGAGCAAAAGCAATAATGTTATCACGCGCAGTTTGCTTCAACGGAGGAGGTACCGAATCCTCAACATCCAACAACAGTACATCTGCCTCGCGTCGTACGGCACTATCCAACAACTTTTCATTATGCGCAGGCACAAACATCAAACTGCGCATCAGATACACCTCATTCATTATGCGTTATTCTTTTTGATTAAAACGTGACGACGGAAGGAAAGCACATCAACTCCATGCTGATTACTTGCTATGGATTCCACGTGAATAATGCCTCTATCCGGCTTACTTTGACTTTCTCTCTTATCCAGCACGCGAGTTCGCACGTATATTGTATCGTTAACGAACACGGGATTCAGATGCTTTACTTCATCATAACCTAAATTCGCTATAGCCTTACCACTAATATCCGGGACTGTAATTCCGACAGCCAATGAAAAAACCAATGTCCCGACTACCAAAACGCGACCATGCTGATTTTTATCAGCATAATCAATGTTAGTGTGAACCGGATGATGATTCATCGTCAGCAAGGAAAAAAAGTTATTATCACTTTCAAAAATAGTTTTTGAGAGCGCGTGTACAATTTCCCCTCCTACCTCGAAATCCTCGAAATACAAACCTAAGACAGACTGTTTCATTTCTGCTACGGATTATAGCAAGTTGAAGAGTCTACGTCAATATACATTCACGTCATTTACATCTTGCACCCCCAAAACACAATCTTCATTTTTAAGAACCTTTGATGCTGACCGATTTTGCAACATTGTTGATGATATAGTCAATTTGTTCAGCACACTCGCAACGTACAATCACAGTACCGATAGAATCATTAGCACCTCTGAAAGCGCGTATATAATCTCCTTTATTTACGACAATATCAACGGAGACTATATGACTCTCCACTGATTTATCGAACTGCACCTCATCATAATTTTTGTCCTTATCAGAGTGCAACATTAAGATTGCCCAAAATCCATCATAATTACAACTTCTGATATTTTCCGGAGGCATCCCCATACATACACGAACAGCATTCTTGATAAGATTTACACCGGTTGCCATGTGCAAAACCTCTGATAAACGATTGCCACCACCACGTGGAGACACCTCCATGATGTACACCTTACCATTTACTCCGACTCGCGCCTCAATATTAAAAACGCCATTCTTCATTTTCAGCATGGAAATAAGCCGCTGAAGCTCACTTTGAAGTTCTTCTTGCTTATCCAAAGCCATGGATGAAGGCCAACTGTGGGCGGAAGGAACGTATGGATTCGGGGATTTTTCATCAAAGTATTGATTGTCGAAAGAAAAGAATTTGAACTCTCCATCAACAACAAAACTATCCGAACCCGTTGTGTGTCCTAATTTCTCAATAAACTCTTCAATAATAAACGAACCGGAGAGAGAATTCTGCATAGCGGTTTGGCATGCAGCCTCCAATTCTCGGTACGAATTTACTCTTGTTACGCCTTTGCTGCCCGCTGCATCAGTTGGCTTGACAATTGCGGGATATGTATAATTTTCCGCAGCAGTCATAGCTGCATCAACCGAATCAAACCCATAAGACCACGGACAATTAAAACCATGATTTCTCAAGAATTCGCGAAACCGAGCTTTGTCTTGCAAAATGCATACGGATTCATACGGACCAAAAGAAGGTAGCCCCATTTGCTCCTGTACATATGCAGCAGTCACCACACCGGGGTCCACAGCAAAAGACATAATGCCGTCAATTTGGAGCTCCTGTGCCAGCTTCAGTACGGCTTCTTTATCAATGATGCTGACATTGTGATATTCATCAGAATATTTGTGAGCTATGTTATCCGGGAGATAATCACATGTAATCACATGTAATCCTAATTCATGAGCAGCTTCAATAACGGGAATCAGGTAACGTAACCCTCCCAGCAACATTATCTTTTTCTTCTTCTCAGCCATACGCTTTTGCCAAGCTCAATATAGCACAATATACATACTGAAGACAAGCTCAAAGTTCTTGACAGAAAACACATGTAAAGTTATACTTCCTGCGGAACATGGGACGCGTCGCCAAAGAGACCTTTAACGGCATGAAGTGGATGTTGTTGCAAAAATGCACACTCCAACCTCTTCAGCTGGTATTCATGATGTTTCTGGCTCGCCTTGTCACCCCTGAAGAAATTGGCATATTGGGACTTACTGCCATTTTCTTTGCGATTGCCGGTAGTTTAGCCAGCTGCGGGTTTGGCTCTGCACTCATCCGAAAACAAGACCGCACAGAAGAAGACATTAACACCATGTTTTGGTTCAATGCCGGAATGAGTTTATTAATGGGCATTACCCTTTTTCTCTGTGCCCCTCTATTCGTTAATTTCTTCCATCAACCGGCACTCTTATGGTTAACGCGTGCCTCCGCATGCATGATGTTTTTCAACTCGCTGGGTAGTGTGCATTTCACCTTATACAGTTGTAGGCGAGATTTTAAGACTCCGGCTATCATACAAACATGTGTTGCCATACTTTCCATGCCACTGTGCATAGGCTTAGCCTACGCCGGTTGGGGTTCATGGTCTATTATGACGCAAGGTATTTTCAGCGGTCTTACTACGCTCGTAACTATATGGATTGTGTCGCCATGGAAACCTCGCTTCATATTTTCTCGCAAATCATTCCGAGAAATGTTCAGTTACGGCTCGAAACTGGCACTTTCCGGCCTACTGGACACAGGATTCATGAACGTAAGAAGCCTTATTATCGGCAGGTTTTACTCACCTGCTGATTTGGCTTATTACGATAGAGGGCGCCACCTTGCGGCAATGTTACCCACGACCATCTGCGGAATGCTGGGTAACGTTACTTTTCCCATCTTGGCAACCTTGCAAGATGATCCGGAACGGTTGAAACATATCTACCGTAAATACGTTCGACTTTTTACTCTCTCCATAACCTGGTTTTGCCTCTGCATGGCAGCATACGCCAAACCTTTTGTTGCCGTTGTTTATGGACCGCAGTGGGAGGCAGCCGTTACATTTACCCAACTTGTCTGCTTTACATTCAGTATTTATCACTTACAAGTGATTAACCTGAATCTTCTACAAGTACTGGGAAGGTCCGACCTATTCTTGCGACTCGAAATCATTAAAAAAGTACTAAGTCTCTCCGTAATGATTTACTGCGCCACTATCAGCGTGGTAGCCATGTGCCTCGGTGCAGTAGTATGTTCATACATCTGCTTATACATCAATTCGTACTTTACCAAGCGCCTGATTAATATGACCATCTGGCAGCAGCTCATGGATTACACCCCTTTGTTTCTTCTTGCCTTTGCCACAACTTGGATACCGGCATACTTTGTCACGCAACTTCCCATTTGGCCGATTGCACAGCTGGCAATAGGTGGGATATCATCAGCTCTTCTCTACTTCGTTATTCTTTACATCACGAAAAATGAAAGTCTTAACGATACTTTAAAACTTATACAACCAAGAATACCTACCCAATTTATAAAAAAAAGAGTCCAAACATTGATTCGATTTTAATCTCTACAGTAAGTAGAAGGCTTTTTTACCGATTTGCATACAAAACCTACCTTAAGCCGTTCTAGCAAAGTAAGTTTTTTGTATACTTGAACAAGTGGACTGGGTTCAAATGGATACCATTTGATACGTGATAGGAATTGTATAATCATATTTTTCAGAGATTTATCAACTTGTTTTTGAGAATTACCAATGTAGTTATTTACAAAAACATACCCTATTTCCTTACTGAGCAAAGTTAACAAATGAGGTGCAGAATCTAACCAATACCTCAAATGAGACACTATCGCTTTCCTAAAAGAAAAATCGTATTTAAAGTTACTGTATTTATTTAATGATTCCAACATTCGGATAACGCTTATCCATAGTTTTACAGATTTTTTATTATACTGAAGATTATTTTGATGAGTCCACGAACCAACTTGTCCACATCGATAAACGACCATTTTACGATTTATACAACAGACTTCTCCCTTTAAAGCCGCAAAAACCTGCAATGGATAATCTCCTACTAAACATTTTCTTAAAAACTCCGGAAAATCTTCTCTCAAACCAGCCCTATACATGATGCTACATGTATATATATATGCACCACCTTTAATTATAATATCATTAACATCCAACACAAAAAAATCCTTTGATTTATCACTTTTGTACTGATCAGTTTCATTCTCAGGTAAAAATCCGCTGGGTGTCAAGATATCGCCTTTTGTACATACCATTGAACATTCCGAATGATTATCCATATAGTCAACCTGCTTTTGCAGCTTATATGGATCAATCCAATAATCATCACCCTCACACAATGCAAAATATTTGCTCCGGCCATTACAAGCCGCGTCCATAACCCGCCCTAATGAACCATCTCTCTTAGAATAAAGGTTTTCAGTCTCATAAATGGGTTCTATAATATCCGGATACTTCTCAGCATACTCTCGAATAATGGCTGCACTACTATCTGTCGAACAATCATCATGAACTACAGCTTTGAACGGAAAATTTGTTTTCTGCATGACAAACCCCTCCAAACAATCACGTAAATAAGGTTCGTGATTGTACACCAAGCAGCGGATGATAACTTTGAATTTCATTCTGTCAATGCCACGCAGGGTGTGATTTCAATACAAAAATAGACGCTTTCTTCTGCATTCTCATCTGAACATGAATGAGGTGCGCCCCGTTTTCTGACCACCGGCCATGTTGTTTAGGGAATTTAGGAGCCGATGCTTGGAGCTGTGGTTAAGTTACTACTTTTTGCGTTGATTGTCAATCCTAATTTTTTGGCGATTTTGGAGCGGAGGCGTGGGCGTGTCGCGCGTAGCGCGACCCCGGAGCGTAGCGGAGGGAGCCCCGCCGCAGCGGAAAAATCGCCAAAAAATTTCGCCGGGGGGGGGGAGGAGGATTCAGACTGCTGACTGATGCTCTTCCCTCCATTCTTCTGGTGTCTTGTTACCAAGGGATGAATGCAATCGCTCGCTATTGTAGTAGCGTATCCAAGTCTTGAGACGTTGTTCTATTGCCTTCTGGGTCACATCGTCATATAAGTTGAATAATTCGTATTTGTACGTGCGCCAGAAACGCTCCATTCTCACATTATCCCTCCAACTACCCTTGCCGTCCATACTGGGCTTGATGCCCAGTTGCCGTACACGTGATAACCAGGATTCTGATGTAAACTGACTACCCTGATCTGTATTGAGTATTTGCGGTTTTCGTCCACTCGCTAACGCCATTGTCAGTGCCTCATGGCACAATTCCACGGTCATATTGCGTCCTACGCTATACCCTAAGGCCTCTCGGCTTGCCCAATCCATTACTACGCACAGATAATATGTTTTTCCTTCAACTTTCAGATACGTTATATCTGTTGTCCAGACCATTTCCGGTCTATCTATCCGCATCCCTCTGAGTAGGTATGGAACTTTGAATCGTTTCATATTATAAAGCAGAAACACAAGTCCGTGTCCTATTTTGCAACGTACAAGCCCTATACTGCGAACTACATCGCCTCCAAAGTGTTTGATTGCTCCGAATATATGTTCTATGCCACATCTGCGTTTCGCTATTGCTTTATTCCTCTTTTCTTGCCATTTTGTCAATTTCTTCTGTCCCCTAACGCGACGCTGAATAATGCGGGGTTTTACGCCTTTTTCTCTTACTTTTTGGCTGACGCTTTCGCCGAAATATCCCGAATCTGCCAGCAGCTCTGTCGTTTGAGCGGCAGCATCCTCTGAAATTAACTCAGCGCATACATTGCTGTCATGTGTGCTGGCCGTTGTCGTTTCATAATTCTCAATGATTTTTGTTTCTTCATCACTCATTACGTGAGCTTTGTATCCATAGTGTCGCTCGTCTCTTTTCTTAGTCCAGGTTGCGTCTATATCCTTGTGCGCCTTTTTCTTTTCACTCTAGGATTCCGGTGCCTTTCCGGTTCCTTTGATGATTTTATTCTCTTCCGGTGTATTCCTTTGCCTTGGTGCTTCTTGGAAAGTGGCATCCACCAGTTTTCCCTGACTACACTTCAGACCGCGATTCTTCATCTCAGCAAAGAAAAGTTCAAACAGCTGTTTTGTACCTTTCTCTCCCAAGCGTTCTCGGAACTTCCATATGGTGCGGGCATCCGGTACGTCATCAGCATAGCCAATACCTACAAAACGTTGAAAACTCAATCTATCACTGAGTTGAAACTCCATTTCCTCATCACTCAAATTATAGAGAGTTTGCAGTATCAGTATCTTAAACATCTGCACTACATCGTAATGAGGTCTTCCTTTGCTGCTGAAATGGCACAACTCTTCGAGCTTACCTCGAAATAGCTCGAAAGAGATGAACCTCTGCAATTCGTCCACCCCGTGGCGTACTGTTGTACTCCTTCGGAATCGCAACAAATCGGGCATATGCAAAGACGGTGGCAATTCAAGCTTTGGTACCATGCGCTTATTATACCACGCCGAGGTATCTTTGAAAATTCCGAAATACGTTTACACGCGACTTTTTAGAAGTTCCCTTCTAATAAACTTCTCCAACATTCCACCACACCAGAAACATCAAATCTTTTCATATAAGAGTTAATTTCCTTTATCTTATTTTTATTATTAATAGATTTTGTAATCACTTTATCAAGTTCTCGCAACAACTCTTTTTCCTCATGTTTACTTACCACAGCACCAACCTTTTCAGAAGAAATTAAATACCTAACAGCAGGAAACTCAAAAACAATAGGATAACAACCAAACATCATAGATTCCAACAACACACAAGGTTGAGATTCACAATCTGATGCCAATACAATATATTCAGCCCTATTATACAATGGCGATACATTTTTTACATGTCCGTGAAAAACGACTCGAGGGATAGCTCTTTCTCGAACCAAGGCATGCAAGGAATCACGCATTTCTCCATCCCCGGCAATTTCCAAAACCCAATCAGGATGATTAGGAGCTAACTTCTCCCATGCTTTGATAATAATATCGACATTCTTATCAGGAGAAAATCTTCCCACATATAAAATCACCTTTTCTTTAGACGCCTCATCATAACGAGGCGAAAGACCAGCAAAAGGTATAGGATTCAAAATTGAAAACACTTTATCAGTTTCAACACCGGTAATTCTCTTGAGTTGCTCTGCAATTACGGGAGTTGGAACAACTACAGCATCAGAAACTTCGAGCATTTGCTGATGCTTACGTTTTTTTTGATAATAAAACTTCCATCTATACGGATCGCATCCGAGAAAAGTTAAAATGTTAACTATACATCTTTTAAAAAAAGAGGTCGTTATATTTCTATATTGTCTGCCGCGCCGGAAATATTTTATTTCGCCATAAACGTCGAAGTGCAAACACGTAATCACCTTTGTCGATGGGCCGAGAACATATTTAGAAAAAATATCAAAATAACCGAATTCTCCTCCTTCATTGATTACAACATCTATCTCATATCTTTTACACAAGTCAACTACGGCATTTTTTCTTTCTTCCGTACTTAATTTTTCGCTGAGGATAAAATGCGAAGATGGCAGTGAGGATATATCTTCACTATCAGGTACGCAGTGAGCAAGATAAAAGACCGAAAAACCTCTTTCTTTTAAAGCTTCACCAACTGTACAGGCCACGCGCTCTGTCCCGCCCCTGTGCGGCAATAATACGTGGGGATAGGCAATTAAGATGTTCATTTCACTCCTCCGGGGTGTAGGTTTCGTTGTAGAGGTCATCTAAGGACTTGCCGTTGTGGGACCAGAAGCGGGCGGGGGCGACGTTGTAGGGGAGGCCGAGGAGCTGCTGGGTGAGAGGGGTGAGGTAGGTAGCCTCACCGTTGTAGAGCACCTTGTGCGCGCCGCAAACGGTGACCTCGATGGGCTCCGCGGTGGCGGTGGGGCCGGTGAAGGTGAGAAGGGCACCGTCTGCAAGCCCCATTTCGTGGAAGTTCATGCGCGGGCGGCGGGCAATGTAACGCTCGCGGGCGGCGGAGTCAGCCGCGGTCTCATGGCGATTGAGCACTTGCTCCACCTCGGTGGTAAGATTGACGGCTTGGTGTTGTGCTGCCAAATAATCAAGCAAGGGAAGCACCTGCTCCAGCCCGATGCGGAAGAACTCGCGGTTGGGGTTGAGGCGCTGCGGAGCAAATGCGGCGTGGAGAGCTTTCTCCAAATCTACGCAATCCTTTGCAGCGCAGGCGTATTCGCACACAAATTGGAAGGGCACAGAGGTGTTGTACAGCTCCCGCATGCGCTCATCCACCGTAGCGCGTGAGGTTCTGCCAATCTTCAGAATATCCGGCATGGCGGGGTTGGATAATACGTAAACGATTCCCTCCTTGCTCGGCGTCTGCATTTCTGTGCTTGCCATACGCGCTCATGTTACAGCATTTAAAAGCCTATGTAAAGCGGAAAAGCCCACCCCCGGCGTAAAATGTGGCAAGAAGGGTGCCGTAAACATTTTTCAATAAGTCTTGACAAATTATATTATTTATGCTATAACTTAAACATCATTTTACTCCTCACGCGGGAGTTACAAACCAACAACTACACAAATGAGTAAAGAAGATACGCAACACGACAAGGAGAGCCGGATGAACATGACGCTGGGTGGAGATGTTAAGCTGAGGGTCTCACTCCGCAGCAGGCTGCAGGGCGGGGGCGAGCTCATCGTCCAAGAATTATCCGTAGCATACCTGTTGGCGCTGGAAATAAAGGGGCTTATTCAGGATATTGCTGTGGTGGATGCCGAAACGGGTCAAAGAGTGAGCCTGGAGTGCAATTTACCGCTGGTGTATGATATTGAGGATGAAGTCCACCCGGTAAAAATTCACACCCCACATTGGGCAGATGAGCTACCGGAGGATGACGCCGCCGCGCTGGCTTTGGGGGCGGATGTGCGGGTGCAGTCCGACGAAGGAGGTGCGTGGGTGCCCGTAGAACAGGTGGAAAGCCTGCTCACGGATGACGGCCCTGTGCGCCTGCCTGCCCGCGAAGCCCGGCCCTACGATGCGCTGAAACTGGAGCCCCCCTTCCCCGGTGAGCCGGAAATACCGCATCCCCGGGCGCACCTGCACAGTGTGCTGCTCGAGCAGCACTGCACCGTAACCGCCATCTTGGAAACGCCCGACAAGCGACACCGCACGGTGCTGAAGCTGCGAGGGGTGGATTTTTAACACACCTCCACCACACTCACGCCCTCCAAACGCCTCCGGAGTTCAAAAAAAGCTTGCGGAGGCGGGTGGGGTGGTGTAGTATGGCAGGAGTACAGCTTAACATATATGAAGATATTACTAGTAAACGGTTCCCCGCGTGAGGATGGCTGCACCTACACGGCGCTGGCGGAAATGGCGGAGTGTTTTCGCGCGGAAGGTGCGGAGGCAACAATATACCACATCGGCGCGGAGCCCGTGGCGCCGTGCAAGGCATGCCGCGGCTGCGCGCGTGCGAAAAAATGCGTGATACAGGATAAGGTGAATGAGTTTGTGGAGCTGGCCAGGGAGTATGATGGCTACGTCATCGGCTCGCCGGTGCACTATGCCAGCGCCAGTGGTTCGCTGGTGGCATTCATGGATCGCGCCTTCTTCTCGGACTACGTATCCGGGCACAACAGCTTTGCCCACAAGCCGGCAGCAGCCGTGGCCTCCGCTCGCCGCGCCGGCACCACCGCCACACTGGACCAAATCAACAAGTACTTCACCATCTCGCAAATGCCCATCATCTCCGGCCGTTACTGGAACATGGTGCACGGCTTCACCCCGGATGATGTGCGCAAAGATGCCGAGGGGCTGCAAAACCTGCGTTACGTGGCGCGCAATATGGTGTACCACCTGCGCTGCAAAGAGGCCGCTGCCGCCGCGGGCATCCTGCCCCCGGAGCAAGAAAAACCCGTCTACACCCACTTCATTCACTAAGGAGAATCCCCGCCATGATACGCCGCTGCACTACCACGGTTTTGCGCCTCCTGCCGCTGTTACTGGCAGCAGCTTTGCCTTCCCCCGCTTACGCCGAGTGGGAGGAAGAGGAGGACTATGAGGAGGTGCAGGCCTTTACGGCAGAGCGCCTTATTGCCTCCGTGCGCCTCAACCGCATGCAGGAGCTGGAGCACCTGGTGGAGGTGGAGAAACTGCCGTTGGATACCCCAAATGCCTATGGCGATACCGCCCTGCACTGCGCCGTCACCGCCGGCAACCTGCCCGCGGTGCGCCTGCTGCTGCAGGGAGGGGCTACTGTGCACACCCGCAATGCGCATGGGGATACGCCGCTGCACCTCGCAGCAAGTAACGGACAGTGCGACATAGCAGGGGCTTTGCTGCAAGCCGGGGCGGTGGTGGACTCCACAGCAGGGTTTCGGTGGACACCGCTCATGTATGCCGCCGGCAACGGCCACACAGCCACGGTGCAACTGCTGTTGAAATACGGCGCTAACCCGAACGCTGAGGACAAGTTGCAACAAACTCCCCTGCTCCTCGCCGCACAGCGCCGCCAAAGCACGGCTTGTGCGCACATTTATGCCGCGGGTGGGCGCTACGGCACGGAGCTCATCTCCGCTGTGCTGGCCGGGCAGGTCAAGACGGTAGAGCACATGCTGCAAAACGGGGCAGACCCGAACGCCGCAGCCCCCCACGGCTACACCCCGCTCATGCTGGCCTGCACACATGGCTCAGCCGCCATGCGTCGGCTTCTCATGCACGCGAAAGGGGTGAACCTGAATGCCACAAACGAGGATGGCAACACTGCCCTCATCCTCGCCGCCCAGCAATGCAATGCCACCCTTCTGCAAGAGCTTATCTCCGCCGGGGCAGATGTGAACCTGTGCAACAACAGCGGCTACCCCGCGCTTTCTTATGCGCTCGCCCTCAAAAGTGAGCCCTGTACCAAGCTTCTGCTCCAAGCCGGCGCAAAATGAATGTGCGATAGAAAACAACAGGCCACGCACGAAAAAAGCGCACATTCCCTACACACGGAAGGGAATGTGCGCTATACGATTTACCTACTTGCCGCTTATGGGGTAATGTAATTACGCCAGAGGTAGACACCGCAGAAAAAGCTCAGCAGTATACAAAGGGCAGCAAATAACAGCACCATTATACCGATTGCTACACCGGCACCGGTAGTAACAAGGTTTTCCCTTTTGTCTACTACACGCTCATTGCCACAACCATCAACCTCAACGGTATAGATATACTCACGCTTTGAAGCCAGAGCAAAGGCCGCCAAAACAGAAGCAATGCCGATACTCAACGCAGATTTGGAGACAGCATCCTCCGGTTTTGCCACCGGCGTATAATACTTTTCTTCCCAGTGTTTATAATTGGGGCGCAGAGTGAGCATAAAAAAGATAATCGGCACCACAGCATAGGCGGCGCACAGATAAAACTGCATCATATTGGAGGCTAACCAAGCGATGAACGCTAAAAACAAGGTAACCAACACATACACACCGAAACGGGCAGCGGGTCGCCGCAGCGAGGCAAAATTGATAGCCTCTTGCAAGTGAGCCAATACCTCCATATCCGCCTCTGAGGTGGCAGACTCTCTCAGTTCCTTTTCCAAGGTTGTGGCATCGTTATAAGCTGCTGTAGAGTTAATAGCAGGCAGCAGCTCTCGGGAAATCAAGGTTATTTCCGTAGGCAGAGTGGAAAGGAACAGATGCGCCTTACGCCCGGGCTCACTCAAGTCGTTCTCATCAGGAAGAACGGAGCTTTTTTTGCCTTTATCACGCATCTTGTAATCATGAATGTCGCACCACAAGAATAGCGCTATCACGGGAGTAAGCCACCAGACTTTATCCAGCAATATCACCAACCACAACAAACCGTAAGACATCGGGTTGTCATTTTTCAATGATTCCATATAGAACACTGCTGCCGTACGGTGGGGTGCGGTGAATGATACTTCGGCATGATCAGCATCTTCTGCTTTTTTCTGAGAATCCCACGTATCAACTGGGCTCTTTATGTCCCAATAAGCACAGTGACCGTGGACAAGGGAAGCCCAACCATGTATGTGCAATACTCCGTTACACCGGGCAACATAATGGCCATCCCAAGTTTCTAATTGAGTGGCTCGCAGGTACTCATCCCCCTCCATTTCGTACCAATAAATCCTAGAACGAACAGCCTCATGGAAAAAGTTCATCTCCTGCAGCAGCTCATTCGGTACAGAATAAATGCTGATTTTGAGTCGCAGTGCACCGGGTGCGTTATCGGCCGGGAAATGCGCAGGCGTATTCAAGCAGTTTGATACGCAAATATAAGCTTTGTTGGGATCAACGTTCTTGAACTCGCTTAAGTATTCAGCGGTATTGACGTAACTGCCGAAGGGGTCAGAGAAAATAGCACTGCGACCTTGCGGTGATTCCGTAATCGTATGCAGAGGGAACTCTCTTGTTGTTTCACCTTCTTTCGTGCCAAAACGCTCCAACAGGCGGATGAGCGCGGGGTATATCTCGTTCTGATAGGTGGCCAAAGCAGACGGATGCATATAATGCCCGGTTTGCCGCTTACCTTCAGGAAGTTCAAAGGGGAGGGTGGTAAAACTTCTATAATCGTCTCTATTCACACCATCCCGCAAAACCAGGATACCGGCTCGCAGGCTATCGGCTGCTTTCAGCTGCTGCACCTGCTCTGCAGTGGTATTGAGTTTTTTCTGCTCATATTGTGCGGCGCGCTCGTCAAAATCGCCGGGGCCATCCTCAACAAAGCACATTGCCAACATGAAGACAAACACCGATACCGTTACCCAAAAACAGACTCAGAGAAAGGTTAAAGGTGATAATATGCAGCCTAATAGTTTTTTCATATAATCATTTATTTGCCATTGAAGAGAGAGAGCCGTTGCATGTTACTCAACACCCATTGGGCTACAACGGAGTCTGCATTATAACATCTTCCTCACCGTTTCGTCAATGGCATTTTTAAGGGAGCAAAGGGCTTTCTCCGCTTTATCAAGCAATGGAAATAGAAATAACGCCTATTTAAGTTTTCAGTGGATTGCAAACTGCTCGATAAAGCGGAAGTTGAAGAGGTGATGGTGGGGGAATTTTGCGAGCGTTAGCGAGCGGAATTTTGAACCCGCGTCAGCGGGTGACCTAACTTAGCCTAGGGCGTAAGCCCTAGGAAATGGGTAAAAAACAAATTCGAACCCGCGAACCGTTGAGGCTTGCCGAAACGGTATGCGGGTGGCATAACCCTCCCGGAGCACGTAAGTGCGAAGAAATCCCGCATGCATTAATTCGTCTTATGACATCGCATTATCAATGGGATATTAACGCACAAACA
>CAJGCZ010000034.1 GCA_904501975.1 uncultured Akkermansia sp.
CGAAAAGTAGTAGTCTTTGTCTTGGTGCTTTTCATTTGAGATTGTGAGTTTGTTTTGACGAATTGACTATACCATCTCTTATTCAGAAAGGCACCTTTTTTTGTGCCCTCATGGTGTCGCATTTAATTTTGCCACTCTCACTAACTTGGGTATGATTCACTTTACACTTGCGCCCGACTGTAATTACGGGTAAAATAGGCGCAAGTAAACCATCGTCATGACAGATAACAACGGTCAACCCGTAGAAGAGTTTGCCACGGTGCAAGCCATATTCGTGCGTCATCGCAATTGCCTGATGCTTCGTGCGGAATTTACCCCGCTTTTTGTTGATTACTATCTCAACTTGATGCAGCATAACAACCGCAATGCTGAGGCAGAGGACACGATGTTCAAGCAATTGCTGGCTTTCTTTACGCTGCACTTGGTATCTCGCCCGTGGCAGGAGTACCATGCATGGACGCTCAATGTGAAGGCTCCCATGCTGGCCAATTACTTTGTATCCGGTTCTTCACTGACGGAGGATGTAGTAGGCCGAGTGTTTACGCAGGATGTGCGCGAGCCTGAGGCCAACATGCTGTTTGCCCAGAACATTCGCAGCGGCAAGGAGCCCCATACCTCGGTGATTACTCTGCCCGGTGAGGATGTAATTACGTGGGTGGAAGATTTCTATCGCCAGAGCGAGCAGCGCGTTGCCCGTGCTTTTGAGTTAGAGAATGATCAGTATGTGCTCATTACTGCCCAGCCGCAGGCCGATATGGATTGGCTCAGCGAGTTGACAGCGCAGGATGTAGCTGCCATTGAAGCCAACGAGGAGCTCAAGCAGCTCGAAACCCGCAAGTTCACTTTCCGTTGCGGTTGCACGGTGGAGAAGATTTTGCCCACCATTCGCGCCATGAAGAAGGATTTTGCGGATGTGCTCTCCGAGCAGGGCTTCTTGGAGGCCTCTTGCCCCCGCTGCGGTGCCAAATACAAGATTACGCCGGAAATGCTGTAACGCAACCGGAACTTTCCGTTTTCTTCTTGCCCCGTGTCTCTCCCAAGATGCGGGGTGCTTTTTTATGTCCCTGAATTCGCAACCTGAACCGCAAAAGAGTGCTTGATTTTTGAAATAAAAAGCGTATAATGCGCCGCGTATTACTATTTTAGCAAGTTGAATTGACGCAAATGGACACAGTACGCACATTTACGACAGGCAAGGGAACCGAGGGCCGCTACTATGCCCTGCCGGCCTTGGCAGAGCAGGGGTTCAGCGGTATTAACCGCATGCCGATTTCTCTCCGCATCGTTTTGGAGAGCCTTATGCGCAACTGCGACGGGCTTAAGGTAACTGAGGCTGATGTAAAGAACCTGGCCGCTTGGAATGCGGCCGAGCCGGGTAACTATGAGATTCCCTTTACGGTGGCTCGCATTATTTTGCAGGACCTGACGGGTGTGCCGCTGCTGGTGGATTTGGCGGCTATGCGTGCCGCCGTGCAGGATTTGGGAGCCGACCCCGCCGCTATGGAGCCCTTGGTGCCGGTGGATTTGGTGGTAGACCACTCTGTGCAGGTGGACTGGGCCGGTTTCCCCGGCGCGTACCAAAAGAACCTGACTCGTGAGTTTGAGCGCAATACCGAGCGCTACGAGTTCCTGAAGTGGGGCCAGCAAGCTTTTGAAACTTTCTCCGTTGTTCCTCCCAGCACCGGTATTGTGCACCAGGTGAATTTGGAGCATTTGGCTCGTGGTGTGATGGAGCAGGATGGCGTTTATTACCCCGATACCCTCGTGGGTACCGACTCGCACACTACCATGATTAACGGCTTGGGCATTGTTGCCTGGGGTGTGGGCGGTATTGAGGCTGAGGCCGGTATGCTGGGCCAGCCCGTCACCTTCCTTGTGCCTGAGGTTGTGGGCGTGCACCTGACCGGCCGCCTGCAGGAGGGTGTAACCGCTACGGATTTGGCCCTGCATGTTACCAAGATGCTGCGTGCTCACGGCGTTGTTGGTAAGTTTGTTGAGTTCTTTGGTGAGGGTGCGGAGGCACTTTCCTTGCCCGACCGCGCTACGGTGGCCAACATGGCTCCGGAATACGGCGCAACCATGGGCTTCTTCCCCGCAGATGCTACCTCTGCCGCTTACCTGCGCGCCACCGGCCGCAGTGAGGAGCACGTGGCTACCTACGAGGCTTACCTCAAGGCTCAGGGCATTTTCGGCATGCCCCGCCACGGCGAGATTGATTACTCCACCGAGTTGGAGCTCGACCTGGGCAGCATTGTTCCTGCTGTGGCCGGCCCCAAGCGTCCGCAGGACCACATTGCCCTTGCCAACCTCAAGAGCAACTTTGCCGAGATTTGTGAAAAGACCTACGGCCACCCGCAAAAGACAACGCCTGTGCAGGTGTGCATGAAGGGCGATGCCGGTAACCCGGATGCCGACACCACGCACCATGTTTCCCTCACCGATGGCTCGATTTTAGTGGCAGCCATTACCAGCTGCACCAATACCAGCAACGACAGCCTGATGCTTGCCGCCGGTCTGTTGGCCAAGAAGGCCGCTGCTTTGGGCATGAAGGTGCCTGCTCATGTGAAAACCAGCATTGCCCCCGGTAGCCGCATTGCTGCCCGTTACTTTGAAAACAACGGCCTGACGCAGGCCTTGGATGCCATTGGCTTCTCTATTGTGGGTTACGGCTGTGCCACCTGTATCGGTAACTCCGGCCCGTTGAATGCTGATATTGAGCAAGCTGTGGTGGATAACGACTTGGTTTCCTGCTCCGTTCTGTCCGGCAACCGCAACTTCGAGGCTCGCATTCACTCCCATGTGAAGGCCAACTTCCTGATGTCTCCCCCGCTGGTGATTGCCTTTGCTTTGGCCGGCCGTGTGGATATTGACACCGCTAGCGAGCCGCTGGGTACCGCTGCAGATGGCACGCCGGTATACCTGAAGGACATTTGGCCCACGGGCGATGAGATTGCCGCTGCACAGGCCAATGCCGCCTCCCCGCAGGACTACACCGCCAGCTACTCCAACGTGGTGCCTGAGTGGGGTCATGTGAGTGCTCCCGGTGGTGCCACCTTTGCGTGGAATGCCGATTCTACCTACATTCACCGTCCTCCCTTCTTTGAAGGATTTGACGGCAAGAAGGGCGATATTACCGATATTTGCGGTGCCCGTCCGCTGGGTATCTTTGGCGATTGCGTGACAACGGACCACATTTCCCCCGCCGGTGCCATCAAGCCCACGGGCCCTGCCGGCAAGTTCTTGGCCGCAGCCGGGGTAGAGCGTCGCGATTTCAACACCTTCGGCTCCCGCCGTGGTAATGACTTGGTGATGGCTCGCGGTACCTTTGCCAATGTGCGCATTAAGAACTTGATGACAGAGGGTATTGAAGGCGGTTACACGCTGTACTTCGGTGCAAGCGAGGTATCTGCTCCCGATACGGAGATTGCCGCCACCTGCGGCACCCCCACCTTCATTTACGATGCCGGTATGGCTTACAAGCAGGACGGCGTGCCCACCATCATCATTGGTGGCGAGGACTACGGCATGGGCTCCAGCCGCGACTGGGCTGCCAAGGGTACCTCCTTGCTGGGTGTGCGTGCCGTTATCACCAAGAGCTTTGAGCGTATTCACCGCAGTAACCTCATCGGCATGGGCGTGCTGCCCCTCAACTTTGAGAACCCGGAGGATTATGACCGCGTGAAGGGCCTGAAGGATGTTACTTTCTCCATTATTGGCCTGCACAACGACTTGCAGCCGCGCGACCGCGCCATGCTGGTGGTTGCTCCCGCCGGGGCTGAGCCCTTTGAGCTGCCGCTCATCGTGCGCTTGGATACCCCGATTGAGAAGGAATACTTCCGTGCCGGCGGTATTCTTCAATACGTGCTCACTCGTTATTGCTAATACCTCACTCAGCCATGAGAAAGATTGAATTTACAGAGCTACAGCAGAACCCGGCAGAGCTTATCGGCAAGCAATGGATGCTCATTACCGCCGGCACTCCGGACTCCTTTAACTGCATGACAGCCAGTTGGGGTGGCTTGGGTTTCCTGTGGAATCGCCCCGTTGCTTTTGTCTTTGTGCGCCCCAATCGCTACACGGCAAAATTTATCGATGAGCAAGCCTCCTTCACCCTCTCCTTTATGCCGGAGAAGTACCGCGCAGATTTGATTTTCTGCGGGCGTAACTCCGGCCGCGATGTTGATAAAATGGCTGCCACCTCCCTGCGCCCGATGACGACCGAAGGTGGCCTTCCTGCCATGGAGGATGCCGATGTGGTGATTGAATGCCGCAAAATGGCTGTGGCCACCATGCAGGAGACCGACTTTGTTGATTTTAGTGAAGTCTCTCCGCAGTGGTACGACCCCACCAATCCCTTGCACAAAGTCTACATTTGCGAGATTAGTGCCAGCTATGTGCGGGATTTGTGATGGATGACGTTTGATTTTGGAATTTTAAGTTAGGCTCCCTGTCGCTCGCAGGGAGTCTAACTTTTTCCCTCGCCTCCCGGCGCCCGCATGGGGCGGAACTCTCAAATTCGTCCTTTGTAAATCGTAACTCGTACTTAATAATGTCTTGCCAGAGGTGTGTTTGCGTGGTATACTCTCGCGCGAAACAAAATGGCAGCAATATCACCATACCTCAACCCTGATTGGCCGGATGCCGTGTGGGACGTATCAGGCGCGTTCGTGAACGACCGCGAGCTGGTGGCCTTTTACGATTTTTGCAAGCACCTGCTTCAATTTGAACCGTTTAACATTGTGCATGGTTCGCCGTTGTGCGTATGGAACAGTGGTCGCGTGCTCAAGCATTTGATGTGCGATGCGGAGGAAATCCGCGCCGCCGGCTTGGAGTACGAGAAGCGCAACATTGCCATGTACCTCACCTTCACCAATTTGGAGCTTACCGAAGCCCACATGAAGGATGGCTTGGGCAATGCCATGCTCACCTTTGCCTCCAACCACAACCCCACCAAGCGCAATGCCGTCATTATGGCCAGCGATGCGCTCTACAACCATGTGCGCAAGGAATACCCCAAGCTGCGCACCGTGTCCAGTATTCTTAAAATTACCAACGGGGGCGGCAAGGGCAAGCTGGACATGTACAAGCGATTGGCAGACCAGTACGACGAGGTGATGGTGCACCCGGATGACGTGCTGAACTACGACCTCTTGGAAAAAATAGAGGACAAGGAGCGCCATATTCTGCTGGTAAACGAGTATTGCATTCGCCATTGTCCGCTGCGCGCCTTCCACTACAAGTCGTTGTCAGATTTGGCATTGGATTACCTCTCCTACGATTCTACCGACTTTGAAAAGCGCCAGAATACCAATGGCTGTAAAGACATGGGCACCCTGCTGACGCATGAGAAGCACAGCGTGCTGGCCCTGACCACAGCCGAAATTAAGCGCTTGCGCGACATGGGATTCCGCCACTTCAAGATGCAGGGTCGCGGCCATGCCAACGGCTCTTCCATTCTCTTTGATTTGCTGCGCCTCGTGCTGCGAAACGACGCCGCAGACGAAAATGCTATGCATGCCATCAGCCAGCGCTTTTGGGAATCTATCTTACCGTATCAACCCTCATGAGCTCCATCATTCGCCCTGTTACAGCAGAACAGCTCTTGTTCATGGTAAATAACCACCTTCCGCACACGCAATGGACGTTCGGCGGTGCGTTCCGCTATGATGCCTCCTTGCAGGTGGTGATTGAGCAGCTCTCCCGCAGTTTCCCCCTGCGCAAGCCCTTTAGCGTAGCCGGTGGCCCGGCTTGTAAGTGGACGCTCGATTGGTATGCCGAGCGCCGCCCCATGAGCTTGCAAACCTATGCCGCCACGTTGGAGAAGTATGCCTCGCTGAACGTAGGTGTTATGCTGGTTTTTGATAATCCGTATATTACGGATGATATGCTCAGCGATGTTTACTGCGCTACCTTGGTGAAGGAGCTGTACCGTTGCGACCGCGTGCGCAAAAACAGTGTGTGCGTGGCGAGTGATAAGCTGGCTGCCCGTATTCGCGAGATTTGCCCCAAACTGATGGTGTGCTGCCACCCCAACCGCGTGATTGTGGAGCAAAACCGCCGCACCCCCGCCATGTACAACAAATTAGCGGATTTGTACAGCAACGTGTGCTTGCACCCCGTGGATGGCGCTCGCCCGGAAATCTTTACCAAAATTGACCACCCGGAGTATTTCTCTGTGCTGGTAAACGACCCCTTGCCGCGTAATTGTGCCCTGCGCCGCGAGCACCTGCGCTTGTTGGCAGAGATTCGCAAAGACCCCTACAACGCCGAGCTTTGCCTGCGCCGTGCGCAGCTGGTGGAAAAAGACGGCTGGCATGTGGTGGACCCCACTACTCTGCGCCAAAGGGCTACGTGCAATTTGACCCGCAACGAAACCGCCGCCCTTCATGCCGCCGGGTATAAGCATTACATTGTGCAGGGCAATCAGTTCCGCAATGAGATGACCCTCCTGTGGGATATTTTCCGCTGCACGCTCGACAACGGTCCCGAGCTCGGTAACAAATCCGCCCTCATTGCCACCTCTATCATGGCGGCTTTCGGGCAGCCCAAGAACCAAATGCCTAGTGGCCTTAAGGGATTCCAATTTTCAAATTACGAATAATCATGAAGAACAGGTATATCTTCTCATCTGAATCCGTTGGTGAGGGCCATCCTGACAAGGTGGCAGACCTCATTTCTGATACCATTGTGGATGCCTGCTTGGCCCAGGACCCCGCCAGCCGTGTTGCTTGCGAAACCCTGGTAAAAGACAGCCACGTCATCCTTGCCGGTGAAATCACCACCAAGGCAGTGATTGATTACGATAGCTTGGTGCGCGAGGTTGTGCGCTCCATTGGCTATGCCACCCCGGCAGATGATGCCCTCTTTAACGCCGAAACGATTGATATCACTAACTATCTTTCCACCCAAAGCCCGGACATCGCCCAGGGTGTGGATGCCCGCTCTGCCGAAGGCAAGGACGGCGCAGAGCAGGGTGCCGGCGACCAAGGCATCATGTTCGGCTATGCCTCGAACGAGACGCCGGAGCTCATGCCTGCCCCCATCATGTTTGCTCACCGCATCATGATTGAGCTGGCACGCGTGCGCCACAGCGGCGAGGTTGCATGGTTGCGCCCGGATAGCAAGAGCCAAGTGGCTGTGGAATACGGTGCCGATGGAAAACCCGCCCGCATTCTCAATGTGGTGCTGAGCACCCAGCATACGGAAGACGTTTCTATTGAGACGATTCGCGCTTTCTGCGAGGAGCTTGCCCGCCGCGTGTTGCCTGCTGAGTTGGTAACGGAGGAGACGGAGTTCTTCATCAACCCGACCGGCCGATTTGTTATCGGTGGTCCGCACGGCGACTCCGGTCTCACAGGCCGCAAGATTATTGTAGACACCTATGGTGGCATGGGCCGCCACGGTGGTGGTGCCTTCTCCGGTAAGGATTGCAGCAAGGTGGATCGCTCCGGCGCATACATGTGCCGCTGGGTTGCCAAGCACATTGTGGCTGCCGGCTTGGCAGACCGCTGCGAGCTGCAGGTGGCCTACGCCATCGGCAAGGCTTCCCCGGTTTCCATCATGGTGGATGTCGATACCTTCGGCTCTGCTCATGTGGATGAGGCCATCATTATTGAACGTGTGCTCAAGGCCTTCTCCTTCAAACCCGCAGATATGGAAAGCGTCCTCGGTCTGCGTCGCCCCATTTTCACACGCTCTACCAATTACGGTCACTTTACCAAAGATGACCTGCCTTGGGAACAGCTGGACCCCGCTCGCATCTCCATCCTTAAAGGAGAGTGAAGCAAAAAAAGCTCCAACCGGAAACGGTTGGAGCTTTTTTTTGAGGATGTACAATTTACAATGTACAATGTACAATTTTTCAGTTAGGCGGCTGCGCCGCAGACAGGAGGCAGAGCTTTGCCAAACTTACCGCCCGCGCCCCAAGCGCGGGGCATAAGCGGTGGCATTAGCATTGCTTTTCCTGCGACCGGCAGGGAGCCAAGCTCAAAAATTGTACATTGTACCTTGTAAATTGTACATCATTCTCATCTTCTCCTGCGCTTGGGGGCGGCAGGGCGCGGTTTGCGGATGGGGCGAGCGCCGGAATCGAGCAGGGCGGTATAAGCGTACTCAAAGCCATCCAACTTGCGGCGCTCAATGCTCTGCTTAATGAAAATCTCCACACTCTTGGCAAAGTCCACCTCGTCCGCCGTAAGCAGTGTAAAGGCATCGCCTTGGGCTTCGGCACGGCCGGTGCGGCCAATGCGGTGCACGTAGTCCTCCGGGTTCTCGGGCACACGGTAATTGATAACGTGGGTAACGCCGTTCACGTCGATGCCACGGGCGGCAACATCGGTGGCAACCAAGATGCGGTATTTATCCTCCTTAAAACCGCGCAGAGCAGCCATGCGCTCCTTTTGCGGAATATCGGAGTGCATCACCGTCACCTCCTTGCCCCAACCGGCATTGCTGAGCATATTGGCAACGGTGTCCGCCTCCTTACGGGTGCGGGTAAAGACCATGAGGTTGCGGAAATCGGTAGACTTCACTAAGGCCAGCAGCAGGTCATCGCGCTGGTCCATACCCACGGGGTAGAAAGCGTGTGAGATGGTGGAGGCTACCTCACTGCGGGCAATCGCCACCTCCACGGGCTCCGTAAGGCACCATTTGGCAAAACCTTGCAGAATTTGGGGCATGGTGGCCGAGAAGAAGAGCGTTTGGCGGCCTTCCCACGGGCACAGGTTAATAATTTTGCGCACAATGGGCAAGAAGCCCATATCCGTCATACGGTCCACCTCGTCGAGCACCAGGTGGCGAATCGTCTTAAACTTCATATTGCCGCGGTAGAAGTGGTCTACCAAGCGGCCCGGAGTCGCAATGACAACCTCTGCGCCACGCTGCAGTTCCTCCGTTTGCTTGCCATAGCCAATGCCGCCGTACAGCAAGGCAACCTTAATGTTGGTGTGGCGGGCATAGCTGCGGAAGGACTCGGCCAGCTGGTCTGCCAGCTCGCGGGTGGGCTCCAGCACTAACACCTGGGGCAGGCCGTTGGCCTCAATACGGGTCAACAGGGGCAGTGCAAAGGCTGCGGACTTGCCGGTGCCTGTTTGGGAGGCGCCAATCACGTCCTTGCCCTCCAGCACCACGGGAATGGCCTGTTGCTGGATGGGGGTGGGTGTCTCGTAGCCGCAATCTTTAACGGCCTCCAGAATGGGGGCGGAAAGCCCCAGTTCTTCAAATGTCATTGCTGTGTGTTTCTTTCTTGTTCGTCGTTGTCAAAATTGGTGTGTCGGCCCTCCTCGGCGGAAAATTAGAGGTAGGGATTATTGAGGATTTCTTCCTCAATGGAGGTATCCGGGCCGTGTCCGCTGTGCACTACCGTGGTGTGCGGGCGGGGAAGCAGTTTCTCGCGAATGCCACGCACCAGCTGCGCCATGCTGCCACCGGGGAAATCGGTGCGCCCCACAGCTCCGGCAAACAGAATATCGCCGCAAAAGAGCTCTTCCTCCTCCGGAAGCTCAAATGCCATGCCATCGGTAGAATGGCCGGGGATAAAGTGCGCTGCCCACTTCAGGCCGCCCCAATCGCCGGTGGAATCGTGGCTGCCCAACACGTTGTCTACGGTAAACGGCTCTACATCAAAGCCGCCGCCCCAGCTTTGGCGGGCCAGCTCCTCTAAGGTGAGGGCGGTGCTGTAGGGCATGCAGGCGCTTATGCGGCAGCCGTATTGGGCGGCCAGCTCTGCGGCTCCCTGCACGTGGTCAAAGTGTTGGTGGGTAATGAGTAGGTCTGTCACGCAGGCATCTGCCGGCAGGGTTTTCTTTACCCAAGCTGCAAAACCCAGCGGGGCGTCTATGGCTACGTAGCCCTGGGGGCCGCGTACCAAATAACCGTTGCACATGCACGGGCCTCCTGTGTAGACCTTGATGTCGATGCTCATGGGCGAGATTATACGCTACAGCGCCCTGATTGGCAAGCGGTAATTATGTCTCGGAATGTTGAAAGTTGAATATTGAAGGGTGTGAGTGCAGCCTGTTGCTCCACTTGCGCGCCAATTCTTCCCTTGCATATCCCCTATTTAGTGCGGATATTTATCTAATCTGCGGAAATATCAATATTTTTGTGTCAGAGTGCAAATATAGGCTTGCCATGGGAGAAGAAGCGTGCTACTATGGGCGGAACCCCGTGTACAGGGGAATCCACATAATCATCCATGAAAGTTGAACTTATCGAGAAAGCTGCTGAGATTGTAGGTGATAACCAATTGTTGGTCAACATCGTTTCTAAGCGAGTACAGCAACTCAACCGAGGTGCTGATCCCTTTGTTCCCACAACTCCGGAAACCGGTACGGGTGACATTGCGCTCATGGAAATCATTGAGGGTAAGATTGTCTGGCATGAGATGACTGAAGAGGAACGCTTGTCTAAGGCTGAGGCTGAAGACCTGTTCGATGAACTCTTCTCCGATTCTCCTTCCGCTCCCGTAACGGAGGACGACCGCACTATTACGGCCACAATTGAGCTGTAATGCCGTTGGCTTAGGCTGCCGCATCCTGTCGGCGTTGCCCGGCCTCGCAAATTTTAGGGCGGTTCGGTTGCCGGAGGTGCCGGTGAACCGAACCGTTCATTTTTATCATCCTTTATCTACACAACAACATGGCCAAGAAACCCACACCCGCCGGCAACCTGATTGCCAGTAACAAGAAAGCAGGCCGAGATTATGAAATTTTGGGCCGCCATGAGTGCGGTATCGAACTGCGCGGCACGGAGGTAAAATCCATCCGCGCCGGTCGCGTCAATGTGTCCGATGCCTTCGCCCGCGTAGAGAAGGGGCAGCTTTTTTTGTACGGCTGCGATGTGCAACCTTGGGAAACCGCCGGCAAGTGGTTCCAGCATGAGGCTAAGCGCCCGCGCCGCCTGCTGATGCACAAGAAAGAGATTTTGAAGCTCGAGATTCAGCAAGCCCAGCGTGGCTATGCCTTGCCCTTGCTGCGTATGTATTGGAAGAACGGCAAAGTGAAGGTGGAAATCGGCTCCGGCCGTGGTAAAACCCACCGCGACCGCCGCTACGACCTCAAGGAACGCGCCGAGATGCGCGAGGTGGACCGCGAGGTTACACGCTTTAATAAAGGCTTTTATTAAGCCCGATAAATGACCTCACAACTGGCAATTTGTGGGGCGCATTGATGTGAGCTCAGCGAACGGAATTCAAGAGCCCCGGCAAGGGGCGGCAGAGAACGAGTGAACGGTATCGTCTTTTGCCACCGAACAAGAGCATACATAAAACTTTGTTTTTCAATGAAGCCCATACACCAAACAACAGCTTTCTGCCGCCCCTCGCCGGGGCTCTAATCGTTCTCCATCGCGATACCCGGCGCTGACGCACCGGGCTACTACGCTACCGCCCCTGAGCGGGGCTCAGAATTCGGCTCGCTGCGCTCGCGGGGTGGAGACGACAAACTCCCATTTTTCTGCCGATTTTATAGCCTAAAACGGCAATTTGTTGCCACCCACCGTGCACCCGCTGGCGCGGGTTCCATTTTCTTTACCTTGCGTAACGAGTGGTTTCCGTCTTCGTCTGCGCCTACACCGTGACAGGCAGAGTTCCGCTCGCCTACGGCTCGCAGGGGAAGCGGAGTTTATCAAGCGGCTGGTGTTCCGCGCTTAAGGCGCGGGCGGTAAGCGTGGCTAGGCTTTGCCCCCTCGTGCGGCGGAGCCGCCAAGCTTAACAAATTGTACCTTGTACATCGTAAATTGTAAATTCACTTCGTTACACAAAAAAGCCCTCGGAAAACCGAGGGCTTTTTTGTGAATGGTAGTTCAGCCGGCCATTAGCGGGCGGCAAGGCCGAGGGCTTCCTCTGCCAGGAGCTTGCAACCACGGAGGTCGAGCTTGCCGGTGGGCAGAATGGGAATAGCCTCAACGGGTACCAAGTATTTGGGAGCCCAGAGGGTGGGAATCTTGCGCTCCTGCATCAGGTTGCGGATAGCGGCAAGGTGCTCCTTCTCCTCAGAGCTGCGGGCATGCTGCGGCAGGGCAGAGAGAAGCACCATTGCTTCACCCTTCTGCGGGTCGCTCACGCCGGTGATGGCAATCTTGACGCCATCTTCTGCGGTCAGCTCAAAGGCCTGGCTCAGAGCCAGCTCTACGCCTTCATGCGGCACCATCTCGCCACCCACCTTGGAGAAGCGGGAGAGACGACCACCGAGGGTAAGGAAGCCGTTGAGATCCATCTGGCCGATGTCGCCGGTCTTGAACCAGCCATCGCGGAAGATTTCGGCATTCACCTCGGGGCGGCCAATGTAGCCGCTGAACACGTTGGCACCCTTGAACCAAATCATACCGCGCTCGGTAAGCGGCAGTTCTACGTTGTCGTCATCAACATCGGTAATGCGCACAGCAATACCGGGAAGCAGGGCACCGATACTCGGGCGAACCGTGCCGGGTACAAAGAACTTGGAACCGCGGACGGGGGCTGCATTCGGCATGTTTACACCGATAACCGGGGAGGTCTCCGTCAGGCCGTAGCCTTCCATGGGCTGAATACCGCACTTGTCGATGAACTCCTGTTCGAGGTCAGCCTGCAGCTTTTCGGCACCCAGCACGAAGTAGCGCACGTTCTTGAAGGTGTCGGGCTCGGCACGGCGGAGCATGGCGCGGCCAAAGGTGGGCGTTGCGCATACGAGGGAGAGCTTGTGCTTGACGATAAGCTCGTTGAGGTTGCGGGCGTCTGTCGGGTTGGGGTAAGAGCAGACGGTGCAACCGGCAAGCAGCGGCAGCATCATGGTAACGGTAAGACCGAAGCTGTGGAAAATGGGCAAGCTGGCCAAGAAGCTCAGGTTGTTCATATCCAAGCGGCAGGCGCATTGAGAGGCATTGGCCAACACCATGCGGTGGGTCAGCACCACACCCTTGGGCTCGCCACTGGAGCCGGAGGTGAAGAGCATGACAGCCTCGTCGTTGTTCTTGCGGGCATCGGTATCGAACATGTTGCAGATAAGGGAGGCCGGGGCCATCTTAGCTGTCAGCACGTTGGAGATAAGCGTGAGCTTGGAAGTGTTCTGCAGCAGGTCTTCCACCAAAATAAGCTGCTCTGCGGGCGGCCAGGGGAACTGCGGCAACTTCTGCATGAACTTGCGGGCTGTAATGAAGGTCTTGAGCCCGGCCTGGCGTACCGTGCTTTCAAAGGCAGCGGCGGAGGAGGCATAGTTAATCAGCACCGGGGTAATACCGGCCAGCAAGCAGCTCAGCGTGGCAATAACACCACCGCCGCCCGGGGGCAGGATGACACCAATGCGCTTGTCGTCGCGCTTGCGCAGCATCTTGGCAACGGCCATACTTACACCCAAAGCCTTGAAGAAGGGCAGGCGGGCACCGGTCATGCCGTCAATAATCTCTACCTTCGGGTTGGCTTTGATGGAGCGTACAATGTTGGTGGTCAGCGAGGTGCTGAGCAGCGGCTGGGCGGCAAAGAGCTCTGCGCCCTTTTCCAACCAAGCTGCCATCAGGCGCTCACCGGTTTGCGGGCCGGCGGCAAGCTTCGGGAGAATGCAGAACTCCTCATGGCAATCCGGGTCTTGCACTTCGCGGTACAGGGTGGTTACGGTGTTGCCGTAGTAGCCCAAGAACAGCGGAATGGGTGAAATGTGCAAGCTGCCGACGTGGCGCAGGAAGGGGGAGGGTACGTCGCTATACGTGCCGCGAATCTTGGCTACCTGGCCCGGAAGGAATACGACGCTGATGCCGGCATCCAAGTGGGCCATAATTTGCTCACGAACGGCGCGGGACGTGGTGTGGCGGAAATCAAAGTACTCTACCTCAACCTGTTTGGCTTTGAGGAAGTCCATGATTTCGTCTGAGGGCGGGAAGGTGGGGTCCACCAAGTAGCATACCTTGCCTTCAAGCAGGTGGTGCAGGGCTCTGCCTGCCTCAATGCTGATGCGGTTCGGCATGTAAAATCCCGGCGTCACTATGTTTTCTTTTCCGTGTACGATTAAACCGGCCATAATGCTGTGTTGTTAAAGTGTAAAAATGTGGTCTCAATGCAATAGAGCCGCCCAACGGGTTTGCCCCGGGTGGGCGGCTCCTGCCTCGCATTCAGGAGCTGTATGTTATTATAGCAGCTCTTTTGCGTTTTGCCAGATAAAAATCAGGCTTTTTTAGAATGTGTAGGTGGCGCTGATGCCGAAGACCACGCCGAAGTTCTTGAACGGAATCATGGTCGGGTCGCCGCTGTAAGCCTTAGCGTGGGAGCGACGGTTGGCGTCCAAACCACCCTTGCCCAGCCAGTTGAAGCTTACGGAGGGGGTGATGATGACGTTGTCCTTCACGAACCAGGGGGTGGAAAGCTTAATCCAGAAAGCCTGGGAGCCGTTGCCGCAAGCATTGTAGGGGTCTGCAAAGTAGTCAGCAGTGGCGCTCATGGCAAGTGTTACTACACCCAGAACGGAACCCTCGGTAGCGGGCTTCACCTTGTTCAGCGGGAACTTACCGGTGATGTAGGGCTCGAACCACCAACCCTGGATACCTTGGAAGGAAAGGCTGGTCTTTACACCCATGCTCAGCCAGGGCATGTCGGTGGGAGTCCACTCGGGGGCGATGAATACTTCGTTTACTACGGAAGCACCCTGGTTGCGGTAGTGCTTGGCCATTACGCCCAGAAGACCACCGTGTACAAAGCTGTGACCGAAGGAGATGTTCCACTCGGGGCGGATGTACTTAGCCTCGGTGATAAGGGTGAACTGGTTCTCGATGTTCGGGCGCTTCAGTACAGTGCCGGCAGGAACATAACCGGAAGCACCGGGAACAATGGCACCCATAGGCACGCGGTTCTCACCGGCCTTGATGCCACCGTACAGCGTGTGGCCGGAGGCCGGGGCGTGGTAGGCGATGGTGTGGCTCAGCGTCCAAAGGTTGCTGTGCTTGCCCAAATCATAATTGAACTTGGCAGCGGCGTACAATACGCTGTCACCCTGGGCTACAGAGTGGGAAACAACATAACCGCGGCCGGTGTAATTGGTCTCATAACCCACCGTCAAAGAGCCTTTGAGGCGATTTACGGAGAGAGCGGGCTCTGTGGCAAGGGGATCCACCGTGGTAGTGGCCGGTTCGCCGGCAAGAGCCGGGGCAGCAAAAAGGGCTGCGAGCAGTAGATTACGTACTTTCATGTCGTGTGTGTTGTATGGTTGTTTTCCTAACTCGGCACTCGCTTTTCTTATGGAGAAAAGTAGAGTGTACTCTAAGTTTTGGTGAGAAAATTATAACAATCGTATTCTGGCATGTCAAGAATTTAAGTAAATTTCTATCAAAAAGTAGGGAGATGGACGAATTTTGTGTCTTTTTCGGCCTGTATAAGGTATCAAAGAGGCGTTAATCCGCATGAAAAGGCGAGTTGCGAATTAAGGGGATGTACAATTTACAAGGTACAATGTACAATTTTTCAGTTAGGCGGCTGCGCCGCAGGATGTAGGCAAAGCCCGGCCACGCTTACCGCCCGCGCCTTGAGCGCGGAACACAATCCGACAGATAAACTCCGCTTCCCCTGCGAGCCGTAGGCGAGCGGAACTCTTAAATTGTACCTTGTACATTGTAAATCGTAAATCCAATTCGTCCCTCGTACTTCTACAAATTGCTATTTGTGTGGCTATTTACCAAAACTTGCACAGAGCTAACAAAAATATGGCTCGCGGTTTTTTATTCCGCGAGCCACAGGCGAGCCTAGCTCAAAAATTGTACATTGTACCTTGTAAATTGTACATTCCTTCTTTTTTAGTCGGTATTGCGCACACGGGAGCGCGGGGAAAGCACAATGGGCACACCGGCTGCTTTAATACGGGAGCGGATGGTATTGCGCAGATAGGCGGCGTAGCTATCGGTGAGCAAGCGCTTATCATTCACAAACAGCACATAGGTGGGCACGGGAATGGTGGTGTATTTTTCATTCACAGCCGTGGTGGCATAGAAGAGCTTGAGGCGCTTCTTGAGCACGCGGTGCTGGCCGGGAGGATTCATCTCCATAGCGCGCTGCAGCAGGCGGTTCAGCTCGCCGGTGCCGGGCATGTTGAGCGCTTCTTCGCGCACGCGCGCAATAGATTTGAAGATGGCGGGCATGCCTTCACCCTGTTTGGCAGACACAATGGCAATGGGGGCGTAATCCAAGAAGAAGAGGTCCTCGCGAATGATATCCTTAACAGCATCCTTACGGGCAGAGAGGGGGGCATCCGGGCAATAGAGGTCGAACTTATTGACCACGATGATGCAGGGCTTGCTCTCTTGGGCAATGATGGAGCCGATGCGGCGATCCTGCTTGGTAACACCTTCTGCAATGTCGATTACCAGCAGGCAGATATCGGAGCGGCGGATGGCCTTTTCACTGCGCATGGCAGAGAATACCTCCACCGAGGTATCGCGCTTGGAGCGCGGGCGCATACCGGCGGTGTCAATGAGCATGTAGGGTTGCTCATCGCGGGTGTACGGAATATCAATCGCATCGCGCGTGGTGCCTGCTACGTTGGACACGATGGTGCGCTCGTCGTTGAGAATCGCATTCACCAGCGAGGATTTACCTGCATTGGGGCGGCCTACAATGGCAACGCGGATGGGGCTGTTTTCCGTTACTTCCTCGCGGTCGGGCTCTTCCTCGGGCGTGGCATCCGGGGCGGCCTCTGCCTTAACCGGGGTAGCGCCCAGCTCTTTGAGACGCCCGTTAAGTTTTTCTGCCAGTTTGGCAAAGCCACGGCCATGGGCGGCAGAGGTAAAGACGTAATCCTTGAAGCCGAGCTCCGCAAACTCACCCAAATTGAGCTCTTGCTTCTCCGTATCTGCCTTGTTAAGAACGAGCAACACGGGGATATCGCTCTTGTGCAGGCGGGTGGCAATGTTCTTATCAATGGGGGTGAGGTGGTCGCGGCAGTCGCATACAAACATGATGAGGTCTGCTGCGGCCAAGGCAATATCGGCCTCGCGCTGCACTTGGGCACCGAAACCGTCGTCCAGTGTGGAGCCGATACCGCCCGTGTCCACCACAAGGGCCTCGTAATCCGTAATGCGGCACTGGGCGCTCAGGCGGTCGCGGGTCACACCGGGTTGGTCGTGCACAATGGCAATGCGGCGTGCTACCATGCGGTTGAAAATGGCGGATTTGCCCACATTGGGGCGGCCTATGATGGCTATGGTGGGGGAAGACATGGAGAAAATGTAACAGTGTTAATGTAATAGGTGACAAAGCCCGCATTGGGGCAGGGGATTAGCGATCAGAGGTGGTGTGGTAATTTTCCTCCGGAGATTTTCCGGGAGGTGTGGCCGGGGTAAGCCCAATGGCAGAAATACCGTTGCCGGCAGAAATGAGGTTCACGGGGCCACCGGTGCGTTTCATCACTTGATAGCTGCGGCGTGTGCCGTCTGTACCCATAACGGAGTAGGTGAAATAGGTGGGGGTGGACTGGCAAAGCACATGCAGGTTCTGCTTGCGGTCCATCATCACACGCGGCTCCATGAAGTTGAGGTACTGCCCCATAAAGCAGGCGCCGATGATGGAGCCGGAGTCTGCATTCACCACCTGGCCGAAGAGGCAGTCTTTTTCGCCGGCTCGCATCATTTTAACGTGCATGTGCAGGCGCTTGCCACCGGATTGAATGGCAAATGTTTTGACGGAACTACCGTTCACCAAGGTGAAATTAGCGCGGTTAGAGCTGTAGGTGGTCTGCATGTCATTCATACGAATGGTGGCTACCACACGGAAACTGCCCGCCGTGGTGAAGTGGAAGTACGGGCGCAGGTTGAAGGTGAGCTCGTGCCCGGAACCGGGATGCACCACAATTTTATCAAAAACCGGTATAACCTTGGGGGCCATGGGGTGCGAGGTACCGCTGCGGGTCACGGTAAAGTGCAGCCAGGGGCGGTCCGGGGTGTTGGCCAGTACCAAGGCTTCGTCTGTAAAGTTGGTGATTTTGACCTTAATTTTCACGTTTTCGCCGAGCAGGAACTCGCCTCTGACGGGCTGTACGCGTACGTCTACCTGTGCAGAAACCTGCCCCACTGCCAGCAGGCAGAAGAGTGCCATGATGAGGTTGATGATGTGTTTCATATTTGTAATCGGGTGATGCGTTTTTGTGTTAAATCAATCGGTTAGGGGTATACAATGCGGAATCCGTACTCTGTGTTGCGAGCACTGCGGTTGGGTTCAATGCGGGGGGCGGCATCTGCCTCTGCCGGCAGCAGCAAGGTGCCCTCGCCGGAAAAATCCGTAGCCGGGCAAATATCTGTTGTCCACTCGCACAGGCTGCCGGCGGCATTGCCGTGTTTTTTTGCAGCCGTGAGCAAGCGAGCTGTGGGCAGCTCTGCTTCTCTGTAACGGGCGTAAACTAAAGCATCCCAATAGGAAACCCCACGCACCGGCGACTGGTGGCTCAGCTTTTTGCCCTCGTACTCCACCCCCTTGTTGGCGGCGGCCCATTGCTTCTCCCAGTCCGCAGGGCGGCGGCCGCTGCCGTCTTGCGGTACTCCTTCCAGCAGGCGACGGCGCTGGTCGCGGGTGAGGCGGTTCTCGCTCTCAAAAACAAGCAGGAACTCGCGGTACTCGCGGATGCTGACGAGGTGCGCGGCAACCTTTACCACTTGGCTGCCTTGGTAGCAGGTGATGGTGCTACCGTCATTGGCCGGTAAATCCTCCACTTCATCCGGCGCCATGCACGAGCCGACAACGGCGGAGGCAATCACCAAGCCCAAAGCGGCTCCTGCCATGTACAGGGTTTTGCGGAATTTGCGGCGGTTGCGCATGGTTTCTCGCACAATGGCGCCGCGTGTTTTGCCGTTGAGCCCGGCCACGTTGTCGCGGTTGAGCTGGGGCTCCAGTTGTTCTTTGACGGTGGCGGCAGAGTCTGCCAAGGCAAGCCACTCCAAGCGCTCGCCTTCGTAGCCGTTCTGCAGCCAATCCAGCAGGGTGCGGGCGCGAGTGCGTCCCGGCACGCCCTCTTGGGGCATCATGGGTGCCAGTGCGGCTGCAAGGGCATTCATTTGCTCTGCCACGGACTCCGCCGTGTGCTCGCCGCTGATGACGGGCGAGATAAATTGCACGCGCTGCTCGCCGCTGAGGTAAATGCTGTGCGGGTAGAGGCCGGTGGCGGCAATATTGCGTTTAGCCGTTTCGGCATAAAGTTTGCCGGCAGCCTCAATGATGGCGCACACCTGGGTGGGGCTCAGGCGCTTGTTCTCTGCGGCAAGTTGGGTTAAGCTCTTGCCTTCGGGGGCGGCTAGGGTGAGGTACCAGGTTTCATCGGCCGCCATGGCCTCGTATACCTGCGTTACATGCGGCAAATGAACGGCTACACGGGCGCGCACCGAGGCCAAAAATTGCTCTACGTCTGCATGCGAGACAACGCCCGTCAGCACCTCTACCAGCACGCCGCGCTCTACATGGCTTTGTTTGGCGCGGAACAGCGTGGTTTTCCCCTGCTCCCCGAGGTGGCGGGTGAGGGTATAGACGCCCAAGCGGGTCGGCAGGTTCTGAAAGTCCGGTTTGCTCATGGTGGTCGGGGTTATTCTGTTGCGTCGGAGGATTCCAAGTCTTCCAGGAACTCCGCAAAAGGTGTTTTGGGCTCAGCCTCTGTTCCGTCTGTAGTGGGGGCGGCAGGTTCCGTTGCATCCGTCGGCAAGCCGCTTTCGGTGCCGTAAGCGGGCAGGGCGATGTCGTCCATGGGGGCAAGGCCGTCGTCCGGCAGAAGTGAGGAGGGCGTGGTGTGCTTGCGGGTGGACTCGCGAGCGTTGATAATCTGCTCGTGCAGAATAAGTGCGCTCGGGTTGCTCAGGCAGTCAATGGGCTCTCCCTTGTAGAAGAATTTGGCCGTAAAGCCGTAGTAGGTCATTTCTCCGTAGGCGTCCTTTTCTTCCTTGGTCAGCGGCGGCAGATTGTAGGAGATAAGGATGTTCTCCTCGTGGTCGCTCCAGTCTTGTGTCTCGTTTTCCCACATCACCACGGGGTCTATGGGCGAGTAGCGAATCTTGCGGTCGTTCACCAGCACAAAGAACTGAATATGAATGAAAATATCTTGCGGAGAAATCTCGGTTTCCGGGGCAACCAGGATGGGCAGTCGCATGCTTACCTGTTCGCCGGCCTCGGGGTCGCTGGTGTGGCTGTGGGTATAGGGGCCAAAGGATACTTTGCCACGCAGGTCGGAGGGTTGGTCGAACCCGTGCTTAAGGCGGCGAGAGGCGCGCTCAAAGTACTTGCCGGCCGTGCTGCGCATGTTGAATACCTTGGTGTAGTATTCTCTAGCCTTTTCGGGGTTCAGGAGTTTATCGTACGCCATGCCGTAGTAGTACAGCAGGGCGGGGTGCTCCGGCATAATGCCGGCGGCCTCCTCAAAGCTTAACACACAGCGGCGCATGTCGCCGGATACCAGGGCGGAGATGCCTTGGCGCATGAGGTTGTCAAACTCGCCTGCGGCCTCTGTTTTTTGAATCACCTGCGCCGGGGTATCCTCGGCAGTGGGTGTTAAATCCTCCGGGGTTTCGCGGGTGATGCTGATGCCGGTTTCCTCAAAAATGAGCAGGTCGGCATCTGCCGCGCGCAAGGGCGGGGCGGCGTTGTGGTCGGTCACTTCCTCATCCGGCTCTTCCGTTTGAATGGCAGATACAGCCGCGCCGCCAATGCCGGCAGAGCCGCTGTATATGGTGCCGGCAAAATCCACGGCTTGGCTCAGGGCTTTATCCAGCTCGGCCACGCGGCGCTCGGCTCTAATTGTTTGCAAGCGCGCTTCCGTCAGCTCTTTGCGCAGGGTTTCCGCCTCGCCGGGGGGAGACATGGTGCTGAGCCTTTGCGCTAAGCCCAACAGCAACAGCAGCACTTGTGCCACGATGGCCGTGGCCAGACAAAACAGAACAAAGCGGCGGGAGCATAAGGCTCTCGCTGCTAGGCTTAACTTGCCGGGTTCGGCAAGGGAGTTTTCCTCAAGTATATCCGTATCAGGCGTTTGAGGAGTCTCCGCTGCTGTCTGTTTGTGCGTATTCAATGATGTCTCCCTTGTATTGAGCCAGCACGGCTTTCATGAAGGTTTCTGCCGGTTCGCCTTTCTTGGTGTCGAATCCGCCGTAGGTCATGCCGTCTACCTTCACCTTGCGTCCGTTGACGGTGAAATAGGCCACACCCTTAAAGCCGGTGCCCCACTGGCGCAGGTCAATCGTTTGAATGTCGGCAATGCGGAACTGCTGCCCGGCGGCAGTGATGAGGTCGCCACGCAAGGAAAGCTCTCGGCGGTGGGTGCGCACCACAAAATAGAGCCCCAGCAGCACCAAGGAAAAGCCCACGGCGCTGCCAATCCATTGCTCACGAATGGCTGCGGCATCGTAGGCGTGGTCGCCGGGGGTAATGGGCATACCCATGCGGCCGGAGTAGCGGCTCCAGCAGGCAGACCAACTTTGCATGGCCTTCAAATCCATCACCTCGGCGGGGCTGCTTTTGGCGGCGGCGCAGTCCTGGGGCAGGGGGTAACGGGCATCATCCACCACGGCTACCAGGTCGCCGTCGGCTGTGGTTTCCGTAACAAGCAAGGGGGCGGATTCGCGCTGCTGTTGCCATGCGGCGCTGTCCGTGGTCTTGCTTGCCTCGCTGCCCAACTTAGCAAAGGCCTTGTAGCAGCAGTAGGCCTCATTCTTTTTGCGGTAGCCAATGGCACCGTCGTAGATGAAGTACAGAGAAAATCCGAAAAGGGCAAGTATCACGATACCGAAACGTACGAAGGTGTCGGTTGTGGCTTTACAGATGATGTCTTTTTCGCTCATGCCCCCTTAGTTTAACACATTAACTTCCGTTTGCATAGCAAAAAAAGACAGTTGGAAGTGCGATATGCGAATTCGGACTCAAAAAGCAGGAACCCCGCCCACCGGGCGGAACCGATGAGCGGGGCGGGGCTTGGTGCTTCACCTTAGCAGCTGCACGCACTTGATAAGAATATCCAGGACATACCAGACAATCGCAAGGATTGTCACTGCTTTGGTGGGGGTATTTTGTTTGTACATAACGTATAAACCGCTCACCGGCTGCACCATGCCGCCAGTGGCGGCACACTCATTTTAACGTGTTGATGCTCAAAAAACAAGATAAAAATACCAATTCCCTAAAAAACTTCAAGCCGTCGGGCACTTGCGCGCCCGACGGCCGGAAAATTATGTACAACCGGGACCCCTCCCGGGTGAAGCTTTCGCCTCACGCAGATATTCTAGCATATTGCCCGCACTTGTCAACACAAATTCAAGTTCCAACATCCAAAAATCAACGAATTCAACAATATGCGAATTCTGCCCTTGCGGCGCAGCCGCCTAACTGAAAAATTGTACATTGTACCTTGTAAATTGTACATCCCCTTAGGCCTTGTAAATTGTACATCCCAATTCGTCCTTCCATTTAGTTCAAGATGAGCTCCACCAACCGTTCCATATCCTCGGGGGTATAGCGTTGGTCGAGGGGGAGGGGAAGGAGGGTGCGGGCCAGTTTGTTTTCCGTCTGCGTGGCATCCGTGGCCTCAATCACCTCCGGCCAATAGAGGGGGAGGCGCACCCCGGCATCGATGAGCGAATCCCGCAGCCCGGGAATGCCGCAGACCAACGGATAACACATGGGCGCATGCTGCGGATTCTGCGGCAGACTCAGACGGTTAATGTGTTGCAGAGAGCGGTGCAAGTAGTGGTAATTGCGGATTCTGCGCGCGGCATACTCTGCCCATGGAGTGCTGAGCATGAGCCGCTGAGTAGCCGCACCCATGTTCTTGGGGATGACGCACAAGGCATCTTCTGCCTCTTGCACGCGCTGTGGCGAAGCGTCTTGCAGTAGGGCTGCGGTGCGGTGGTCGGAGCCCGCATCCTCCGGCAAGTCCGCTGCCATCGGAAACGGTGCCACGGCAATGCCTCCATCCGCCAATCCGGCAAACTTACGCGGGCTGTAAAAGGCGGGGATACCTTGCGGAGCCGGACTGTACAAGGCCGTAGTAGCATCCGCCACCACCGGGCAAGGGCAGGCGCGTGCCGCTTCTTCCATAGCTGCCGCAGTAAGACCAAAATAGTTCACCAACACCAGCGCATCATTCTCCCTCAGCTCATGGGGTAAGATGGGGTGCAGTTGCTCCGTGATGCTGTAGCGCAGCACCGGCAACCCGAGCGAGGCGGGCGCCTCTGCCACAGTATCGCACACAAAACGCGGAATCCACACCCGAGCGGGCGCCGTGGGAAGGTGCTGCAAGATGAGCCGCAAAGCAGCCCTCCCGCAGTTGACATAGCGGCAGTTGGTGCCGGCCGGGTAGGGAAAATCCCCCGTTCCGGCGGGGGCTGCGGGCTGCTGTAGCGGAATAGCTCCACCCATGAGGTGAGGCGAACTCATTTTTTGCGGCGGCGTTTTTTGGTGGATTTGGTGGGGGCTTTTTCAATGAGCAGGGTGCCATGCATGCCGGCATCATTAAAGGCTCCCCCGAACAAGCGCAGCGCGCTGTAGGTGATATCATCAAGCGTGGCCCCGTATTTTTCGCAATCGGCCTTATAGGCGGCATCAATTTGCTCGCGGTCTAAGGGGGCTCCCTCCTTCAGCGCGTGGTAAAGAGCATCGTGCCGCAGGCTGGGCATTAAGTGCGCTAACTCTGTATGCCCCAGGGAGTTGCCATCCCACACATACCCGGCGCGCAAAATGAAGGTGTGCCCGCGCGCTTCCATGATAACGCGGTGCGGCGGGTAGGGGGAAAGCCCTTTCCAGTACCCCACATACACGGCGGGGTCCTCCCACGTGATGTCGTTTTTCGTGGTCAGGCAAAATCCCGGGGCTTTGGCAGCATTGTAGCGGTACCAGCAATCGGGGGCTTGCGCCTGCTCCGCAATGGCCGGATCCAGCGTTTTGGTGGGCCCGGGGGCACTATCCGCCATGGCAGCGGCAATCATGCAGCTGTTGTTCAGCAAACACACCGCCGCGGTGCCGAGCAAAAATAAGGCGGAACGCATGGCTGATACGTGGGGTGGTGGACAAGCTTACTTGAGCTTTCGGCGGGTGATGAGGTACACCTTATCACCATGGCGCACCTTGGTGTCCATGGCAATGAGCGCCAAGGCCCCCTTGGGCGCTGTGTCCACAATTTGGGTCACGCCGTTTTCGTCGTCGCAGCGCACCTCCGGCACCGTCAAGCGCACAATGCCGGTTGTGCATCCCGTAATTTCAATTTTGTCGCCCGGGGACAGCGGGTGCGCCTCCAAGCGGATTTCTGCCACCTTAACCTTGGGGTACCAGCGCATCACGCGGCCCAAGTGGTGGCGCTGCTCTAAGGCCAAACTGTTCGAGCAACCGCTCCAAGTCTCCCACTCTTCGCCCAGGTAGTAGCCGCCATGCCAGAACTGGCGGTTGAAGACGCGCAGCAGCTCCTCCTCCCACGCATACACCTTCTCCGGTGTCCATTCGCCACGGGCACAAGCGGTGACGGCCTCTTTGTATACGGAGGTAACGGTGGAAACGTATGCCTCGGAGCGTCCGCGACCCTCCAGCTTAAAGACGGATACACCTGCCTCCACCAGCTGGTCTATCACGCGGATGGTGCAAATATCCTTGGGCGACATGATGTATTGGTTATCAATATCCATCTCGAACCCGGTCTCCGTGTCGGTAACGCGGTAGGTGCGGCGGCACAGCTGGAAGCACTGCCCCCTGTTGGCACTGTGGTTGTAGGCGGCAAGGCTCATGCCGCATTTGCCGGAAATACCGATGCACAGGGCTCCGTGGGCAAAAATCTCAATGCGCACCAACTCGCCGCTCGGTCCCTTGATGCCCTCGCGCTTAATGCCCTCGATAATGCCGCGTATCTGCGAAAGCTTGAGCTCTCGCGCCAGCACCATCACATCCGCATAGGCAGAGAAGAAGCGCACCGCAGGCAGGTTGCATACATTAGCCTGCACAGAGATGTGCACCTCCAGCCCAATGCTGTGCGCATAGGAGATAACGGCTAAATCCGCGGCAATCACAGCATCAATGCCCGCATCCTTCGCCTTGCGCAGCAGGGCCTGCATGGCCTCCACCTCTTCATCATAAATAATTACATTGCAAGTGAGGTATGCCTTGGCCTTGCATGCGTGGCACAAGCGCGCTACCTTCGGCAAATCATCCTCCGTAAAGTTCACAGACGACCTCGCGCGCATGTTGAACATGCCCACGCCAAAGTACACACTGTCTGCCCCGGCTCTCAAAGCCGCTGCCAATGACTCATACGACCCCGCCGGGGCCATGATTTCCAAACCTTGCATGCCCCCAGCATACCGATTTGCCGCCTCACGGTCAAGGCAAATCGCCTTTTGCCCCCATATCTCATGCCCTTTTTCCCCACGGAGGAGCTTGCTCCTCAATATCACTGCGGCAAAAGCGCTTCTCAGCCGGATTCTTATTCCATACAGAAAAACAAAAGGCTTTGTTAAACGATACAGTTGATAAATGGGAGTTTGTCGCCCTCCGTACTACGCACCGCAGGTGCGTTCTTCACTACAGCGCCAGCTGTTCTTCACCATCTGCCGCAGGCAGATTCTTCACCATGCCCAACGGGCATTCTTCACCACGGCGTC
>CAJGCZ010000035.1 GCA_904501975.1 uncultured Akkermansia sp.
GATATGGGAATGTCCCGCAATGTGCAAATCTGCAATTTCACTCACTATAACAACATATTTTTGAGTGATATTAGCACATAACTACATACGTATAATTTTTTTAATTATATAGAGGCTGAAACTTTAGATTTTCCGTGATTATCTTGAGTTTCTCGCATGTGGTGAATGGCATAGCTATGATATGGCTATTGCCCTGAAATTAATTTTAGCACTGTTGTAACATGATAATAGGCAGTTATTTATGAGGTGACGTGTAAAATCGTCGATTGAATCCCGTATTTTACACGAATTTTTGCATAATACATGAATCCCGCTAGTATACATCCCGTTATGACTATTGCGAAGCTACGGTAATCCGGCAGAGAGCATGCAAAAAATACGTCACGCATCAAAAGCCTGCTTGCAAAGTCGGAGAATTATGGTAATCTTTAAGACAGCCGCAGCGAGACAGCGGAAGAAATCTACAAACACGACAACACAATTATGAAGGATCTTAAAGGCACCAAGACGGAGCAGAACTTGGCCACCGCCTACGCCGGTGAGTCACAGGCTCATACCAAGTATTTGTACTACGCCTCCAAGGCAAAGAAGGATGGCTATGTGCAGATTAGCAAGATTTTTGAAGAGACCGCTCACAACGAGCGCGAGCACGCCAAGATTTGGTTCAAGTTGCTGCATGGCGGCAAGATTCCTGCCACCACGGAGAACTTGGCCGACGCTGCCAGCGGCGAGATGTACGAGTGGACGGATATGTACAAGACCTTTGCCGAGGAAGCACGCGCCGAGGGCTTTGACGAGATTGCCGAGCTGTTTGAAGGCGTGGGCAAGATTGAGAAGGAGCACGAGGAGCGCTACCGCAAGCTGCTGAGCAACATCGAGGAGGGTATCGTATTCTCTCGCGATGGTGAGCAGATTTGGCAGTGCGGCAACTGCGGCCACATTTGCGTGGGCAAGAAGGCCCCGGAGGTATGCCCCGTGTGCGACCACCCGCAGGCTCACTTCGCTATTCTGGCTCAAAACTACTGATAACTATGTGGCAAGCAAACAAATGGGGAATTATTGCTTTGCTCGCCGGCTTGTTTGCCGTGGGCGCGGCTTACTTTAAGTTGCACGCCGCCGGTAAGGCCGACTTGGCAGACAAGGTTGGAGCCACGGGCGTGTGCGCCGTTCTCTTTATTGTGGGGCTTGCCACCTTGCTCATGGCTCGCCAGGATGTTGCCCGTATGGAAGATGATACTGACCACGAGGCAGAAGGCGACGATGAGAGCGGAGAGGAGCGTTGATAGAACTTTTCTTTCTGCTATAGTTTAACACAAAGAGAGCCTCAGTTGTAAGACTGAGGCTCTCGTTTTTCGGGGCAAATGGCTTTCTGTCAACCGGCTGATTTGTGCGTTAAAATGGCGGGACTGAAGTCCCGCGCTACGAAAAATGATGTCAAGTATCGTTGCTGCTATTTTGCTTCGATATTTTTTCACAAATCCACAGTTCAACTACATAGCGTTTGTTATCAAGAATAACAGAAATATGAAAAACGGTATATTGCTTATCTTTAATATGGTAAATAAACGGTAGATTAAAATATTCGTGTTGAATCGTGGTGTAGTTTAAGCGTTGTAGCACGTTTTCCGCATTTTCTTGGTTTATCAACCAAGCCGTATTTTGAGAGAGCCCGGGACCGCCGGTTGCATAGGGAGAAAAATCTTTTATCAGCCTATTGACGAGTTGCTGTTTGGGTTCTGCTGTAAGCGGGGAGAGTGGGAGTAAATAGTGCAGATAGGTTTCCGGCATGAGTTGTTTGGCCAAAGCTTCAGAACCGTAAAATTGCGCCTCCTGTAGCCGGATAAGTTCTTCCATCGGCTCCCAATCATAGTCGGTGGAGTCATTATCTGCAGGCTTGCGTTTTTCTAATAGTGCTAATTGTTTTGCTGCCAAATCTGCTGAGTTGCAATCATGCACAGATGCCAAGATGGCTCTTTGCTCCTCCCATATTTTACCCGTTTCTGAGGGATGAGAGGAGCCCAATGAAAACGCCTGCTTGGTAAACAACAGGCAAAAAAAGAGCAAGGTCCAAACAGCTTTCATAGCGGAGGGGTAGAAAAAATGGTGCCGAGGTGGTGAACCCTGGCACTTAAAGAATGATGCGAAGATTACATCTTGAAGTCCTCGCCCAAGTAAATCTTTCGGGTCTTGGGGTCGTTGGCAATTTCTTCGGCATTACCCTCTTTAATGACCTTGCCCTCAAAGAGAATGTAGGCGCGGTCAACAATGCCGAGGGTTTCGCGCACGTTGTGGTCGGTAATGAGGATGGAAAGTCCATCCGTCTCGCGCAGGGAGGCCACAATGGACTGAATGTCCTGCACGGCGATGGGGTCCACACCGGCAAAGGGCTCGTCGAGCATGAGGAGCTTCGGGTTGCTGGCCAGAGCGCGGGCAATGGTGAGGCGGCGTTTTTCACCACCGGAGAGCTGAATAGCCTGGCTCTTCTGCAGCTTGGTAATGTGGAATCGCTCCAACAGCTCCATCATCTTTTCCTTTTTCTCCTTGCGGGTGAGGTCGGCGCGTGTTTCGAGGATGGCCATAAGGTTCTCTTCCACAGAGAGCTTGCGGAAGATGGATTCTTCCTGGGGCAGGTAGCCCATACCCAAGCGGGCGCGAATGTGCATCGGCAAGCCGGATACGTCCTTGCCGGCAAACATAACGCTGCCAACATCCGGGCGCACCAAACCTGCTACCATGTAGAAGGAGGTCGTTTTACCGGCGCCGTTGGGGCCAAGCAGGCCAACAATTTCACCGGCTCCGATTTCGAGGCACACGTTGTCAACAACCTTGCGTTCGCCGTAAGTTTTGCAAAGTCCCTGAGCTTTGAGAAGAAGACCGCTGGTTTCCATGATTTACTTGTTGAGTTTCTGCTGTTTTTCGATTTGCTTGCGGATATTGGTAGCAGAGGTGCTCTGCTTGGAACCCGTTACACGGACATTGTTGTTTTTGTCCATGATAATGGCGGCATTGGAGCCGGAAGCCGTGTGGGTATTATCCTTATCCTGAAGAATAACTTTGTTGCCGCTAAGGCGTTTTTCCCCCGTTTCGCCGTTGAGAGAGAGAGCATCGCCATAGGCGGTGATAACGCGGCCGGTGCTGTCCTTAGCGGTGATAGCAACATTTCCCTCTGCGAGGGCACTGCGGATGGCGCCCATGGGATTACCGGATGAGGATTTGCCTTGCTCCTCGTTCATCTCTACACGGATTCTGCCACTGCAGCGCATGGCTGCATCCGGGGTCTGCAGGGTGCCACCTTGTTCTGTGTCGGCCTGCATCAGGCCATCAAAATTGTATACCAAATGCGGGAATTGAGGCAGCAGCGGGTGTGCTTTTTCCTCGGGGCCTTTCTTAAGCGTAAGGGAGAGAGGCCCTGCGGTGGTAAGGCGGCCCTGCGGTGACTCCATGAGCGCACCTTGCCCCAGTACCAAGTTGCCCGTTTCCCTGATGAGGGTAAGAGACTGAGCACAGGTGACGGTGGCTGTGCCATCCTGTGCAGGCAAAACGGCCATCACCTTATCACCCTGAAGGCTTAAGTCACCGGCTTGATTGAGCACCAGCGAGGTCGGGCCATCGGTAGATTCGGCTGTCAGGTTAAAGGTGTCGTAGCTAACACGAGTGAGCCCGGCAGAAGCCATGGTAACGGTGCCCAGCTTCATGTCAATATCGGCCTCGTCTGCGGTAAGGGTGAGCTCTTTTTTCTCCTCGCCTTGCAGGTAGCAAAGGCTGATGCCGCCCTCGGCACGGATGGCTTCAATGTCAGAGTATTCGGCAATGGCGGGGTTAATCATACCCAGTTCAGAGCGTTCCGGGAGTTTCGCCTCAGCGTTGCGAATGAGTTTAATCGTCACTGCTCCGCCAACGGTCAGAGAGCAGGAATCATCCTTTAGATTGATGCCGGAGGGAAGGGAAATGGTGCCCTCTGCTGTGTTAAAGGTAATATGACCGGCGGTGGAATAGTTGCCAAGCAGGGGTGCCGCATCCTTTGTTTCAGCCGGGCGAGAATAGGTGCCGTTAATGGAGTCACCTTCCAGCGTAATGTCTCCGTTGCCGGCAAGAGCAATCTGTCCGTTGGTGGCAAGTGTGTTGTCGCCGTAGGTTAGTACGGTGTTTTCGCCCTTGATGGAGCATGCACCGGTGGTGCCGTCGTAACTCAGCTCAGAGCCCGTGACGGCTGCGGCAGGGGCCCCATTGGCGGCAACCTTTGCAATTTGCACCTGTCCGTATGCTTTGGCGCCGTCAATGCCCGTGATGCGGAATTGACCGAACTGGGGCATAATGGCATCTGCATCCGTGTCGGTGGCGCATTCCTCTCGTTTCAGCGCCAAACAAATTTCTTCTGTGCAGCTGATGGCACCCTCAGCGGTTTGAATTTGCGTATTACCCGTGAGCAGGATTTTTCCCTTTTCTGCGTTGTAGTAGGCCACCCCACCTTGGTTGAGCAGGGAGCAGAGGTTGCCCTTGGCATCCTTCCACTGAATATCGATTTGGCCGGCGTTAATGTAGAGGTCTCCGTTATCTTCGGCCAGAGCCATGGCAGGCGAGCCGTCTTCGTGGGCGTTTAACACCACGCGGTTGTCTTCCTGTATGATGGAAATAGCTTTGCCGTTTTGCCCCAAGAGGAGAGCCTTGTTGAGCACGGTGTTTACCATGGCCGTTCCCACCTCAATTTGAAGCGGTTGCTCCAATATCTCGGTGTCCTCTTCTGCTTTCGAGGTAATCTGAGTTGTTGTCTCTTGAGGGGAGGTTGTGGGTGTTACTGCCTCCTTTGCCTCTTTTTTGCCGTCCTCAAGCGTGTGGTGCGGCAGCTGAATGTAGAGCCTATCCGCACATTTGAGCTTGAGACGGGAATCGTTCACTCTCACGTTGCCAAAGTATACCATGCGGGCGTTGGCAACATCAAAAAGCATGCCGCCATCGGCTTCTGCTACGGTTTCCCCGCTTTCGCTTTCAGGAATAGCTGTGTCGGGGTTTTCCGGGGCTTGAGGAATTTCATCTACCAAGCTAAGGATGGTTTCATCCACACGCTGTCTGTTTTTGCTGAAAAACTCCAGCGAGGCATCGCGGTTGCTGATAGATTCTTGCAGCCAATCTTCGTGGGCGGAAGAAATGGAGCACAAACCAATGATAGACAGGACTGAGAGCGTAAGTTTCATTTACTTGCTTTTCTGCTTCGCTGAGCGAATGGTGGTGCGAACGGGCCCTTTAATGAGCCCCACGCGGCCCGCTGTGCTGAAGGTAACACCTTCTCCGGCAGCGGAAAAGTTGGGGTGTTTTACAGCTGCTGCAGATTGTGATACAACGGCTTTTTTCTTGAAATCATAACCTGCTTTATCGCAGCTAACAGAGGTGATTTCTCCGCTTTCTGCATAAAGCGCTGCACGAATATTGGTAAGGCTGATTTCGCGGCGCGATACCACCTCCAATTCATCTGCCTGCAAGAGTGCAGATACGCGGTGGTCCTCGTAGCGCGGCAGGGAGAGACCCTTTACCTTGCTGCCGGGGGGCAGCAGCTGAAGACCGGGAAATTCGTCCTGCGCTTTATTAACATTGGCGGACTGTGCCCCGAGCATTCCGCTCAGGGCACAGAAAAGAGATAAACCGATGAGGCTGCGTTTCATGGGTTACGACATTTGGTCGTAGGCGTTGCGAATAAGCTGCATGTTGGTGATAACACGCTCCAAGTCGGACAAGCGAACCTGGTTGGGGCCGTCGCTCATGGCGTTGTCGGGGTCGCTGTGTACCTCCATGAATACGCCGTCAATGCCCGTAGCCATAGCAGCGTTGGCCAGCACGGGAGCAAGGTCGCGATCGCCGCCGGTAGCACCGCCAAGACCGCCGGGACGCTGCACGGAGTGCGTGGCATCGAACACAACGGGGCAACCGAACTGGCGCATCCAGTACATGCCGCGCATATCTACCACGAGGTTGTTGTAACCAAAGGTGGTACCGCGTTCGCAGAGCATGTATTTATCGCAACCGAAGGCTTCCATCTTCTCGCAAATGTTCTTGCAATCCCACGGAGCCAGGAACTGGCCCTTCTTGATGTTAACGGGGCGGCCGGTCTTGGCGCAAGCTTCGAGCAGGTCGCTCTGGCGGCAAAGGAAAGCCGGAACCTGGAGAAGGTCGATATACTGGGCTGCGTATTCTGCCTGTTCCTCCGTGTGCACGTCCGTTACCACGGGAACCTGCAGCTCCTTACCGATTTCGGAAAGGATGCGGCAACCCTCCTGAATGCCTACGCCGCGGAAGCTCTTAACGCTGGTGCGGTTAGCTTTGTCGTACGAGGCCTTGAAGATGAAAGGAACCCCGAGCTTGGTGCAGATCTCCTTGATGCTGCGAGCCATCTGCCAAGCGAATTCTTCGTTCTCCAAAGAGCAGGGCCCCAACAGGTAAAACGGAGCCTTGCCACCGATTTCTACATTCTGAATAAGGAAAGACATAGTGTGCACGTATGCTGTTGCTTCATATATTATGCACGAACCACCCCCTCAAGTCAATGAGTTTTCTCTTCATAGCGCTCATTCCTGCGAAAAAAATGAGTGTAGAAGGCAGATATTGACAAAGCTGCTCCGCTGTGCTATCGTTCGGCTACGTTTGTTGGAGTCAATATGAGCCTTATATCTATGTTGGATGAAGCCGATGCGCGTTTGAAAACCTCCCCGTTTCGTGATTGGGTGGTTTGGGGGTGCTTGCTTGCTGTCTTTATGTTTATCTACGGGGCAATGCTGGTGCGTGGCGGGTACCATTGGGATGAGACTCTGGATTTTGCCGGCAATGCGCTGGAAACGTATGTGGCGAACGGGCGCTGGGGGCTGGTGTTGTGGCGCTGCCTGTTTGGCATGGGGTGTGCTGTATGGTGCTCCGGGTTGTTGGCCGGTATGTTGTTGTGCGCCTCATTGGTGTTGCAAGGGCGTTTGTTGTGCCTGAATCATGTAGGCTTACAGTTGCTGTATGGTATTATCTATCTGTTGCAAATACAATTTGCCTACCAGATGGATTATTTCTTTTTGTGCGATGCTACAGCCTTTGGCCTGTTAGGGGTTACGGCTGCTGTGTATTTGTTAGAGCAGGGGGGGAAATGGCGAAGTGTAGCCGCTACGCTTTTAGTTACATGGGCGGTGGCTATTTACCAATGTCTAGCGCTTAATTTTGTGGTATTGGTGGGCTTGTTGATATTGCGCGATGTGTATGCGGGGCAAGCCATGCACCTGCTGCGCCGTGGGGTGTATACGGTGGTGGTATGCGTGGCTGCTGTATCCCTGTGGGTGCTTGTCAAAATACCGGTGCAACTGTTGCTGCCGGTAGATGCGGATTCTCTGGCTTTTTGCCAGGAGTATGCGCAGCGCCTTAATTACCGTAGCCAACTCTTTAGCAGTGAATGGTATTTGTACATAGGTCGCATGTTTTCAACGATGGTGCAACATGCCTGTTGGCCTGCGAATTATGATGGAGAGCCCTTCTATTTGGGCGCCACTGCGGCATTGCTGGTGCTATTGGTTTCTGCTGTACGCATCAAAGGCATGCAGCGTAAGGTGTTAGCCTTTGTTTTGCCCTTGTGCTTGTGGTTGGCGCCCTTTTGCATGTACATGGTCATTGGCGCCACGTGGCCTTGCTACCCGCACACCAAGTTGGCGCAGCCTGTGGTGTTGGCCGGGCTTTGTCTGTTGGCCGTGCCGCATTTGCGTTGGTCTCCGCTATGGCGCGGCGTGGGTGCGGGTGTGTTGGCGTTGTGCCTCGTGCAGGCCTCGTCTTTGGTGTCGCGCCATGCTGCCGGTATGCAAGCCGCTTTTGAGGAGCGCTTGCTGCGGCTGCACCATGCCGAGACGGAGGCGGTGCGTGTAGCTATAGAAAACGGCATTCCGTTGGAAAAAGGTTGCATTTTGTATTACCCCGCTTACCACAATTGGGAGAAAAACGGCTATGTGGATTTTTGCGGTGATTACCCGGCCTTGCTCTACATGAAAGGGGCAACGGACCACGTATTGTACTGTGCCAAGCACCGAGAGCATTTGCGCCACATGCCGGCGTGGCCTGCCAAGGGGGCCATCAAGGTGGTAGATGATACGGTGATTATCAAAGGCGCAAAGTTATAAGCCCGCTGCGCACACATAAAACACTTGCTTTTCTTGCGCTTGCCCTGTATGCTCAGGGGCGTGAATGTTTTTTCTACTTGCTGGAACAGTTCTCGCCATAAGGAAGGCGGACCCATGTGTGATGAAATTCGCGAGCTGGGCTTTGAGTACATCGAGGCCTCTCACGGCTTGCCTTTATCCATGTTGCCGGGGCTGATTACGGCGGTAGAAGAAAAACGAATTAAGGTGATGGGTGTGCACAACTTTTGCCCTGCACCTATTGATGTGAGCGGTGATGCCCCGGATGCTTACCGCTTTACCTCGCACCGCCCGGAGATACGCGAGCGTGCCATGCGTTTGTCTCTGGAAACCTTGCAGGCTGCGGCCCGCCTAGAGGCTCGCTATGTGGTGCTGCACATGGGGGAGGTGGAGCTTTTTCAGGGGCACGAGGCAACGAGCGCAATGCAGCGCATGGTGCGCCATGGCTATGTCGGTACCCCGGAATATATTCGCCTGAAAGGGCAGTATGTGCGCCGCCGTATCAAGTTGGCTCCCTTGTATTTAGCGCGTGCTAAAGAGGCCTTGTATCAACTGGCTGATAAAGCCAAGGAATACGGCTTGGTGCTGGGTGTGGAAGGCCGTAGCCATTTCGAGCAAATGCCGGGTGAGTTGGAGTTTCCGGATTTGATGGCGGAGTTTGCCGAGAATCCGCATGTGCGCTACTGGCATGATTTCGGGCATATTCAGCGAAAACATAATTTACTGCTGCTCAATCACGACCAATATTTGGCCCACCTGTGCCCGTATTTGTACGGAGCTCATGTGAATGATGTGCAGTGGCCGCAGCGCGACCACCGAGCGCCGTTTATGGGGGGCGATGTTGATTTTGATACGCTGCTGCCCAAGTATTTTACTCAGGCTATGCCGATGACGTGGGAGTTGTCCAAGTCCGTTACCAAGGAGCAGATTTTGCGTGCTAAAGAGCGCTGGGATGCCTTGCATGCCACCTTGCCGGCAGAATAAGCTTTTTTTAGCGCAGGTATGTTTGTAAAAGCGCAACGGCATCTGCCGCTAAACGGCGTATGGCCGGCTCTTTGCCTTGAATGGCCGGCAATCCCCAAAGGGTAAAGTTATTGTGCGCCACTATGTTAAAATACATGCCACGCAGGCAGGTGAGGCACCACAGCCAGTCCGCCCTGTTCATGCCGGGAAAGTGCGCCTGTAAGGCGTCTTGCCATTCTTGGAGCGCATACGAGTAATGAGATTCGTAGACATCTCTTGTCAACTCCGGGGATTCATAGCCCATACGGTTCAGAAAGCACAGCACTTCCTCGCCCCCGGCTACGGTGTTGTCCTCCCAATCTGTGATGGGGGCCGACAACCACGCGTAGATGATTTCCTCTGCCGAGCCGGTGCTGCGGGCTTTTGCCAAGGCGGCCAAGCACACCTCGTTGTATTGGTCGGATATGTATGCGAGCGTGTCGCGGTACAAATCCGCCTTGTGGCCAAAGTGATAACGAATAAGACCGATGTTGACACCGGCCTCGTTGGCAATATCGCGCACGGATGCCCCCTCGTATCCTAGGCGGGTGAATTGTATGATAGCGGCGCGCATAATAACCGCCTTGGTGGCATCCGATTTGTTCATGGTGTAGAAAAATTAACGTGTTGCGGAATCGATGGAAATGGATTCCAAGTAGCTGATGTCTTCTTTGGAGAAGCTTTCCAGTCGCGTTTTTGTCACCTTGCCGCCGGGGTCTTTGAGGTACACGTAGTTGTTTTTCTCATCAAAGCGCATGAGCTTAGCAAAGAGCGTGGCTGAGCCGCGGCGCTCCGTCCATTCGCGGAAGCCCTTGGCTTTGAGGGTTTTCTTGTAATTTTTGTATTCCTCTTCTGCCTTTTCCACGCCGCGCTCAATTTCCGTATGCACATCATACAGGTAGTCGCCCATACCGTTGATTCTGGCTGTTACTTTACCGCCGTGCGGTGTAACAACAACAATACCGGGTTTGCGGTCAATGCCGTATTTGCTAGCCAAACGGTTGATGGAGGAAAGACTGTAGCGGGAGGAGCGCTTGCCACTGTCGTCAATGGCAGCGCCGGAGTCAATCTTCATGCGTATCACGCGGTCGTTGCAATACTCATCAAACTTGGGCGTCTCCAGCAGGGCTCGCCCCAGCTCTTTGCTTTTGGGGCTGGTGATGGAGTCGTGAAACCAAATAATGAGGGGCAAGCCCTGCCTGCGAGAGAGTTTGAGGGCGCGGCCGTAGTTAGTAAGCCAGCCGTTGCCCTGCTGCTTGTTTTCAAACACGGCGTTGAGCTCATCCATGTTTTCCGACAAGTCCTCCGGGTTGGTCCAAATAATTTCATCTTCCTCTGCGCTGCCCTCTACCTTTTTCAAATCGGCTTCGGAGGTCACCTTCATGTTGATGGCGTCCGGATTATTGGCGCCCGGCAACAGGGGATTACTCATAAACCCGGCTACGCCCTCCGGTAAATCCTTGGTGGCGTTGGTTGTTTCTTCTGTTACGGTGCGCTGTACCATAAGCGAGCATGCCTGCAGCAGCAGAGCCCCGGCTGTAGTAAGTGCATAGATGAAACGGCGGGTGCGCATGAGGAATAACAGTGATGATTAGGAGTGCTCCTCTTGTTTGGCCTGTTGCCATGCGGCTTCCATTTCGTCAACCGTGGCTTCATTTAAGCTAATACCTTGAGCCTTGAGTGCTTTTTCCAAAAAGTTGAATCGGCGCTCAAATTTTCTGTTGGCGGCATCCAGGGCAAGCTCCGGGTCAATGCCGCGGCGGCGGCACAAATTAACGGTGCAGAACAGCAGGTCGCCCAGCTCCTCTGCTACGCGAGGGTCGCTGTCGTCCATGCTCAGGGTATCCGCCACTTCATCCGTCTCCTCGCGTATTTTTTCTACCACGCCGGCGTGGTCGGGCCAGTCAAAACCTACTTTGGCCACCTTCTTGGTGATTTTGTAGGCGCGCAGCAGAGAAGGCAGTCCCTTGCCGCAGTTTTTGAGGTAAGGCTTATCTTCAATGGACTGCTCTTGGCGCTTAATGGCATCCCACTGGCTGAGTACACCCTCCGTATCATGAACGGCAGAGCTGCCGAAAACGTGGGGGTGGCGGCGCACTAGCTTGTCGCTCAGCTCACAAGCAATGGCATTGATATCGAACGGGTCTTCTGAAGATTCTGCTGCTATCTCAGCATGGAAAAGCACCTGCAACAGTACATCGCCCAATTCCTCGCGCATGTGCGGGCGGTCATTGGCGCGAATGGCGTCGATGCACTCGTATGCCTCCTCCAGCAAGTTGGAAATAATGCTCTCATGCGTTTGCTCTGCATCCCACGGGCAGCCTCCCGGGATACGCAAACGGTGCATAATGGCAATGGCTCGCTCCAGCTGACGCTCCGGAACGCGGCAGTGAATCATCTCTTCGTCGGTCATCATTTTTTGCGCTGGTCTCTGCGTTCGTTGGTAGCCTTGCCGGCCAAAATGTCATCAATATGAGCCACTAAATCCCAAGATACACGACGGCGCTGGTATTTGCGCCACAGCAGGTCGCGCAGGGTGCGCCAGTGGTCTTCCGTGAAATCGGCAGGGGTAAACTGCACTTCGTCTTTCATGGAGCGACCCACCTTGGGGGCGCACATCAATTGCCACCAACCACCAAAGTGGCTGGCCTCGTAAATCACCTTGTTGCCGTCTTCGTCGCGGTCCTGCCAGGAGAATGTTTCCATAAGTATCAGCGTGTTGTAAAATTATCGGCGTTCACCGCGGGGAAGGTTGCGGTGTGCGTTTTCTACATCTTGGTTAATGGTGGGGCCAAAGGCTGTTTCACCGTTGTTCAACGATACAATCAGGGGCTTGGTGCGCTCGCCGTTGGCATCGTAGCGGTAAATAACGCGCTGCACCAGTTTTTTATCCAGCACGGTATACATGCGCTCTTCCACCAATCGGCCTTGGCGGTCGTAGCCGTAGGCTACGCGCAGCTTTGGCTGGCGGTTGCTATCGTAAATGGTGCAGGCAATCAGCTGGCCGTGCTTGCCCTCGGTGTAGTCGTTAATGGCGGCCAGTTTGCCGCTGGCAGAATAGGTGGCGCAGCGCATCCCCTTCCAGTTGGCCTGGCGTTTGTAGACGGAGCGTGAGCCATCCGGGTGGCGCATCACGCGCACTACGTCGCGGTCCTCATGAGAAATATCCGGGCTCTGGGCGTTTGCTACCGGAGCCGATACAGCCGCTGCCAGTGCAGCCATGGCAAGAATGAGATGCTTCTTCATGCCACATATTGTACTATCCGCTAACAGTTAAATCAAGTGCTAAGTGTGCCTGCGCGGGGCAATTTTCTTGACAGGTGAGCCCTGAGCCGTCACAATGGGTGCATGCAAGCCAGAAAGCCCATTAATGTACGCCGCCGTGATGTGTTGGAGCGCATTCGTAGCCAGGTTGATCAATATAAAAGCCCCCTTGTGCAGTATATTCGAGAGGCCGGTGATGTGCTGACTATCCGAAACATGGAGGTGCACTTGGCCGCCGCCTTCGGTTTTTGCGATGGTGTGAAGCGTGCTATCGAGATTGCCCATGCCGCATGCGATATGTTTGCCGGTAAGCGTATTTGGCTCATTGGCGAGATTATTCATAACCCCGTTGTCAATGCCCGATTGGATGCCATGGGGCTGCGCCATTTGCCGTTCAAGGTGGACGATGCGGCGTACGATGCCCTGACGGAGGAAGATGTGGTGATTATCCCGGCTTTTGGTATTCCGGTGTCCCTGCGCCGTAAGTTGGATGATAAAGGCGTCCAGCTGGTGGACTCCACCTGTGGTAATGTGATGAAGGTGTGGACGCGCGTGCGCTCCTACGCCCGTATGGGAATTACCAGCGTGATTCATGGCAAAGCCCGCCACGAGGAAAGCATGGCCACGGCCTCTCAAAGCATGGGCGACGATGGCTTGGGTAACTACATTGTCATTTTCTCTGAGGCTGAGGCACAAATGCTGGTGGATTACCTGCTGGGCCGTGGCGATAAAGCTACTTTCATGGCTCATTTTGCTTCTGCTTGCTCACCCGGTTTTGACCCCGATGTTCATTTGGCAGAAATCGGTATGGCTAACCAAACAACCATGCTGAAGAGTGAGACCGGACACATTCAACAAATGTTGCGCGCCGCAGTAACGGAACGCGATGGCGATGATACCCGTTTCCATGTCTTTGATACCATTTGCGGTGCAACGCAGGATCGCCAAAATGCGCTCTTTGAGCTCTTGGAAAAGCCGCTGGATGCCATGTTTATTATCGGCGGATACAACAGCTCCAATACCACCCACTTGGCTCACATTGCCGCCCGCCGCTTGCCTACCTTCTTTGTGAAATCCGCAGATTGCCTTCACTCGTTGCAGGAGATTAGCGCGTATGACCTTTCTGCTAAAGCTGAGCGCCTTACGGCATTGCCGGCAGAGGTGGCGGATGTATCTCGCCCGTGGCGTATCGGTGTTACCGCCGGTGCCTCTTGCCCCGATAACGTGATTGAAGAGGTGCTGCGCCGCCTGGCTGAGCTGCGCGGGTGCGATTTGCCCACGCTGTAAAACGCGCATCCGAAGTGCTATTTATTCCACAGGGCTCCTTGGTACTCGCCGAGGAGCCTTCCTTGTAGCCGTTCCATTAACCGGCCCCACAAATTGGTAGTTGTGGGGGAAAATACTATCGGAGTGTTGGACTTTAGTCCAACATTTATTATCAAACCATACCACCAAAAAGGTGGGACTGAAGTCCCACCCTACGATATAGACACATTGCCATTTGTGGGGCAAACCCGGCCAAATAAAAATCCCCCGGTTGGGCGAAAACCGGGGGATTAGGCAGAAAGGACGCCTTGAAACTAGGTTAGATTGTCTCCGGGGAGAGAATGATGAACTTCTTCTGGTCTTCTTCCTTCGGGAAGTCTTCGGAGCCGGGAATGTAGCGGCCAATGTCGCCACCATCGGACTCAAGCTTCTCGTCGAGTTTCAACTCAACAACCTTACCGTCGGTGTGTACGCCGAAGGTCATGTCGCTAAGCGGAGCAAGATTGAAGGTAAGCTCGGGAAGGGGGGTCGGAGTGTCGGAGGGATCTACGCAAGAGTATACCAAGATACCGGTGGAAACGGGGTTCTTGCGAACAGTGCCGGCGGGAGCAGCCTTGTCCTTCTTCTTGGCCTTCTTCTTGCCGGCGTTGTCTTCGTCGGTCTCCTGAGTCATGACGTAAGCAAAGGCGCATTCGCCGGCCTCAAGAAGCTTGCCGCCGTTCTTCTCTTCATCGGGCGTGTCAACCATGCCGTCCATGGTCATGTGGAAGGCATCTTCGCTGGGGCCTCCCTTGGACTTGTAGAACATCTGGCGGAAGTAGGGGTTAGAGGTGTCGCCGGTCATGGTTACACCGTAGCGATCAGCAGCGCGCGTGCAGCGGCCGGATTCAGCCGTGCGGTCACAGGGATAAGCACCCACATCCGTCTTGAAAGTGGTCATCATCTTCTGGATTTCCTGCAGCTTGCCGCGTACCTTGGTGCGGTCACGCTCTACGAGCATACCAAGCACGGTGGGAATGCCTACACCGGCAAGAGCGCCCAGAATGGCAATTACAACGAGAAGCTCGATAAGGGTGAAACCTTTTCTTTTCTTTGTAGCACTGATTTTCATGAGAATTTACGTTCGGTTGACATTTCTCCTATACCATGAAAAGCGGATGAATGCAAGCTGAAATGTCCGTTTTAACAAAAAAACTCGCGCAGCGCGTGGAAAAGAGCGCCCAGAATAGCAAGGACGACGCGAATCTCGATAAAGGAGTAGCCTTTTCTTTTGCTGCCGGGGCGAATTTTCATGAGAATACTTGTTTGGTTGTGCACTCTACTATGCCCTGAAATACGGATGAAGGCAAGGCGAAATGTCAGTTTTAGCTCTATTTGGGGCTTGCAATGAGAGGGAGAAGGAGTACAATGAGAGCTGATATGAACACGATATATGATCAAATTACGGCAGGCATGAAGGCTGCCATGTTAGGCAAGGATCAAGTAACCTTAGGTGCGCTGCGCAGTGTTAAGGCCGCCCTGCAGAATGCTCAGGTAGCCAAGGGTAATGCCCGCGAGCAGCTCTCTGAAAACGAGGCTCAGAATGTAGTGCGCAAGCAAATCAAGCAGCGCGAGGATGCCATTGCCATGTACGAGCAGGCAGGGCGCCCGGAGCTGGTGGAAAAAGAGCAGGCAGAAATGCGCGTGCTGGCCACACTGTTGCCCACTGAAATGACGGAGGAGGAAATCATTCCCGTATTGGAGGCCGTTATTGCAGAGCTTGGTGCAACCACCAAGAAGGATATGGGCCGTGTAATGAAGGAAATGCAGACCCGTACCGAGGGACGCGCCCCCGGCAAGGTGCTTTCCAAGTTGGTAGGTTCCCGTTTAGCTTAATTGCTTATGTTCTGCGCCGTTATTGTTGCAGCCGGTAGCTCTCGCCGTGCCGGGTTTGATAAATTGGCAGCCCCGCTGGCCGGTGCGCCGGTATTGCGGCGCAGTGTAGATGCCTTTGTGGAAGCCGGGTGCGCGTGCGTTGTCGTCGTGTGCCCGGAGTCCCGTTGGCATGAGGTGGGCTTAGCCACAGCCTCATTCCCGGTGCCGGTATTGAGGGTGGATGGCGGCGCTGAGCGCCAAGATTCCGTAGAGGCCGGCTTAAATGCCTTGCCTGCCGGTACAAGCTATGTGGCCGTGCACGATGGTGCGCGCCCGCTCATTACCCCGCAGGGCATACGCGCTTGCTGGGAGGCCGCCCGCCAAACAGGTGCCGCTGCATGTGCTCACCCGGTGGTAGATACCCTGAAGCGAGCCGATGCTGCCGCCCGTACCCTGCCGGAAAAAGTGAGTCGCGAGCATTTGTGGGGCATGGAAACACCGCAAATCTTTGAGTTGGCTCTTCTGCGCCGCGCCTATGCCACCGTGGCAGAACAAAAACTGGTGGTTACGGATGAGGTGTCTGCCGTAGAGGCACTGGGGGTACCCACCACCTTGGTTCAGGTGGGGGCCAACCTCAAAATTACCCTGCCGGGAGACTTGGAACTGGCAGAACTCATTTGGCTGCACCGCGCATGAGCATGCAGCCAACAGACCGCGTGTGGGTGATAGGGGGCGGCTTTTTAGGTAGTAAAGTGGCTACCGCTTGCCGCGCCTCAGGCGCGCGCGTGTTGGTAATAGACCCCGCCGCCCCGGCAGATGTCTGCGGGGCGTTGTCGGATTCTGCTGTGTTGGAGTCAGCAGAGGGCAACTTCTTGCCTACCCACATTTTTTGCTGCATGGCCACGCGTGGCGGCAGCGTAGAGCAATACCGCGAGTGCTACCTTGCCACCGTGCAAAGCCTTTCCGCTCGGGTGCCCTCCGCTCGTATCGTTTTTTGCTCCTCCATCTCCGTTTATGGAGATTGCGGGAATGCACTTATTACAGAGCAAACACAGCCCGCCGCCACAACAGAGCGCGCCGCTATTCTGCTGGAGGCCGAGCAGGTGGTGTTAGCCCACGGCGGTTGTGTAGCCCGCCTGGCTGCACTATATGATGAAGACCGCTGCGAGCTGCGCCGGCGCCATCTTGCACGCGAGCCCCGTTTGCCCGGCCCCCCGCAGCGCATGCTGCATTATGTGCATGTGCAAGATGCCGCCGCTGCTCTGTTGTTGCTGGCTACCCTGCCGCAGGGCGGGGTGTATCATGTATGTGGCCCCCCCTTCAGTAAGCAAGAGGCTTACGCCGCTTTGGCCCAAGAGACCGGCCTGCCACCTGTAGAAGAAGAAGCCCCGCCCTCGTGCCGCGGCATGGTGCAGGGGCAGGTAAGCTCGGCCCTGTTGCAATCAAAAGGGTGGTGCCCGCGTCCCTTTTTTCGTTAAGCCATGCGCCCGGATTACTACCAGCTGTTAGACGTGCCGGAGTCTGCAACGGCGGCAGAAATCAAGCTGGCCTATCGTCGGCAAGCCAAGCGCTACCACCCCGACCACAACGTGGGAAACGACGCGGCGGAGGAGCGCTTTAAAGCCGTGGCAGAAGCCTACCGCGTGCTCAGCGATGCCGATGAACGCGCGTATTATGACCGCTGGCTCTCCCTCCAAAAACGCCTGAGCCAAGCGCCCGAGCTCGCGCAAATGCCACGCCGCGTGCGCGTCTCCGTTCGCCACGGGCAAGAGCGCCGGGGGCGCCGCCGCTCTCGCTCCGCCATGGACGATGTTGTTATACCTCGCATGCGGCACATGCGCATGCTCCCCTCGTGGTCATTCTCCCGCTGGCATGTATTGTTCATTTACCTCGTTGCGTTTTCTGTGATGATGCCCTGGGTGCTGCGCTTCTCCGGTTGCAATGCTGAAGACGCCGCCACCCGCCGCCAAAAACACGAGCGAGCCATGCTCGAATCCATCCGCGAGCGCGCCTTTAACGGCGAGCCCTTAGCCCAGTACCGCTACGGCAACATTCTTTACTTTGGCAGTTGCGGCGTAGAGCCGGATGCTTACAATGCCATGCTTTGGTGGCAGCGCGCCGCCGCCCAAGGCCACGAAGGTGCCGCCCACAATTATGCCCAAGTGTGGAATAACCTTTCCGAAAACCTGGAAGGCCTACCTCCCAATATCCAAAAGGCTATCCTCCATTGGTATGAGCAATTGCTCCGCAAGGAGCCCGCTGCTGAACATCCTGCGCAGGAGCCATAAAAGTTCACTTAAAGTTGTTATAGATAAATCTGTCGTTGTTGGTTAGAGGTGCGTGAGCGGAGTGAGCCTATATTCAAGTTTGTTCTCCTGTTCGGATTTTTAGAATTGAGCAGGAGTCTCGATGAGCTTAGCAGAGAACACACCTGTAGCCCGCAAATAAAAAAGGCTACCCTTTGCGGGGTAGCCTTTTTTATTGGTGGGGAAGGGCGGGGACTTAGATGAGGCCCACGGCCTTGCGTACGCGGGAGATGACCTTGGAGGCTTCTTCGCGGGCCTTGAGGGCGCCGGCAGCCAGCACTTCATCCACATAGCCGGGGTTGGCAAGAATCCACTCGCGGCGCTCGCGGGCGGCGCGGAAGTACTCCCAGTAGGCTTCAAACAAATCTTTCTTAAACTGGCCATAGCCTACGCCGCCACGCTGGTGGGCTGCCACCATTTCCTCGTACTGGGCCGGGGTGGCAAAGAGCTTGTAGAGGGCCAGGATGATGGAGCCTTCCGTGGGTTTCGGGTCCTCCAAGGGGGTGGCATCGGTCACCACCTTTTTGTTAATCAGCTTGCGCAGGGCTTTTTCTTCGCCGAAAACGGGCAGGGTGTTGCCGTAGCTTTTGCTCATTTTCTGGCCGTCCAAGCCGGGTACAATGGCTGTTACCTCGCTGATGATGGCCTCGGGCATGCGCAGAAGCCCCTCGCCGTAGGCATCATTAATCTTGCCGGCCAGGTCGCGTGTTACTTCCAAGTGCTGCTTTTGGTCCTTGCCTACGGGCACGGCGTCGCTATCGTACAGCAGAATATCGGCAGCCATGAGGGCCGGGTAGGCAAACAGCGCGTGGTTGGGGCTAAAGCCTTTGGCAATCTTGTCTTTGTAGGAGTGGCAGCGCTCCAGCAGGCCCATGGGGCATACTGTAGAGAGAATCCATGCCAGCTCATTCACCTCGGGTACGGAGGACTGTGCAAAGAATACCGCTTTTTCCGGGTCTAAGCCGCAGGCCAAAAGGTCGATGGCCATCTCGTAGGTGTTGGCGCGCAGGGTTTCTGCGTCGGGCGAGGTGGTCATGGCGTGGTAGTTTGCAATGAAGTAAAAGGCCTCACCTTTATTTTGCAAATCGATGGCAGCCTGAATGGCGCCAAAGTAATTACCGATGTGGAGTTTACCGCTGGGTTGTAATCCTGTCAGGAATCTCATGATGTTGTGTGTAGTATAGATAATGTGTAAAAATCAGTTGCTGTTGCCGAACAGCTCGTTGAGCATGGCCTTGAGCGCGGTGCTGCTTTGGTAGCCCTCAAAGGTACGCAGGCGGAACCCTTCCGTGTAGATAAAGATGGTGGGTACCTTGGTTAATTGAAATTCTTCGGCAATTTTGGCGTAGTTATCGGCATTCACGTCCACTACCTGAATGTTGCCTTTCTCTTGCTCGGCAAGCTCTTTGAGCACCTCGCGCATTTTTTGGCTATGCTCGCACCAATCTGCCGTAAAGAGCAAAATGAGCTTGCGGCCGGATACACCCGTTACCTGGCGAATGTCCTCGCCGGCGTAGTTGCTGTACAGCTCGTACTTGGGGGCAGAGGAAACGCCGGTGGTCATGTTGACGTTTTGCTTAATCTCGTTTTGCAGGGCAAGGCGCACCGGGTTGGGGGCGGGTTTGGTGCTGGTGGTAAAGCGTGCGGCTTGGGTGGCCTGTTCTTCGTCATTACTATCAGAGCACCCGGCCACAAGGCAGGGAATGGACAGTAATACCGGAAGTAGGAGCGCGCGTTTCATACCTCCGCCATTGTCTACCTAAACCCGCTTGTTGTAAAGCTTATTATGCGTTCTATTCCGGGAAAATCTCCTTTTTGCAATGCGAGGAGGGGGTAAAGCGAATCGCGTGCCGCTCCGGCAAAAGCATGTTGTCTCCTGTGCGCGGTAGCTTGAGGCGGCGGGCGGCCACTGTTTTTTTGCGGAAGGAACCAAAGCCGGCCAGCTTTACCTCGCCGTCCTCCTGCAAGCCGTCGCGTATGGCTCGCATCACGGCGTTGAGGGCAAGCTCTGCCGCGCTTTGGGTGGCGGTGCCACCCAGGGCTTGGCGAATTTGCTCCAAGAGTTCGCGGTGGGTCATGCGGAGGGGGCTACGGCTTCCGGCGGCAGGGTTACACGGCGGGCAGAGGGCATTTCCGGCAGAAAGCCGTTGTTGCGGAACTGTTGTGCTTTTTGGTGGTAAAGGGCTTCTTCCTCAAGCAAACGCTGGCGGCGGGTGTCGGATTTCTGCAAAATGCGCACCACTTCACGGCGCATATCGGGGTTGTGCTCCATGTGGTCAATGGCCATGTTGAGTCGGCGGTGCAGGGCAATAATGGTGGGGCCGTGCTCTTGGGCCGTGGCGGTATCATACACGCGGTCCATGCGGTCTATCAAAGCGTAGTAGAGGTGCGATACCAAGTTGAGGTACAGCTCTGCATGTTCACTCGGAGACAGCCTTTCATACGGAGATGTTTCGCTGGGCGGCAGGTCGTGTCCGTGGGCGGCAAAGCCCCCGCCCAACACTAAAACAGGTATTAACAGTGCGCGAATGTTCATGTGTGTATGAGAAAAAAGGAGGTTGAAAAACATCAGTGGCGGTCGTTGCTGCGCCCCAGAATCATCAAAGCGTAGTACACCAACATGGCAAGGGATGACAACGCGGCGGAAACGTAGGTCATGGCTGCCCAGCGCAGGGCTGTTTGGGCTTGGCCGTGCATGGCGCGGTCTGCCATGCCCGAGCTATTCAGCCAAGCCAAGGCGCGGCGAGAGGCATCGAACTCAACCGGCAGCGTTACAAAGGCAAAGACGGTGGTGGTGCCGAAAAGCAGCAACCCAAACCATGCTACTGTGGCACCGCTGCCCATGCCCAGAAGGATGAGCCCTAAGATGAGCACAAATTGCCCGAATTTGGAGCCTATGCTTACCAGCGGCACCAGCTGGCTGCGCAAAGACAACCACGGGTAAGCCTGTGCATGCTGAATGGCGTGGCCGCATTCGTGGGCTGCCACTGCCATGGCGGCTACGCTGCGCACGTTGTACACGTCTTCGCTCAGGTTAACCGTGCGGTTAGCCGGGTTGTAGTGGTCTGTTAATTGCCCTTGGGTACTGATAACGCGCACATCGTGAATGCCGTTTGCTTGCAGCATGGCGTGTGCCACATCTGCCCCGCTGAAGGGTGCCGGGGTGGCGGAAAATTGGCGCATGGAGGCCATCATGCGGTTTTGCACAATAACGCCCAACAGGGTGCAAAGAATAATCAGCCCGATACCAATGAGGGTGAACCCATCATAATGCCCCATGCCCTGCTGCGCGTAGGACGAGGAGTGTGTGTAGGCAGATGACGGTGTGTAATAGGCGAGTGTGGTGAAAAGGGATTGCATATTCTGTTTCTATTCTACCATGTTTGACTCCCGACTGACCAGATTTGTTCACGTGTGTAGGCGTTTTTTTTATGTCAGCCATAAGGAGGAAGTACGAAGGACGAAGTGGATTTACAATTTACGATGTACAAGGTACAATTTAAGAGTTCCGCTCCCTGCGCTCGCCATGATAGCGAAGCTAATGCCACTGCTCACGCCCCGCGATTTGGGCGCGGGCAGTAAATTTTTCCGGTGAGTCCCCCGGTAACGCATGAAAATTATATGGAGCCCTCGTTGCCGTCGCGTTCGCTGCGCTTGCGGGGTGTGGTAGGATGCCTGCGAGCCGAAGGCGAGCGGAATTTTTAAATCCAAAATCCAACCTCCAAAATCCAACATTCACCATTCCCTCATGCGTTCAATGTTTTGGCGCAGGTGTTCTAAACCGATGCGGCGAATGGGCGAGCCGGCAAAAAGACGCTCAAACTCGGCATCCGACAAAGCGGCTAGGCGCTCCGGGCTCAGGGCGCAGAGCTCGGCGGGCATCAGCAGGTGCGGGTCAACGGCTTGCTCGCGGGTGGCGGAGCGGTTCCAGGGGCATACCTCTTGGCAAATATCGCAGCCGTATAGGCGCTCTTTGGCTGCTGCGGCAATGTCCTGTGGCGGGGTGGAGTGCGCCTCAATGGTCCAAAACGAGAGGCAGCGCCGCGCATCGCATTGGCCGTCTTTAAGGGCAGCGGTGGGGCAAGCCTCTTCGCAGCGGTGGCAGTTGCCGCAGCGCGGGGGCATGGGGGCATCGCACGGCAGCTCTAAGGTAGTGAGAACAGAGGCCAAAAAGCAGTACGACCCCCGCCCGGGGCGAATCAATAGCCCGTTTCTGCCAATCCAACCCAAGCCGGCTTGCGCTGCAAAAAAACGCTCGCTCACCGGGCCGGAGTCCGTAAAACAGCGCTGCGTGCCCCCGTAAAAACTCAGTGTTTCATCAATATCCGCCAGCTTAGCCGCCAGTAACTTGTGGTAATCCTCACCCTGTGCATAGCGGGCAATGTGTCCGGGGGCGTTGCGGGCATCGTGTGCGGCATACTCATAGGTAAGCATGATAACGCTGCGCACCCCCGGCAGCACCAGCTCCGGGTTTAAGCGCGCCGGCAAGTGGCGCTCCATCCACTGCATATCGGCATGCTTGCCGGCGGCCAGCCAATCTTGCAAGCGCGTGCCTTGGTCCGCATGGGCAGGGGCAATCCCCACGCCCGAAAAACCGAGCGCGCGTGCCACTACTTGGATAGCTTGGCGGGCAGCTTGCGGGGCAAAGCTCATAAGGATTCCAACTGCTGTTTTTCGTGGCGGCGCACGGGGGCCGCCATTTTGCTGCGCAGGTGCTGCGGCAGGGGCAGCGCTTCTATCACCTGCATCACAGCGCGGTCAATGCGCACGCCGTCCGGGGTGCCGTTTTCGTGCCCGGCCTGCACGTAGCCGAGTCTCTGCATGTTGGCAGAGGCGGCTTTGTTGCCCAACTGGGCGGCTTTTTTGTATAAGCGCAGGGCCTCCAGCTCATTTTTTTCGGTAGCCAGCCCGTGCTCGTACATGGTAGCTAAGTTGTTGATGGCATTGGCATCATTCATTTTATCGCCATAACTAAAATAGCGGAAGGCCAAATCGGCACGTTTTTTGGGCAGTCCCGCCCCGCTCAGGTAAATGTGCCCCATATAAAAGAAGAGGTTGGGCACCGTGGCATCAATACCCGCTTGAGCCTTGAGCAAGCGCAGTGCTGTGCGCGGATTTTTTTTGCAGCCCTTGCCGTTGATAAGGTAGCGAGCCAGCTCCACTCTGGCCTTGCCGTACCCGCTGTTCGAGGCCTTGAGCATCCACTCATAAGCATCCGGCAGCGATTTGGCGCGCCCCGTTCCTTTCTCGCAATACAGGGCATAGCGGTACATGCTCTCCTGTTTTGCCGCCACGGATTCGCGGTGCGAGTCGCGCAGCTTTTGCTTGCCGGTGGCAATATCGTGTGCCAAAGCGGCCGCTTTTTCCGGTTGGGCTGGGAGCCCACGGCGCTTACCCTCGTATACATCCAGCAGCAAAACAGCTGCCAGCGGGTGCCCTTGGATGGCGCAGTGCTCTAAGGTAGCAGTGGCTGTTTCAATGGTTTCGCTGTTGGGGTCGTTGAGCAGGTAGGCCGTCATGGTGTACGCCGTCTCAATTTGCGAGAGCGGTTCCTCCACCTCCTGCGCCGGGGCTGTAGAGACCGGGTGCCAAAGCAGCAGGGCGGCGCAACTCAATAGGGTTTTCATGGCTTTAGTTGAGGGGGAGATATTGTTCCGCCAGCTGTCTGCCCCAAAAGAGATACAGCCAAGCACCGATAATAAACACGGGGCCAAACGGCATCGCCTTGCCACGGCCAAGGCCTGCCACCAGCGCCCATACCAGCCCCAGCACGCTGCCCGTCACCAAGGCAAAGCAAGTGCCCATCCACCCGCAGAGGGTACCTATTGCCAGGGCAATCCACGCATCGCCGCTGCCCAGCGCCTCGCGGCGGGTGTCCATGTTCAGGCATTCGCCTTCCAAGCTGTCGTAATCCTCTAACGCCAACACCGTGCCATCGGGCAGGGTGCAGGTTTCTGCCGTAAAGCGCAGCGCCCCTTTAGCACAGCCGGGGTGGGTGCAAATGGTAGCCTCCTCCAGCCTCATGCGGTTGCCGGTTTCCATAAAAAGCTCGCTCCAGCAGTAGCTGTCGCTGCCCACGGTAAGCTCCAGGTCATCCCCCTTTTGGTGCAGCGTCCAGCGCTGGGGCGTGCCGTACTCCTTGCGGCGCCCGCCAAACAGAAGCTTGCCAATGAGGCCAATGAGCTTCAGCAACACAAACACCCCAACGGCACTGCCCAAGCTCAGCACGATGGCGTCTTCCGCCTCGTTGCAGCCGTATAAATTCCACGGATCCGCCCACGTGGCCGCCAAGCCTGCCCCGGCAGCAATGAGGGTGAGCGAGGGCAGCACAATCATCTGCTCCCAGTCAATACACAAAATGGCCAACGTGGCAGCCCCCCACACACAAATGCTTACCAAGGCTGCAAAACTCACGCTTTGCTCTTGCCCCAGCAGATACGCCGTGGCCGCAAAAAAGAGCGCGCACACCAACTCTACCAACCAATAGCGCACCGGTATCTTTTGCTTGCAGCAGGCACTTTTGCCCCCCAGCATCAGCCAGCTGAGCAGCGGTATATTTAAGTACCACGGTATCTCCGTGCGGCAGGTGGGACAAAAGGAGCGCCGTGGCTCATTCACACTCAACCCCAAGGGTAAACGGTAGATAACCACATTCAGAAACGACCCCACGCACGCCCCGAATAATGCAAAACTCAGCGGCATTACCCACGGTGTTTCCGCAGATATTTCCCACATCATGATGTCCAATGCCTCCAGCATGCGCCCAGTGTACCATACCCGCCGCTGTTTGAAAAGAACTTTAGATTGTTGATTTTGGAATTTTGATTTTTGATTTGTAGAATTCGGCTCCCTGCCGGTCGCAGGAAAGAGCAAAGCCGGCGCCATCGTTCACGCTCCGCGCTTTAAGGCGCGGGCGGTAAGTTTGGCGTAGCTCTGCCATGCTTTGTGGTGAAGCCGCCAAACGATTGTTGATTTTGGAATTTTGATTTTTGATTTGTAGAATTCGGCTACCTAACGGTCGCAGGAAAGAGCAAAGCCGGCGCCTCCGTTCACGCTCCGCGCTTTAAGGCGCGGGCGGTAAGTTTGGCGTAGCTCTGCCATGCTTTGTGGTGAAGCCGCCAAACGATTGTTGATTTTGGAATTGGCTCTGTTAAACTATACAGTTGATAAATGTGAGTTTGTCGTCTCCACCCCGCGAGCGCAGCGAGCCGAATTTGAGAGTCCGGAGGACGACAGAACGTAGCCGGGGGTGGTTCATCGAGGCGTAGCCGAAGATGAGAACCCCCGGTAACGCATGAAAATGATA
>CAJGCZ010000036.1 GCA_904501975.1 uncultured Akkermansia sp.
GAGCCACGCTTTCTGTCGGCCCTCGTTGCCGTCGCGTTCGCTCCGGCGCCTCGGGGCTCCGATTTTCTTTTCCCCATACCGGGGGCTTGCGCCCCCGGCTATGTGTCTGTCGTCCTCCGGACTCTTGAATTCCGTTCGCTGCGCTCACCTCCAATAGCCCCACAAATTGCTATTTTGGGGCGATCAACTAAAAAGCTTCTCGGTTTATCAGCGCAAGAAAATCGCCCGCACCTTTTTTAGGGGCGGGCGGCTTTATCCCATTAAGGAAAGGGTGCTTATAAATCATCCACCAGAGCCGTGCTCTTGGCGTAGGCGGTGGAGCGTGCCTCAAAGAAGTCTGTTTTAATGAGGTTGGCGTTGCTGTATTGAGATACCCAAGAGCAGGAGGCCGGCTCGGTTTCGTAGCCCTCATACAGGGGCTCAAAGCCGAGATCCATGCAACGGCGGTTGGCTAAGTAACGAATATAATCCGTAATCATGCCGGTAGAGAGGCCGGGGATTTCATCGCCAATGACGTAGCAGCCCCAAGCAATTTCCTGTTCGCAGCCTTCGCGAATCATGCTGCGGTATACTTCCACCAGCTCGGGAGTGAAGAGCTCCGGTTGCTCTCGCTGGAGCTCACGGATGATGTTGCGGAAGAGCCAGAGGTGGGTCGATTCATCGCGGTTGATGTAGCGAATCTCCTGTGCAGAGCCGGGCATTTTGTTGTTACGGCCGAGGTTATAGAAGAACATGAAACCGCTATAGAAATAAATACCCTCCAAAATAAAGTTGGCCACAAGGGTGCGGGCAAAGTTCTGTGGGGTGCGGTTTTGTTGGAACTCGTTGTACAGATTGCCGATGAAGGTGTTGCGGCGCAGCAAGTGCTCATCGTTTCTCCATTGGTAGAGCACTTCTGTGCGCTGTTGCGGCTCGCAAATGGTGTCCAGCATGTAGCTGTAGCTTTGGCTGTGCACGGCCTCTTGGAAGGCCTGAATGCACAGGCACAAGTTTACCTCATTGGCGGTTATGTATTCACCCACAGAGGGCAGGTTGGCCGTTTGGATACTGTCCAAAAAGACGAGGAAGGACAATATCTTATCAAAAGCACGGCGCTCTGCGGGGCTCAGCTTGGGGTAATCTCTCACGTCGGCGGAGAGATTAATTTCTTCCGGAATCCAGAAGTTGTTCATTGCCTGGCGATACCATCCGCTCACCCAAGCGTACTTCATGTTGTTGAAGTCGTTGAGGTTGGTGGTATTGCCGTTGATGATGCGGCGGGCGAGTACTTCGGAATCGCCCTGCGGATTAAACAGTGGTCTGCGGGTTAACTGGCACATGATTCACATTCTTCTACTTCGAGGCTCTTGGAGCGGATATAATAGACTGTCTTCACCCCGCATTCCCATGCGAGGATGTAAAGGTTAAGGATTTGGCGGAGGGTGTACTCATTGGTAATGTACAGGTTCATGCTCTGGGCTTGGTCGATGTGGCGTTGGCGGACACCGCCGGCGCGTACGGACCAGCTTTGGTCGATTTTGTGAGCGCTCTTGTAATACCAAAGGGTATCGATGGAGAGCTCCGGTGCCACACGGGGCATGAGCCCGTTCTTCTTTTCCTCCAGGAAGAAGAGTTTCATCACCGGGTCTGTGCCGGCCGTTGTGCCGGCAATAATGCTGGTGCTGCCGGTGGGGGCTACGGCCAACAGGTAGGCGTTGCGTATGCCGTGGGTGGCTACGCGCTCGCGCAGTTCTTGCCAGTGCGGGGCTGTATAGTTGCGGCGCTCAAAGTAACGACCGGTTTGCCACTCACTGCCTTCAAAATGGGCGTAGGCTCCTTTTTCTTTGGCTGTATCGCAGCTGGCGCTGATGGCAGCGTGGTTAATTTGCTCAAACAGCGTATCGGCAAATTGCAGGTGCTCCTCGCTCTCCCAGCGAATGCCGTTTTTTGCCAACATGTGGTGGTAGCCGCTTACGCCCAAACCAATGGGGCGGTAGCCACGGTTGGTGATTTCGGCATAGGGCAGGGGGTAGAGGTTGAGATCTATCACGTTGTCCAGCGCACGTATGGCACTGCGGGTAATGTATTCTACCTCTTGCGGGTCGTTCACATTGATACGCCCCAACGACAGGCTGGCCAAGTTGCACACCACAAAATTGCCGGGCTTGGTGGTAGTTACCACCACTTGCTCGCCGTTGACGGTGGTAACAGTTTGGCTGATGCTTTCAATGGCGCTCATATTTTGTGCAATTTCCGTGCACAGGTTGCTGCAATAGATGATACCCTTGTGCTTGTTCGGGTTGGCTCGGTTAACGAGGTCGCGGTTAAAGACAAAGGGGGTGCCGGTTTCTACCGCGCTCTTGAGGATGAGGCGCACAATATCTTTGATGGGGACGCGGCGTTTGCTGATGCGGGAGTCTGCCACGCAGCTCAGGTAGCGCTGCTCCCACTCCTCGCCGTAGCTGTCCTCCAGGGCATAGCCTTTAATGCTTTGCACCTCGTGCGGGCACATGAGGTACCAGTCGCCCTCGATGTTGTCCCTCACTTGCTGCCAGAAGTAATCCGGGTAGCACACAGCGGGGAATACATCGTGCGCTTTAAGGCGGTCATCTCCGTTGTTGGTGCGCAGGGAGAGGAACTCCGGCAGGTCACGGTGCCAAGCATCCAAATACACGGCCACGGCTCCTTGGCGCACCCCCAGCTGGTCTACGGCCACGGCGGTGTCATTGGCAAGGCGAATCCAGCGGATGACGCCGCCTGCTGCACCGGCAAAACCACGTATGGCACTGCCGCATGCGCGTACTTTGCCGAAGTAAAGCCCCATGCCGCCACCGTATTTGCTCACTTGGGCAAAGTTGTCAATACTGCGGTAAATGCCTTCCAAGCTGTCGGGTACGGTGTCAATAAAGCAGGAGGAAAGCTGGTGGAAGGGCTTGCGTGCATTGGCAAGCGTGGGGGTGGCCACAGTTACTTTGAGGGTGCTGAGCATGTCGTAAAAACGCTTCACCCAGTCGGCTCGCCCCTCTTTCTCATTCATAGCCAAATGCAGGGCAATGCCCAAGAACATTTCTTGCGGCGTTTCCATTACGCGCCCGGCATGGGTGCGGATGAGGTAGCGGCCGTGCAACAGCTCAAGCCCGGATATATTGAAGAGCTTGTCGCGGTCGGTATCCAACAGTTGCTCAAAGTTTTCAATTTCTGCGCGGCTGTAGTGTTTGAGTATGTACTCTCCGTATACACCTTCTTTGGTGAGGTGGTTAATTTTATCATGCAGGTTGCAAATACCGGCCTCAGCCTCATACGTGGCTACACGCAAACGGAAACGCAGCAGCCAGAATCGCGCAGCAATCATTTCCCAGCGGGGGGCATCTCGGGTTGTCAGCTCAGCTGCGGATTTAATGAGGCTGCCCAGCGCCACGTCGTCTCCGTGTCCGTCCTTGCTGAAGGTGCGAAACTTGGCGGTGAGTTGCTGTATGCCGTACTCCTCCTCACAGAACTCTTGCTGTATTTCTTTCAATACATCGTCCAGTGCAGGGCGGTTCTCAAAATGTTGCAACAGTTGTTCTCTTGCCGTGCGCGCACGTGCACGCTCGTTGCGGTACAAAATGAAGCGTTTGGCTGCCTCGTAGTGGCCTGCTACCATCAGGCTTTCTTCCACTTGGTCCTGAATACTTTCTACGGCAACGACCTCGCCCCCGTGCGCGCGTAGGCTGGATTCTATACTCACAGCTAAGCGTGCTACCTCGCCCTCTGTGTCGCTCATCCCTACACTTTCAAAAGCAAGGCGTATCACCCGCTCTATCTTCTCTCGCCGGTAATCGGCGGTCTGTCCGTTGCGCTTCCGTATTTTCATGGCCTACTACTGCATGTTGTATGTTGCACGCAATCATACCGCCATATATCCAAAAGTCAAGCAATTTTATAGAGATTCTAGGAATTATTTTAATCTAACACTCCTTTCTGCGATGGTTATTCCTCAATTAGTGCTGTTCAACAAAAGCGGGGCGTGGTATACTGTGGGCATGGCAAAGGTGAACGTGAAGGAGAAATGGCGCAAAACGCCGCATTGTCCCGGGGTATACCTGATGAAGGATGATGGCGGTGGCGTTATTTATGTGGGGAAGGCCAAAGACCTGAAACGCCGCTTAAGCAATTACTTTTCACCTTCGCGAGCCACGTTGGAGAACGGCAAAACCCGTGCGTTGATAGCCGCTATTGCAGACTTTGATTATTACGAGGTTCGCAACGACCAGGAAGCACTCATTCTGGAGCAAAAACTCATTAAAGAGTATCGCCCGCATTACAATGTGCAGCTGCGAGATGACAAGCGCTATCTGTTACTTCGCGCCTCGCGTCAGGATGAGTTGCCCCGTTTCTCGCTCGTGCGCCTTAAGAAAGACGACGGCGCTCGCTACTTGGGCCCCTTTGTGCATTCCACCGCGTTGAAAGAGACGGTAGAGTGGCTTAACCACCGCTTCCGCCTGCGCACTTGCACGTGCCGGCACCCGGGAGAGGAGCAATACCGCCATTGCCATGATGATGTGATTCGCCAATGCTCTGCGCCGTGCATCGGGCGCGTGTCTCCGGAGGAGTATAGGGCGCAGTTTGATGCCGCCTTAGCCCTGTTGGAGGGTGGTGCGCGCAAGGAACACATCGATGCGCTGACTCAGGAAATGATGGAGGCCTCCGAGGCCTTGGACTTTGAGCGCGCTGCGCGCCTGCGCGATATTCGGGAGAATATCCTCAAAACGCTCGAGCCTGCGCGCCGCTTTACTCGCGGCACACCCGACTTACCGGGAACCGTGAACCCGCAAAAGGATTTGGCCGAGCTGGGGCAAGCGCTGGGGATGGCGCAGCCTCCGGCCATCATGGAATGCTTTGATATCTCCAACCTGTCAGACAATCATATTGTTGCCTCGATGGTGCGATTTACGGACGGTAAGCCGGATAATAAGGCTTACCGCCGCTATCGCATTCGTGGGGTAGAGGGGCAAAATGACTTTGCCTCGATGCTGGAGGTGGTGCGCCGCCGCTACTCTCGCATTGTGAACGAAAGTAGCGCCCTCTTTGATAAACCGGAGGGCATGGGAACCTATGCGTGGCTTAAGAAGCTTAGCGCCGAGGGTAAAGCCCCTATCACAGTGCCGGATTTAGTGGTGGTGGACGGCGGCAAGGGCCAGTTGTCTATTGCCGTACAGGTGTTAACCGAGGTGGGCTTGGCGGATATGCCCGTTATCGGCTTAGCAAAGCGAGATGAAGAGGTGTATTTTCCGCATGAGAGTGAGCCCCTTGTGTTAACAAAAGACTGCGGAGCGCTGAAGCTCTTGCAGCGTTTGCGCGATGAGGCTCACCGCTTTGCCAACAATTACAACGAGTTGTTGGTTCGTAAACGCGTGCGGGAAAGTAAGCTGGATGCCTACCCCGGTATGACCCCCAAGCGCAAAGAATTGCTTTTGGCGCGTTTTCACACCGTTCCCGGTATCCGCTCGCGCTCGGCTGCTGAAATTGCCGAACTCCCCGGCATCTCCAAAGCTTGGGCAGAGAAATTCTCTGCTTGGTTGGCGGAGAATTGAATCCCCTGATATAGGTTGCTGTTATATGCCTAGAATTTGTTTTTTCTTCAATTCGAATTCTGTTTCAGAAATGATACCTTGTTCCATTAGTTTTCTGAATTTCAATATTTCATCTGCTTCAGAAGACTGGAAATTGTGAGAAGACGGGGAATTTCCGTCCGACGCTTTGGAGTTAATGGAGCGTAGAAAGTCCATTAATTTTTGAGCACTTTCCATTCCTTTATTGTATTCCCAACTGCCGGTTTTGCAAGCGAAGGCAATACATGGGACTGTAATGTTGGTTTTGTAACGATTGTTTAGGGAAATGACAACGTTAAGGGAGGTCAGTTTCTTTTTGCCTTCTTTCTTCCCGGTAACAGCACCCACAACTGCTCCTACGCCACCAAACAATACACCTCCAACTAAAGCTCTTCCTAATCCTCCGCTGGATATGGTTGTGCCGTCTTCCTCAATTCTATAATCTGCAATTTCATCGTATCGTAAAAGCTGAGGATTTTGAGGATTTTTCTCGTCGGAGACATACCAACGTCTCATGTTAGCGTCTTCTCTGAAATAAAACGGAGGTACTGAGACTTCACGAGTTGTGGAAAATAACTTGAATTGAAGGAGGTTTTCTTCCCTTTCTTTCAGTCGTTTCATGAGATCTTCTACCGAGAGATAAGGTAAAAGACTTATGTCAATATCTGAGATGTCGATACAATCATAACATACTGCGATTTTATTCTGAATACGAGAGCATAAAAAACCGATTTTCTTCCCGCATACCGGACAATATTCTGTAGTAAAAAGACCCATTGCTATTAAGGTGTTAGAGATTAAGTTTAGTACATTTTTCGTGCGTCGATGATTTGCAAATTTTCATTGATATAGACGCGATTTCCATTTTTAGCATCTGCGTAAAATATCAATTCATTCTGTGTGCTCATATTATCGGAGATATCGACATTCCAGATAATATCCATATAGGGGGCTGTGGCTGCTTTTTCGGCAACCTTGGGTAATAGAGTGTTGATTCTTTTTATTCTATTTACACCATATCTGGCAATAGTTTTATCGAAACCCTTGCCCTTTTGGGTTGGTATCGGTTGTACTGCCCCATCGAGAATAATTGCCTTTTTGGGCAATTGCTGTGTAGCTGGAGAGGTCGGTTTCGATTCCTTTTTTGTAACAACCGGTGTTTTTGCGGTCTTTTCTATTTTTGTACTCTGAGTAGTTTTTACCGGCGGTTCTGATTTTTTTTGTTGTGAGTTTACAGTTGTGGGTGTAGATGCTGCATGAAGTTGTTCATTCTGTTCGTCAGAAGAAGCAATACTATCCGTTTTATCTGCTGGCTCGCTTAAAGCTCCCAGCATAACAACAAAAATTAATATCACAAGACATCCGCATCCGATTTTGTTGTTTTTTTCTTTTTCTGAATGGGAGGATGCCTTGTTGCAATTTTGCAAAAGAGAGGGTATATTTACTTCTTTTGCTGAGGTGTCTCCTGACTTAATTTGTGGCGCCCCACAAAATGGGCAGAAGTTTGTTTGATTAGGAATTTCTTTTCTGCAATTTGAGCAATACATGAGTGGTAAATGTAGTGTTGTTTTTTTCTCTGGTCGGTTTGCTGTTAATTGTCGGGTAACTAGCAAGGAGTGGAGCTTACAGAGAATATTTTATCTCAAAATGAGAACAAGTCAACATAAAAATATCAAAATGATAATTTACAAAGGTGGATAGATATGTTAAAATCGTGCCGTGAATTGAAAGTAAAATTATGAAAGAACGTAATAGAGATATAAGTATTAATGTGCAAGAAGAAGAAAAAGAAAGTTCGGAAGAGAATTCTATTTTTCAAATATCTCAAAACGAGATAGCTTATAGCTGTCTTATTGATTTAAGCATGGAGGATTATGCTTTGTTGGCTCAGCGTGCCATGCGCGAGGGTTGTAGCCCGGAGGAATTAGTGGCGCGGCAAATAGCCCGCTTAGTGAAGTGAATATGCACGTCATTGAGCGAGGCAATTTCTTGACAAAAGTGTTGAATATGATATGCTCACGGTATGACGGAGGGGAATGACCAAACGGAGTTCAAAAATGCAGTGAAACAATGGCTTAAAAGCCGTGGTTTGGATTATCGTTGGATGGCGGAGCGTTGCGGGGTGTCGGAGATTACGGTGCGCAACTGGATGAGTCAGAAAAATATTCCCACTCTTAAGCAGCAGTTGATTGAGCGCGTGATGGTGCAGTTGCCCGGCTCCGATGATTTTGCGGGGCAGTCGGTACCCGGTGTATCCGTCAACGCCAGCATGTCGCTAACCGTTCAGCTTGCGCCGGATATGTATCGCAGACTTACGGAACGTGCCATGGCCGTGGGGCTAACGGCAGAGGCCTTGGTGGCGCAGGCAATTGCCGATTTGGTAAAACCCATGCCCGATGCCGCAGCCCCGGAGGGGATGAAAACGCGCGAGGTAATTTTGCCGCCTCGGTAATAGCCCTCATTGCTTGTTATGACTACCACCCCGGATGCCGTGCCGTTGCCCTGTGGCACACGTTTGGAAAAGTTTGAGTTGTTGGAGGTCATGGGGCAGGGCGGTGGTGGTATATGCTATATTGCCATAGACCACCAGCTGGGGCGAGAAGTGGTCATTAAGGAGCATTTTCCGCGTGGCCTGTGCATGCGCAAGCCCGGTACCGCCATGGTGTACCCCACTCAAGAGCAAGCGTATGCTGCATCGTTGCAAGCCTTTTGCCGCGGAGCGCGTATTTTGGGCGGGCTGAATCATGCCGGAATTGCCAAGATTCATGAGGTGTTTTCCGCTTGCGGCACGGCTTTCGGGGTTATGGAGATGGTGGACGGGCTTTCTCTGCGAGATTGGATGGCTCAAAAACCGTCGGTTAAAAGAATTGTGCATGTGTTGCAAAGAGTGTTGAGCACACTGCGCTACATGCATGGCTTGGGGGTAATTCATCGCGATATTAAGCCCGCCAATATTTTGGTGAAGGCGGATGATACACCTGTTATCATTGATTTTGACTCTGCCATGCCGGGCGAGCCCACTCATGTGCCGACTCTTGTGGGTACCCCCGGCTACGCGGCTCCCGAGCAGTTTTGCGAAGGGGAAATTCCCACACCCTCCTCTGATATTTTTGCCTTGGGCAGAACCCTTGCTCGCGTGGTGGATGAACAGGGTATTCCATTACCACGGCGCCTAAAGAACTCCATTCTGCGCGCTTGTGCCGAGCTCCCGCAGGAGCGCTACCAAAGCGCCGATGCATGGTTGCGCGCGCTGGAGGGACCTCACCGGAGGAGGTGGTGCATTGCTGCTCTGGTATTCGCCTGTGCAGCGGCGGGGCTTGTGTGGTGGGTTGTGGAACGACAGCCCGAGGAGGAATATGCGCGTGCGGCTCGTCATCCCGCAGATTTGGTGGATGTTGGCCCGGCATTGAATCTGATTGCCGGTTCTTACAAGCCTGTGCTCTCGGTGGAACGCGAGTTTTTGCAGGCAGCTTTGGCTGCACAAAAAACGGTGGATGAGGCCTGTGCCGAATGGAAGAAAGATGAGCTGAAAATAGGTGAAAAGGCCACCTTTGATTATTATGCCAAACAGGTAGAGTTGAATTATGCTTTGAATCAACAATTCAAGAGGTTGGTGGAGGATTATATTGCAACCGTGTATGGCGGTAACGACCCGAAACCGGAGCGTACGGAATTTATTATGTCTGTTCTGGAGGTCAAGAAAATGAGCTTTCTGCGTGGCATGGCAAAAGAGTATCCCCTGCATCCGCACTATTTGGTTCAATATAATTGGCTGGGCTCCATCGTTTACCCCGAGGAGGAACAATTAAAACCGGCGGAGGAGGCGCTGGTGGCATCTCTTCTCAAGGAGCAAACTGCATACAAAGAGCGCAGAAAGCAATGCGCCTCGATGGCAGAAAGGCAGGCTCTGCGCTTGGAGTTCAATGAAAAAGTAGCGGCATTGATAGATGACTACCAGAGCCGGTATTATGATGAAGATTTCTTTTGGCCAGAGTTTAATATCGAGGTTATCAGGCAGGTCTTGAGTAAGGGGATACCGGAAAAAGAGGCTGCGCCGTTGATAGAAAAAGCAGCCTTGCAACAGAAGTATCCCTCCGTTAAACTCAGGAGCGCTTGGGAGGCTCGCAACTCCGGTACCCAAAATAAGTAGCTCCCTTACACTCCCGTGTAGCGGCCGCCGGGCAGGGGAACAATTTTTCGCATCACCTGCAGGCGCATCAGTTGCGGTGTAAGAATGTGCGCCGGTTGGCCCAAGACGGAGCAAAGCGCATCCAGCGTATCATGCCCGGCTGCAATGGCATGCAAAATCTCATTTGCGCCTTGCGGGGCGTGGGGCATGCTGCAAGAGCGCGGTTGCGGTGCCTCCGGTGCAGGGGGCTCCGCCGGGGCAAAAAGCTCCATTTGCTGCGGCCCTTGGGTCCACCCCATGTCGTCCATTAGTTCTCGCGCATTGGTGCACAGGGTGGCACCATCGCGGATAAGGGCATGGCAGCCCAAGGAGGTAGGCTTATCAATCATGCCGGGAATGGCAAAGACGGTGTTGCCATAATCATCGCCCGACAAATGAGCCGTATGCAGCGCCCCGCTGTGGGAAGGAGCCTCCACCACCAAGGTTGCTTTGCTCCACGCTGCAACAATGCGGTTGCGCTGCGGAAAACTCGTGCGGCTGGGGCGCATATTCATGGGGAACTCGCTCACCAGTGCACCGTGCCCGCAGATAATGCGCTGTGCCAGTTCCGTGTTTTCCTGCGGAAAAATCTGCGCAAGCCCATGGCCCAGCACGGCAATGGTGCGCCCGCCGGCATCCAGTGCTCCCCAATGTGCCGCAGCATCAATTCCTTTAGCCAAGCCGGAGATGATGGTACTGCCAGCATCTGCCAAATCGCGGCCAAACCTGCGAGCCACGCCCATGCCATAAGGGGTGGCGGCTCGAGAGCCCACAATGGATACGGCTCGGTCGGCATCTTCCTGGCGCCACTCGCCCTTTACATAAAGAACAATGGGCGGATCGCTCATGCGGCGCAGAGCCTTGGGGTATTCCTCATCCGTTAAGGTAACAATACGCACGCCGTAGTGTGCGGCACAGTCCATTTCGGCATACACATTGGTGCAATTGCGCCAATCTGCAATGGCGGCTGCCATTTTGCCACCAATGTTTTTCACTTGCTCCAGCATGCGCGAGGGCGCAGCAAGCACAAGCTCTGCGGAGCCAAAATGCTCCAGCAGAGCTTGTATGCGAATGGAGCCCAGCCCCGGTATCAGGTTGAGAGCAATGAGGGCTTCTCTGGGGCTAAGCTCCATGTGTGTTAGCGTTCAACTGTAAAATCGAGGCCCAAATCCATGGAGGGCACAGAGTGGGTGAGGCAACCAAAGCTCATGAAGTCTACCCCCGTCTCAGCGGCGGCCGGTGCCGTCTCTAAAGTAAGGCCGCCACTGGCCTCAAAATAGGGCTTGCAAGCCGAGCCACGCATTTCAATAGCCTTGCGCATATCGTCGCAGCTCATGTTATCCAGCAAAATGTAGTCTACCCCCGTCAACTTCAGGAATGCTTCTACCTGTGTCAGGTTATCTGCCTCAAGCTCTACCTCCACTCCGGGCTTGTCGGCCTTGAGCTGGTTAATGCAAGCCTGCAGGTGGTCGGTGTTGCCATCGGTCATCAGGTGGTTGTCCTTTACCATGGCGCGGTCATACAGGCCCAAGCGGTGGTTATTGCCGCCGCCGTGCACAACAGCAGCCTTCTCCAGCAAACGGTAGCCGGGCGTGGTCTTGCGGGTGTCCAGCAATTTGCAGCCGGTGTGTGAAATGGCCTGCACGTATTTGTGGGTCATGGTAGCCACGCCGGAAAGTCGTTGGATGAAGTTGAGCGCTGTGCGCTCTGCTCCCAAAATGGAACGGGCTGAGCCCTCAATCATCATCACCACGGCATCAGGGGATACTTCGTCGCCGTCATTCAAATACACCTCAACTCGCAGAGTCGGGTCTACCGCACGGAAGACGGCCTCTGCCACCTTAACGCCGGAGAGTACGCCACGTGTACGCGGACGCATCAGGGCACGGGCCTGCAGACCCTCCGGTACAAAGTAGGTGGAGGTTACGTCTCCGTCACCAAAATCTTCTTCAAGCGCCAGCTTAATCAGCGCCTCCATATTGTCAGAAACTTTTGTGCAGCTCATGCCCAATAATATAGGGGAGAATCCCTGTTTTGTAAAGAGAAAAGCAGGGCAAAGATAGGATGTTTATGCCGAATGCAGCAATATCAGAACCGGAAATCCACCGCGGCCGATACATACAGACCCGGCTTGTAGTGGTGGCTTTCTACTGCATCTTTCTCCGCATTGCGTTTCAAAAATTCCGCGTTCGTGGCTACATTGGTGCCAATGGATACAGCGAAGATGCGCTTCGTTTGGCCCGGGGCAGAGAAATCGTACTCCGAGGTGACACCCAGCACCAAGGAACGCAGTCGAAAATACTCATCGCCGCGCTCTGTCTCAACGCTCCAAATACCACCGGCCGCATTGGCAAAGGGGCCTACGGACCATTTATCCGTTACCTTGTACAAAGCCGTGAGCTTGTACCCCTGCATGTGCACGGTCCAATCTTCATTCGGTTTCCATTGAAAACCAAAGAAGGGCACTGCTCCATGCACGGCAAAACGAGGAGAAATACCCACACCGATGGTGTAGCTGAAGCTCTCGTTACGGCGAATGGTGTAAAGACCATAGGCCGCTAAATCCAGCCCGTGCTCAATGGCGTTGCCATCGGTGGCAATCTCGGGGGCCACACCCAGGGTGATTCTGTTGCCGTTGCTCATGGGCTTGATAAGGCTGATGGGCAGTGCTACATTATACAGCACCTCATCCTTCAAGGTGAGGCTGCCTCCGGTCTCGAAAATGGTAATTTTGGAGTCGAGCTGGGCATTTATCATCCACTCATTCCAATGGCTTTTGCGAGGGTCTGCCAACGGAATGGTCAGGGCATAGCTCTGCATGCTCATGTGGGAGCCGCCGTGGCGCTGGCGCAGACGGGAGATATAGGTAGCCTCGGCAAAACTGGGGGCTAATCCACTGTCAGGCAATCCGTATTGCATGGTGTCCACAGTTTCTCCGGCTGTTGCCAAGGTGGCCAAGCCCAAGCTGAGTGTAAGCAGTGATTTCTTCATGTGACTCTATCCTAGCATGCTATTCCCCCCGTGGCAAGACTAACATTTGGGGGATGTTGGATTATTGATTTTGGAGGGATGATTTGTACCGGAATGCCTTTCAATCTTCAACTTTCAACATGTGTATGTTGGTCAAGCAGCTGCCGGAGGGGGCTGTATTGCAGTACGCGGCCATCTTTCATATCAACAAAATAGGGGGAGGCATGCTTAAACCAAGCACCGGTGTTGTAGATATGGCGTTTGCCGAAACGCCAGTGGCCGGAGCGGTGAAAGTGCCCTAAAATCAGCACCTCTGCAGCCGGTAAGAATTGATTGGCAAAGCGGTTGGCGCGGCGGCCGCAGGTAAACCAACAGCGCAGAATATTCCACGGGCGTTGCGGCGGCCAAAAGCAATGCAGCAAACTGCGCAAATAGCGGTTGCGAATCCCCTCGCGGCGCAGAATCGGCGGGGTGAGTTGGCACATGGCGCGCGATAACTCTAAGCGAGATTCTAAGTTGGTATCGCAGTCGGGGTAAGTGGCAATGAGTGCGTGGCATTTCTCCTTGTTGTTCAGGTATTCCCAGCTCCAGGGGGCAACCTCTTTATAGAGCGCATGGCCGTGCATGGCGACTACCTTGCCATCCCAAAAATGTATGAGCAGGGGCTCGATGTCCGGGTCGTGATTACCGGATATTTCTACCAGTTGCACGTTGCGGAGGCTGCATTGCTCGCGCAGCTCTGCACGCAGGCGTTGGGCTTGCTCTTGCCAAGAGCAGATGCGGGTTTCTGCCGTGTCGCCCACCATCACCAGCATGTCTACGCCTTCCAAGAGCCGGGGGAGAATAGTTGGCGGTGCCGGGGCTTCGCAGCGCTCGTGGCCCAAATGCCAATCCGACACAAAGCGCACGAGTGCGCCCGGTGCCGGATTAAGATGTTCAATTGTGGGCATGCTTGTGTATTACTGAATACTGCGCTGACGCACAGCCTCATACAAACATACGCCCGTTGCCACGGACACGTTGAGGCAGGGGACACTGCCGTACATGGGAATGCGAATCAGGAAATCGCAGTTCTCCTCTGTCAAACGGCGCATGCCGTCGCCTTCCGCGCCCATGACCAAGGCAATGCCGCCCTTGAGGTCCATGGCATACAGGTCGCGATCGCCGTGGTCGGAGGTGCCCACAAACCAAATGCCGGCCTCCTTCATCATCTTCATGGTGCGGGCCAGGTTGGTGACTTGCACAAAGGGAACCTTTTCTGCAGCGCCGACAGAGACTCTCAGCACGGTTTCCGTAATGCCCACGGATTTGTCTTTCGGCGTAATCACGGCGGCCACACCGGCACCATCTGCCGTGCGCAGAATAGCACCGAGGTTGTGGGGATCCTGCACGCAGTCGAGCACCAGGTAAAGCCCTTGCGGCTGCGCCTCAAGAATGTCTTGCAGAGCCCCTTCATCCAAAGCCCTGACCACCGTTTTGGTGGGGGCTTTTTCGAAATGCGGTTGATTCCCCTTGGCGCGTTGGCGGTCGTCGGGGCGGGTGGTGTGTTTATTGGGGCGTGCCGTGCGGTCGTTAAATTTCATGGTAAAGAAAAAATCAGAGAGATTGGAGGTCTGCCTTGCCACAGTGCTTGAGCACATACGGTTGCTTGTTGTGCATGGGTGCGTGGCGGTCATCAAACTTCACGTCGTTGTTGCGGAAGATGATGCCGTCTGCCGAGATGGCATAAATAAGCGGAACGCGATGGGTGCGGAAGATGTTGTTTTCGATGAGAATATTCTTGTGATAGCGCTCCGTTTGCTCCGCGGGCTGCTTTACCTCCGGGTAGATGGCAATAATGCCCTCGGTGAACTGGTAGCGCTGAATCAGGTTGTGGTCGAACACGTTGTTGCGGATGGTAACATCCAGGCAGCGGCCGCTTTCATACCAGCCTTGGGCATCGCCTGCCAACAAAATGGCAGAGCCGCTGGAGCCAATGAACTTGCAACCCTCCACCAGCACAGGCTTGGGGGTGGTGAACAGTGTGCCGCGAGCGCGGTTGTGCTGTACCGTGCAACCAATGAAGTTGACGGCGGGGTACCAATCGGCGTTTTCAATGGCATCGCCCTCGCCGATGCCCTCCGGCAGCGGTTGGTCTAAGGTAATGCGCAGGTGGGTTTCACTCAACTTGCTTACCTTGGCTGCCTTGCCGAGTTGCGGATGATTCTCCAAGGTTTTGCCCTTAATGAATTGGATGCTTTCACCGGCCTCAAATACCTCAAAGCCAACAGCCTGCGGGTGCATGTAACGCGCAACGATTTCTGTGGGGCTAAGCACCTTTTCAATACCCAAGCAGGTGGAGTGCACGTTGATGGCGTCGTCCATCATGCCCTCATACTTAGCGCCTTTAACAGTAATGGTGCCTGCGCAGTTGGAGAAGTGCGTGGCATCTGCCGATACGGTGTAAACACGCCCCTTGGGGCAGATGCAACCACCGCCGTTGATGGTGATGTCGCGGCTGCGTTGTGCAATGAGCGCCATGCCTTGGCTGTCCTCAAATACTACGTTGTTGAGCGTAATATCATTGGCGCGATACATGACCATGGCCGGGTGCGGGCGGCCATAGTGGCGGTATACGAGCACTTGGCCTTTTTTCAAGCCCATTTTCGAGGCATCCTGATTGAAGCGAACGCGCTTTTTACCTACTTGCTCGCCCTTGTTGGACCACACCATATCGCCGGCCTTACCAGTGGCCACCATGCGGCCATCTGCCTCGAACGCCAGCACGGCACCGGGGCGTTTGGGGGTGCCGTCGCCCATCAGGTAATATTGGCCATCCTGCACTTTCCAGCGGAACTTGGAAGCAAACTCCAGCGTTGTTTTGCCGTCTTTAATCTCCACAATCTTGCCTTCGTTGTAGTAGGGGGCATCGTGTTTAATGGTAACATCGTTCAGCTGCACGGATTCGCTGTCCATGATGAGCACGGGCTGCATGGCGCCATGGAACACGAAGGTGGAGCCATTGCCGTTGAGGGTAACATTTTTTAAGCCAACCAACGGAATCCCCACGGGCTGCATGTGCTGCTGGTCGTGGTTGGAGATATAATAGCTGAGCTGTGTGGCAGACTCCGGGTAGAAGTGGTATTCCCCCTTGGGCAATTCAATGGTGGTGCGATGCTTCATGCACCCCATATTGCCGGCGTGGCTGAGTATTTTGCGCAAGGCCGGGCCTGCATCCTTGCCGCCTGCGGGCACTTTATAGCCGTTTGAATCACCTTGGAGCACGGCGTGCGGAACACCGGCGCGGTTGTTGTCCTCGGGCTTCCACTCGATGTCCCATGCCTTGTTTTCGCTGTCCACACTCAGCAGGTACACCTTGCGGCAGTGCGGTATTAAATGAAAGCTTTCACCGCTTTTTCCCTCCCACAATACCTCAACACCGTTGAGAATGCGGAAGAGCTTGCCTTCTCCTTTCGGAGCTGTGCCGGTGAGTGCGGCATCCTGAGACTTGACATCCAGCACCACCATGCGTCGTCCGCTGCGGAGCATATCTGCCTCGCTGATTTCTGCTGCTGTGACTTGCATTGCTACTAGTGCCGCCATGGGAAGGAGTATCCGCTTAATCATGGTTTTGTACTGGGATTTATAGATGCTGTCAGTCTACCTGTTTTGCGGAGGTGTGTCAAACTTTATTTTCCGGGGAGGGGGCCTTGGCCTGCAGGAGAGCCTCTATAGCGGCCCCGGCCATCATAAACCCGAAGGTGCCCGTAATGTGGGTGGCCGAGCCAAAGCCGGAGGCGCAGCCGATGCCGCCTTTTTGCCCGGCCTCGCGCTCGCAGCTCACGCTGCCGTCGCAGCGGGGAAAGCGCGGTTTTTCCGGGGAGTAAACACAGGGAATACCAATGGGAGGACATTTATCTTGGAGGGGAAAGCCGTAATCCTTGCGCAAATTTTTGCGGAGCTGCGAGAGCATGTTGTCGCCGCAGGTGCGCGATAAATCTGCTAGGGAGATACAGGAAGCATCAATTCTACCGCCGGCACCACCGCAGGTAATGATGGGCACCCCGCGCTTGTAGCACTCGGCAATCAGGTGGGTTTTAGGGCGCATGGAGTCAATGGCGTCAATAACCACATCCGGTCGGGTGTCGAACAGACGCTCCGGTTTGGAAACGGTGTAGAACGAGAGTAGTGGCTCCACCTGAATGGCGGGATTGATGAGGCGCAGACGCTCCGCCATCACCTCCACCTTGGCTTGCCCGTAGGTGCCTTGCATGGCATGGATTTGTCGGTTGGTGTTGGTGATGCACAAATCATCCATATCCTGCAAAATGATGGTGCCCACACCGCTGCGGGCCAGTGCTTCTGCCGCCCACGAGCCGACACCGCCTATACCCACTACAGCCACGCGGGCCTCTGATAATGTATGGGCGGCCTGTACTCCGTAAAGTCGGGCAATGCCGCCGAATCTTTCCTCATCGATCATAATCTCTGTTAATGGGGTGAATGCTGAGGGCGCGGCCGGTTGTTTCATCTGCTGTAATCACAACGCCGCTCACGCGAGCCGGCCAACCGCCAATGTTTAATTTGCAGGGAAGGGCTGTTAGGTTGGCATGCAGCACATCTGCAGCATCGCGCCCAATAACCCCATCGCGGCTGCCGCACATGCCCACATCTGTAATAGCCGCGGTGCCACCGGGCAATATGCGGGCATCTGCCGTTTGCACATGGGTATGCGTGCCCACTACGGCTGTGGCTTTTCCGTCTGTGTGAAGGGCCATGGCTATTTTTTCGCTCGTAGCCTCGCCGTGGATATCTATCAAAATAGTGTTGCAGCCGTTTTCTCTCAGGCGGTCAATCTCCTCTTGTACGGTAAGAAACGGATTATCGGCCTGCAATCGCATGAAGGTGCGGCCTATGAGACAAATGATACCGATTTTTCCTTGGGCTGTTTCAAGCACCACACTGCCGGCACCCGGTGTGTTGGCCTGAAAGTTGAGCGGCCTGAGCACGCGGGGCATGGTGTCTATCTTGTCCACCATATCCTGAGAATCCCAAACGTGGTCGCCCTGGGTAATGACATCTACCCCGTGTTGCAGCATTTCTTTGGCTAAGGCCGGGGTAAGCCCTCTGCCGTGTGCTGCATTTTCGCCGTTGACAATGATGGCCTGCGGGGAGAATTCTTGCTGAAGCTCAGGTATAGCACGGTAGAGGGCGAGCCGCCCCGGCTCGCCTACAACGTCTCCAAGGAATATGAGGGTTATCATCTTGCTTTGGGGCCACAGGGCACTACCGTAACCGGAATTTTGGCGGCGCGCACCAGCTTCTCAGCGGTGTTGCCTAAGAATATGGATGTAAGTAAGGAATGGTGACGATTACCGATGACGAGAATGTCTATCTTGTGGCGGGCGCAAAAATCATGCACACAGCTTACAATATCATCGGCTTCCTCTGCTTTGCCGTAAATGGGAATATCGTACTCGAGGCTGATTTGTTCCGCCAAATGTTTGGCGCGCTTATCAGCCATGGCCAGTACGGTGTTTTCCGGTTCATCTTCAAAAGACGGCACCGTGGCAAAACCGCCGAGCATATCGTCTGCGGCCATGCTGCCTGCGGCATCCATCATGCAGGGCTCGAGCGCGTGAAGAAGATACATTTTACCCCCGGTTTGTTTGACCATATTTGCTGTAAAGTCAAGAACAGGCCGGTTGTCCTCAGAGAAATCAGTTGCTGCAAGTATTCTTACCATACTCATATCTTAACATGATTTTCTACTTCATCCAAGAAGAAAGTGCAGGCTTGTGCCCTTTGCTTATAAATTTTTGTTGTAGTGGTATAGGTAAATACCAATGGCTTTGTTTGTTTTGGCATCAAAGCGCCACACCTCTGCCAACTGTTGGCTAGGCTCTCCGGTGTAATATGGAGTGTGGTGCCTGCGGAACACATAGACCCGCTGGCCTGTTTTGGGGTCGGTAAAACGAAGCTCATAGGCAATGCCTAAGTCCTCCAAATCCTCGGGCGTGAAGTTCTCCGGTGCTTGTTTCACAAAGTTCCAAGGCGTGTAGTTTTCCGTAAAGAAATCCGCCTGGCAGAAGATGCGGCAAGCATTGAGGAGCATGGCCCCCAGCAGCAGAAGACAGAAACGCGTTTTCATTACTCAGCCGGGGCAGAGAATACAGGGGCAGGCAGTTCTTCCGCTTCCTCGCTTCCTACCAAGTCGCCTACATCCTTGAAGGTAACGAAAACGAAGAAGAAAAGAAGAACGAAAACAAAGGCTACCATAATCCAATCCAGAATCTTGCCGCTTACGGGCTTGCCGCGCAGCATCTCTGCAATGCCGAGGGTGACATGGCCACCATCTACCACGGGCAGGGGAAGGATATTCAGCACGGCCAGGTTCACATTGAGAATGACGGCAAACCAGAGCAGGAGACGCCAACCTACCTCAGCCGGCAATTCCATCATTTTGTACATGTGCGAGCCAATGCCTACCGGGCCGGAGAGGTGCTCCATGCCAATGCTGCTGGTGGGTGAAAAGAGCTTGTTGAGCGTGGTGCCCATCCATTTAAGACTTTGGTTAACCTGTGCTTGAGGGGTGGGGTAAGTGAGCTGAAGGGCCTCATCTTTGGCTTTATTGCCCCAAGCAAGCCCCAGCAAGGGGCTGGCGCCTTCCTTGCCTTGCCAGTTAGCGGGAATAACCGGGGTAAGCACCACGTTGCGGCTGTGGCCATTCGCAGCGGTCAGGGTCAGCTCCATGGGTTGCGCCTTTTCGCATTCTTTCATCACGGCCACGGGGGTATACACGCGTTGCCCGTTCACGTGGGTGATGGTTTCGCCTGCCTGAATGCCGGCCAAAGCAGCCGGCGAGTTGGGAGAAACGGCGGCAATATACACATCGCTAGCGCCGTAAATGCCAATGCGGCGCATAGAAGAACGCTGCCACCAGTTGGTTTCCGGCTGGGTATAGCCGGTGTTAATGTCGAGCGTTACAAATGTGCCGTCTTCCTGCGGGCGATCCACCGTAATGTTAATGGTTTCATTCTCGCTCAGGGCAATCAGCTCTGTTACGCCCTCCATGTTGCCCATCCACTTTGTAACGGGCTGGCCATCAATCTTGCGGATAATATCGCCGGGCTGCAATCCGGCCTCCATAGCAGGGGAGCCATCCATCAGGTACCCGATTTGTGTGTTGCTGATTTCCGTTGACGGTTTGCCTATGCACCACACGACACAAGCAAAAACGTATGCCAACGCCAGCGAGAACAAGGGGCCTGCTGCGGCAATAATCACCTTGTCTTTTGCCTTCAACGGCTTGAGATCCTGCGGTAAATCTGCCTTGCCTTCAATATTTTGCATGTCTTCCATCTGCGGCAGGGAAACGAAGCCACCGGCCGGAATCCAGCCAAGCCCCCACTGCACCCCGCCGATTTTCTTGCTCCATATCGGCTTGCCGAACCATATCTGGAAGCGGTCGATGTAGGCGCCTCTCCACTTGCCGGCCAAAAAATGTCCCAGCTCGTGGACAAAAATCATCACGTTGAAGAACAAAATGACAACCAGAATAATACCGATTGATTGAAGGGTTGATAAAAATGTTTCCATGGTGCGTTTCCGCATTATGGTGCATTATTGAGGCTTCTGCAAGCATTCTGCATGACATAATGCCACAAAACGGGTAAATAATAGAGATTATAAAAAAGTTAACCTTGACTCTAGGTGGTATTTGTGTTATACATGGGCACGCTTCTGTTTATGTCTGAGAAATCACGCTACACTATTTCTGCATTGTCCCGCAAGACCGGACTTTCCGTTCACACGCTCCGCTTCTATGAGAAGGAGGGTATTATTCGCCACGTGGAACGCACGGAATCCGGCCGCCGTATTTATGGCGAAGACAGCATTGGCTGCCTCATCGGCGCTTTGTGCATGAAGCAAGCTCACCTTACCTTGGCTCAGATTAAGGAATTCTTTGACCTTACCGTGCGTGGTCATGAGTCTCTGCCGCATCGTTTGGAGATGCTGACCGCTGCCCGAGAGAATCTGGAGGCTCTCCGCGAGAACATTGGCAAGAGCATTAAATTGGTGGATTTCTTTATTAGTGGTGCCAATTCTGCCATGGAGGCTGTTGCCCGTGGCGAAGACCCGGATGAAGCCTTCCCGCTGCTGACCCGCGAGGGTATTGCCTCGATTCCTACCATGATGACAGAAGATGGCCGTTTGGAGCCGTACATGCCTGCCATCATTGATGATACGGAGCTCTGATGGCAACCAGCCGATAGTCTCCCCTGAGGATAACGAAAAAAGCGCCGTTTGTTCGGCGCTTTTTTGTTGAGAGTTGTCATGAAAACCGCAAATCTGCCTTATACGAAGAACCCTGCTGCCAACTTGGCACAGAATGCTACGCATCGTTCGCAAGGGCGGGCATCATAATAGGCTTGGGTGCGTTCGTTTGGGCGGGCACCTTCTTGTACTTCAGTATCCAAGTGCAGCAATTCGCGGCAGGTGAGGGTGCCGAACTCTGCTTTGAAGGCAGCAGCCTGCTCTCTTACGAGGGAGAAAATATGCTCTTTATCATCCGGGTTGCCGGTAAGGTTGCCGTGGCGAAAACCGGCCAGCATGGTAAGCCCGCTGAAGGCGCCGCACATGCCGCGCATGCGGCCCACCCCCGCACCAAACCCGGCAGAGAGGCGCAGCGCCAGCTCTTCACTCACTGACATTTGCTCCGCAAAGGCCGCAAAGACGGATTGCGCGCAGTTGTAGCCTTGGTGAAAATAGGCTAGGGCTCGTTCTTCTGCCGGGGATTGTTGCATGGCAATGTGGGGGCGTTTACTTGCGGCGCGGCTTTTTGCTGCCAGCAAACTTGGTGTAAAAGCCTTCGCTCTTATCGCGGCGCTCACGCTGGCGGAACCCGCCGTCACGGCTGTCGCGGCCTTCGTAGCGGTCAAACTTTTCGCGGCGGGGTGCCTTGCCGAATTTTTCTGCGCGGTCGAAGCGGTTGCCGCGCTCGCGGTTGCCACCTCGCTCAAAACGGGAGGAACGCTCCTCGCGCTCACCGCGTTCGCGACGGTATTCATCGCGTCCGGAGAAGTTGTCTCCCGTGTTGGTGCGGCGGTCTCTTACATTGATACGGGGGCCGGCATCTTGCCCGGGAATCCCTTTATCTACACGCACGTTCACTTCGTATCCGCAGATGTTGCAAGTAGAAAGGCGCTCGCACAGCTGCGGGGCAATTTCCGGTGATACCTCAATGAGGGAGTGCTTGAGGAAAATCTTGATATCGCCCACACTGCCCTTGGGGGCACCGCCCTCGTTGTAGAACAGGCCGGCAATATCCTTCGGACGAATACCGATGAGCTTTCCACCGTTCATAAAGAGCGTGGTACTGTTTTGCAGGCTTCCCCAATCGCTGCCCTTTTCGGCCATAGCTGTCGGTTCTTCGCCTGTCTGGGCACTGCGGCGGCCGGGGCGGTCCTCCGGAATCGCCTGCAATTCGCAGCTGCCCTTGTTTACCAACAACTCAAACATGGCGGCCATAATCTGCTCGGCGGGCATGTCTATGTCCTTCAACTCATCCGGTAATTCCGTTGCCTGAGAGGCCTTCTCAATAATGTCGTCCACCAAAGCTTCGCGTCGGGCTTGCTCTACCTGCGTGGCGGTCATTACCTTCTCTCGCGGCATGCGCACACCAATGAAGCGCTCGATGCGGCCCAGCAAGGAGAAATCGCGGCGGCCAATGAAGGTGACAGCCTTGCCCTTACGGCCGGCACGGGCTGTGCGGCCAATGCGGTGCACATAGTCCTCCGGGTCTCGCGGTAATTCAAAATTGACCACAATATCCACATCGTCAATATCCAAGCCACGGGCGGCAATATCTGTTGCCACCAGTACATTCAGGTTGCCCTTGCGGAAAGAATCCATCACGCGCTCGCGCAGCGTTTGCGGCATGTCGCCATGCAGACGGTCCACGGAATACCCGCGGGCCAGCAATCCGTCCACCACATCGTCCACCACGCGCTTTGTGTTGGCAAAGACCAGTCCGCGCTTCATGCGGCCCATCTCAATAAGGCGGCTCAGCACCTCAATGCGAGAGGAGAACACAACCTCGTACACGCTCTGCTCGCAGGTGGGCACCGTGAGCACCGGGCGCTCAATGGAAATCTCTTGCGGATTTTCGGAAAGTCGGTTAATCAGCGCACGAATGGCAGGAGACATGGTGGCTGAGAAGAAAAGCGTTTGTCTGTTAACCGGCAGCAGGGCAACCACGCGGTCAATGTCATCCTGGAATCCCATATCCAGCATCTCATCGGCCTCATCCAAAATGAGGGTGGAAATGTTGTCCGTCTTGAGCTCGCCTTGCTCCATCAGGTCAATCACGCGGCCGGGGGTGCCAACCACAAATTGCACTCCACGCTGCAGGGCTGCCAACTGCGGGCCAAAGGAGGTGCCACCATAAATCGGCACGGCTGATACGCCATCCAAAAACAACGCCAATTTATCGACCTCGCGGCAAATTTGCACAGCCAACTCACGCGTAGGCGCCAAGCACAGCACCTGCACACCACGCACGGCGGGGTCTATGTTCTCTAAGGCCGGAATGGAGAATGCCAGCGTTTTGCCGGAGCCGGTGTGTGACAGGCCTACAATATCCCGCCCCTCCAGCGCGGCGGGAATGGCTTGTTGCTGAATGGGGGAGGGGGTCTCGAATCCGAGTACCTCTATCGCTTCTAATATTTCCGGGCAAATTCCGAGTTCTGCAAATGACATAGACGGCCGCAAGAATGCACGATACACCCCTTTTTGTAAAGACTTTTTTTCATTTATTTTTCCGAACGCCTTGTGTTAGCTCAGCGTGAGACGGTGAATCGCGGTCGGTTTTTAGCCAAGGTAAACAAAAACCCGCCTTTATCAGGCGGGTTTTTGAGCAGCCCCGGCGGGAATCGAACCCACATCGAAGGTACCGGAAACCTTTGTCCTATCCATTGAACGACGGGGCCATTGTGTTGCGATTAGCTGTGGATGTATCTTGTCAGATGGTCGCGCCTTTGTCAAGCGGAGAGTGCCGATGTTGAGCACCAAATCGTGTCAACATCGGCATTGGGGCAGAGGTTGCGGGGCTCATGCCTCCTTTTGTTACCACGGTTGGTCCGGGTCGTAAATGTCCAGGGGTGGAATGCGGGCCGGCTCAAGCGGTGTTTCCGTGGGTGGAAATGCTGTTTTGTTGTGCTGGCAGGCGCTCAGCATGATTGCCACACTCACGATAATGGCGGATAAGGGGATGGGGAGTCTCATACAGTGTATGAGTCGCGGCAAGGGAAGGAGGTTGAATATATATTAGTGAAGTACGATATACGAATTCCGAAGGACGAGTTTGGGAGTTCCGCTCTGTTCATGTTTTTAGTTGATAAATGGAAGTTTGTAGAAGTACGAGTTTACCGCGAGCGCAGCGAGCCGAATTCTGAGCCCCGTTCAGGGGCGGTAGCATAATAGCCCGGCGCGTCAGCGCCGGGTATCCCGATGGAGAAAGCTTGGAGCCCCGGTTGAGGGGCGGCAGAAAGCCGCGGTTTGGGGTATGGGCTTCATTGAAAAATAAAGTTTTATGTATACTCTTATTCGGTGGCAAAAGTCAATACCGTTCACTCGTTCTCTGCCGCCCCTCAACGGGGCTCCAATACTGTTATACCCAAAACCCGACGCTTACGCGTCGGGCTACTGAGCTATCGCCCC
>CAJGCZ010000037.1 GCA_904501975.1 uncultured Akkermansia sp.
TAAGAATCCAAAAGTCTCCGAAGGTGCCCAACACCCTAGCAGGAAGGGGTGTGGGGAAGGGCGGCAATGAGCCCTTTCCCACGAAGTATGGCACTAATTTTGGCTTTTTTTATTTTCATAATTGACTGGCCGGGGCTCTTGAATTCCGTTCGCTGCGCTCACATCAATGAACCCCACAAATTGCTATTTGAGGGGCTATCAACTAAAAACTTTAACAGAGCTAAAGGAATTATTGGAATTAAACACACACAGAGCACTACCTAATAACTCTCTATATTGTTTAGATGGCAGCGATTGTCCTGTATAAGATTCGTACATAAGGGCAGATATTTATAATAGGTTAAAGAATTGTTAATGTCCAACAAATCGCGCTTGCTTATTTATCAAGAATATGATGCTTATGGGCATATTCGAGGGCCAGGAGCTCGCAAAATTGGCGAGGGGACATAGCTGAGCCCTCGGAAAGGTAGCGCTGATGTTCCCAAGGCAACATGAAAGAATCAACGTCTACTTCTTCAACAAATACAGCCCAGCAGCGCATTTCGTTCAGCGCATCGGTCACAACGTCGCGTTCTGCACCAGAGAGAGGAACCAGGCGCTCGGCTCCTTCGGATTCCGGCTTGTAGCAGAGATAAAAGAGCACCTTATCCTCATCCAAATAATAAGGGCGCTCCATCATCACGCGCAAAAAGGCAGGCAAAACATAGCAAAACGCCTCGGGTTCCAGTGCCGGCAAGGCATCCTCGCAGGCCCACAGCATTTCCGGGGAAATCGCTTGCCAATAGTTACGGGGAGTGCGGTCGCGCCTATTAATTTCATTAACAATCTCTGAATGACCATAATCATCCGCAGCTTCACCGGCTAAGAGAAGATACATATCCTTGGGACAAGTGCGTTTACTAAAGGCGTCTACTAAGCGGAGGACCAACGCATCACTACGCGCTGAGCGCCGGGTTCTCGGATGCTTAGCCAGCTCACCTTTAGCGCGATTCAAACTGCCTTGTATGTACTGCTCAAAACATGTCAGCTCCGATTTCATTGTATGGCGTCAAAGAAACAGCGTCTCTCACTACACACAGAGCAGCAAGAGACGCCTTGAAATTGAAGAATTATCTTAGCGCGTAAGCTGACGGCACGCCTTAACGGTATTGGCCATAAGCAAAGCAATCGTCATGGGGCCTACACCACCGGGAACCGGAGTAATAGCGGCACATTTTTCCTTGACGGATTCATAGTTCACATCGCCCACAATGCGATAACCGCGCGGGCGCGTTTCATCCGGAATGCGGTTGATGCCAACATCCAGCACCACGGCACCTTCCTTCACGTAGTCGGCAGTTACCATTTCGGGGCGCCCTACCGCAGCCACAATAATATCCGCAGTGCGGCAAAGAGCAGGCAAATCCTTGGTACGGGAGTGTGCAATCGTGACAGTGGCATTAGCCTTCTTGCTCACAAGAAGATTTGCCATGGGCTTACCCACAATCATGCTACGGCCGATAACCACGGCATGCTTGCCAGCCGTTTCAATATTGTATGCCTTAAGCAGCTCCATGCAGCCTTGGGGGGTGCAGGGAACAAAGCCTTCTTCATCCTCCAGCACCAATTTAGCAACATTGATGGGGTGGAAACCATCCACATCCTTGCGGGGGTCAATATTAAGAATGACAGCCTCTTCGTCAATATGCTTGGGGGGCGGGCTCTGCACCAAAATACCGTGAATGCGGACATCTGCATTCAGCCGGTGAATCAGCTCCACAAGCTCCTCCTGTGTTGTTTCGGTCGGCAGCTCCCACTTTTGAGAATAGATACCCAGCTCTTCGCATGCTTTCACCTTGGAGCCCACATACACCTGGGAGGCAGGATCGGTACCTACAAGCACCACAGCTAAGCCGGGGGTAATCCCCTGCTCCTTAAGCGCAGCTATTTCCTTTACAAGCCCTTCGCGTATGCTTTGGGCTACTTCTTTACCATTAATGATGACAGGAGACGACATAGACGTGAATTATTGTTGGCTTGGAGTAATGGGCTCAAAATCAGGGGTGCCATGAGCCAGAGCCTGCTCCAACTTGAGGCAATACTCATCCTGCAGCTCGGGCGTAAGCTCCTGCGGCACCCTAATACCTTGCCCTAAGCGAATGATAGCACGAGAGAAAGGTTTAGGAATCACAAAGCCATCCCAAGCCTTGCCAATACGCCAATAGGAGCTATAGCTGATGCAGGCGGGAACAATGGGCAAACCACTGACGGAAGCGAGCTTGATAACACCGGGGTGGCACTTATATATCGGGCCTTTGGGGCCATCCGGGGTCACACACATGCTGCAACCATCCTTCAGCTCGCGCACCATATCCAAGAAACCGGCAACGCCACGACGACGACTGGAACCACGCACAGCACGCATGCCGTAATCCTTCGCTACCGTGGCCAACAAGGCACCGTCCTTACTGGCACTGGTGAGCATGCTCATCTGCACCTTTTTGCCTTTCAGCACATAGCGGTACACATAGCAAGGCACAAAGACTCTATTGTGCCAAAGTGCAATAATGCACTGGAACGAGCCCATGGGCTTGCCATCCGTATCTTCGGTAATCACACGTTTCCTGAGAGTGAAGCACACCAGTGAGATAAAGAACCACACAAGGTGCCCTACAGGAACCGTCCACCACTTCTTGCGCAACTCGGATGACTTAGCCATGAGGAGATATTAACTTCGTGCTCAACATCAGAACTTGATGGAAGGATCAGCGGGGACGGTGGAAGGCTGAGAGAAGATATCATTCTCATCCTTACGGCCAAAGAACTCATCATCCGTTTGCTCCTTCTTTTCGCCTTGGTGGAAGATGGCATTTTCATCTTCCTTGGGCTGCGTGTAGCTCTTCTTCTCCGTGTCGAGAATCTGCGGAAGAGCATCCACATCATACATACCCTCAAGCTTGGGCAGTGTGGCGCGCACCTCCTGAGTAGCCTCGTGCTGCTCGCGAGCGTTATCCTTGGGCAACAGAGCTACGCCGGAGAGCTCCGTGTTGAGCACGCAACGAAGGTCATCCTTGGGATCTGCCACGAATACGGGGTCGATAACACCGCCCTTGTACTCACTGTTAAGCACCTTGCGGGGCAGAGAGTAGGACAAGGTACCGCTGAGCGGGAGGTCATTCCACTGCCCGTTTTCAGAAGTAAGGCCTACGGTAATGGCACCGTAGATGGAGATATCCATCGTGCCGGTTTCTTTCATTGCACCCTCCTGAATCGTCAGCGTAAGGCTGTCGTCTTGCTGAGACAACTCTACCCAAGCCTGACCAAAGGCAAGCTTAAGATATTTACGGTTGTGATTAGCATTAACAATGTGAGAGATAAAGACGTTCTTGGCCTGCAAATCGGCATCGCGGAAGAGAATATCCGTCAACAGAAGCTTACCGACAAATACAGCGGGTTTACCCTCCGGAGAAATGAACATCTGAATATTCGGCGTATTCTCGTTCATGGAGGAAGAAACCTGAGCATAGAAGATGTTGTTGTAAACACCATGCGTAATCAGGTTGAAGGGCAAGCGGTCAATCTCCAGCTCGTAGGGGCCATACATACTCTCACCCTCAGCAATGCGGCCTAAGAGCACAAAATCAGCCGTTACCAACTCGCGCACAGAGGCAGAAGAGATGTAGTCCACACGGGAGGCTTCCTTCTCGTGCACCACGCTGTTGGGGTCCTGGCAATTAATGCGGATGTCTTCAATGGATACGGCCGTGAAGAACATCTTGCCGTCCAGCATGTTGAAATCGTAACGCTGAGAGGCGCGCAACTCCGTACCCACACCGGCGATGGTCAGCTTACCCTTGCTCAGGTTCAGCACGTGGCCGGAACCGGTGGTGGCATACATCAGCGCAGCGGCATTCTGAATCACGACAGGAGACGTAGAGGGCTCGCCAACAGAGAAGTTAAACTTCTCGCAGTTTACATTCTTAATCTTCCAAATGGCTTCCTCTGTACCCCACTGCGGCATGGCCAGTTTTTCCACACCCGCGCGGGCTCGCACATCTGCCTTCTTTACATTCAGGTTATCAATACGATACTCACCTGTAAAGAGAGAGGAGAAATCAAGCGGAGCGCTCAGGTGAGTCAACTCCACACGCTCCAGCACTGAGGATTCGGGGAACGTGGCCATGACACGGTCGGCCGTCAGGTTCATACCCTCCACCTTGGCGTTTATAATCTCTACGGTAGAAGCGCCCCAAGCAGCTGCAATCTTCTGGCGGGTTTCATCCAAGTAAGACTCCGAGCAAATAACGGACATACGGTACGCTGCAAATGCCACCAGTAAACCTACAAACAGGAAACAGGCCAGCACAGTATACAGCACATTGCGGCGGGAGCGTCTGTGCTTTTCAGCATTGCTTACCATAACTTTGCGTTTTCTGGTAACGCGCACAACCTTCGTACCGTCATCACGCGTCACAACCTCTCTATTTTTTTCTCGAGAGGGTTTATCGCTATTAAGCTGGTTGATGATGTTTCTTACCTGAGAATTCTCATCACCTTCGCGTGTGTATTTATCGTCTTCGTTATGTCTCATGTAAATTACAGATTTCAGAGGTTATCTGTTGCAGAAGAGGGGCGTTCGCCGGTTCGCACATCGCGGCCGGTCGGGTCAACTACGTCAACCTTAACAAAATAGATAAGAGCTTTGCGGATGCGGCTCTCGCCTTCGGAGCGGAAAAGACGCCCCACAAGCGGCAAATCGCCGATAACGGGCACCTTGTCTTCAAAGCGCACGTGCTTAGCCTCCTTCAAGCCACCCATCACCATGACAGAACCGGGAACAAGCGTAATCTTGGTGTTCTCCACATAACGCTTAATCATGGGTTGCAAAATGTAGTTCGGGGTCAACTCGTAGTACTCAATCTTGCCGGAGCCGTCCCAAATAGCGGAGTTAATGGGCGTACCCCAGTTGATGAAGCCCTCAAACTCATTGGTGGTGGTGGTAAGCGCCAAGGTAATGTACTGGCCGCTCTCAGAGATTTCTGCACTGTGCACCTGCAAAATGGTACCAAAGCCGCCAATGGCATCGTCTACCATACCAAAGCGCACAAAGTCTGTGGGGATAGCACCCGTAGCAATGGACGAACCACTGATGGACGTGCCATTACCATTACCGTTATCATTATTGTTATTATTATAGCCGCCGGAAGAGGAAATCTCGGAAGCATCCCACGTTTCCGGGAAGAACATTTCCGTTACATCGGCAAAGGTAACCTGCTCGTCCATACCAGGGCTGAAGATAAGGCGCGGGTTGCGCAGAATATCCACACCGGTTCGTTGAGCTAAACCGTTCATCATGAATGTGACGTCAACAGAGCTCCATACACCGCGAATACCGAAAATGCTGGGGGAGCGGTCGCTGATACCATCACTGTAAGAGGCAACACTACCGGAAGAAATCAAATGCTCCATACCATCGGGAGAGAGCACGGCTGTACCACTGCGCAGGCCGGAGGTCATGGCCGGGGCATCGTTCGGCGGCTGGTAAGAGCTGCTGAAAATAGGCAGACCGGAAGCCGTAGAAGCGGCAGAATCCATACCGCCACCTGTGGCAAAATCACTATTCAGGCGAATATTGAGCAACCAATCGAAGCCGAGCTGCTCCAAGTCGTTTTCTGCAATTTCCATCATGATGACGTTGAGCACCACCTGGCGTTCTTCGTCCATGGGCTCATTCAGCAAATCACGAATATCCTCCAAGTTGTAGGCTGTATTACGCACGTGCAACTGGCGTGTAGAGGAAGAGTAACGAGCCGTGGCACCCTCAGGGAAGGCAATGCCCATCCCCTTAAGAGATTGCACGGGATTTACGCGGCGCACCGTCACATGGCTGCCTTCAGATTCAAAAGCATCCTCCTCGTCGTCAGATTCCTCATCTGCAGAGGTATCAAAGAAATGCGGGGGCACCGTAAAGGTGCGGTCCATCAGGGGGCCGAAATTCTTACCGGAGAAAGAAAGCTCTACACCGGTGGTGGTGTAGTAATATGTGGTGCCCATCTGAGAAGAAAGAATATCCAGAATCTCCTTAACGGTTACATCGTTAAGCTTCAGGTTAATCGTTCTGCCCATAATTTCCTTGTAACCGTCGGAATCAGGCTTACCGAAATTAGTTGTCAGGTTAATGTTACGGCCGGAGTACGTGGCGGAGGCTTCGAATCGACGAATCTGGTTTTGCAACGCCTCAAGCACATCCATAATACCGGCATCTTCAAACACAATGCTCGGAATCTTCATCTCGGCAATAGCCTCAGCGTAAGCATCTTCAACTTCGCTATCCACAGCCTGCCAAGAATCCTCGCCGGAAGCCTCCAAATCTTCCACAGTCTCTACAAGGGGGAGAGAATCCCACTGTTTATCCACATCGGCCAGCATCTCGGAGCGCACTGCACTGTGAGCCGCTTTCAGAGCAGCCAATTTACGAGAAGTAGCCGCTTCAATGCCCTGCTTTGCTGCGGCATTGTAAGCATCGTAAGCATTAATTTGTTTGAAGGTAGCTATCGCCTCATCATACTTACCAAGATCGAGGTGGCCATAGCCCAGCTCCAACAAACGAGTCACCTCTGCCACATTGCCCACGTGCTGAGGGGTGAGAGCGGGATTCGTGCGCACGGGGTCCATGGTGTAGGTGAGCTCAACTTCTGCACGCTTATTATCCGGTGAAAGCTGGATAGCCTCGCGCAAGAATGAGATAGCTTCATCTCTGCGACCTACCAATCTGTAATCGATAGCTTTGGCAATCAAGGCATCGGAAAGGCAATCGCGCACAAAAGAACCGAACTTCTCTGTTGCAGGAGTATTCGGCAACACAGCCAAAGCGGCACGGTAGTGCTCTACGGCATCGCTGTAGCGGCGCGCTTGGTAAGCAAGGCGCGCTTCCTGCACGGATTGTCGAGCATCGCGCACGGCCATTTCATGGCGAGCGGCTTCAGCATTAATCGTCGGAACGGTTGATTGTTGAGCAAAGCAGAACGGCGCTGAGGAAAGACTCCCCAGAGCTATAAGAGAAAATACGGAGGCGCGAGAAAAATGTCTCATCATGGTAAGTGCATTCATTCTAGCAAACTCCTTTCATGAAGTCACTCTAAAAGTGAGTAAATTTGAAAAAAATTACATCAATCCGAAGTTTTTCATTCAGAAAGATGAATTACCACCCGACAAAAGCTCTGCCCATCACAAGCAAACAAGAAGTTTTGAGCTTATGATTGTGAGATTGAATGCCCGGATTTGTTATACACACAGGCCGCAAAAAAAGCACCGCCTTCTCATCGCCGGTAAAGCAACAAGAAGGCGGAGCCAAAGACTGCCGGAAACAACGATTAGTTGTTCGTTGTATCCAAGAAGCCCTTAATGCAGCCGATACGCGTGGGGTGTCTCAGCTTACGCAGGGCTTTGGCTTCAATCTGGCGAATACGCTCGCGAGTCACGTTGAACTGGCGGCCCACTTCTTCCAGGGTGCGGGGGTTGCCATCTCGCAGGCCGAAGCGCTGTTCAATCACAGCACGCTCACGTTCATTGAGCGTATTAAGAACACCGGAAAGCTTCTCTCTCAAAGAATTGAAGGCAGCACCATCCATCGGGTTCTCTGCGCTCTTATCCTCCAGGAAGTCGCCGAAAGAGGTATCATCAGAGTCGCCCACGGGCTGCTGCATGGAGATAGGCTGTTGAGCCATCTTCAGCACGCTGCGCACGCGCTCTACCTGCATACCGCTCTCAAGGGCGATTTCCTCAGGCGTGGGTTCGCGGCCGAAATCCTGTACCAACTTCTTCTGCACACGCATGAGCTTGTTGATAGTCTCAATCATGTGCACCGGGATACGAATGGTACGGGCTTGGTCTGCAATAGAGCGGGTAATAGCCTGGCGAATCCACCATGTTGCGTAGGTGGAGAACTTGTAACCACGGCGGTACTCAAACTTCTCTACAGCCTTCATCAGGCCCATGTTACCCTCCTGAATCAAGTCCAGGAAAGCGAGGCCACGGTTCGTGTACTTCTTGGCAATGGAAATCACCAAACGCAGGTTAGCCTCAATCATTTCCTTTTTGGCATCCTTGGCCTCCTTCATCGCCTTGCGCATGGACTGATAGCTCTCCATGAACTCAGCAATGGGCATCCACAGCTGCACCTCGTACTCAGCCATTGCATCTTTGTACTCCTTGCAATCGTGGGCGCCTTCGTACTGGCGCATCAGCTTCAGCACACGCAGACGAATATCGCGCAGCTTGGCAACAAAATCCTCGTACACCTTCCCCTTGAAGGAGAAACGGCGGTACAAGCCGTCCAACTCAGACAGATAACCGGAGAACTCATTCTGAGCAGCATCTACCCCCTTACCACGGCGGCGTGCACGGCGCAGGGCATTGTACGCAGCTTGGGCAGAATCATGCAAATCGTATACCTTGTTGATGAGGGTCTGAATCTCCTTGAAGTACTGGTCGCGATGGTCAATATTCTTATCGGCCACCACGCGGTCAAAGCGCTCCTTATTCTGCAAAATACGCTGAGCCGTCTCCATGTAAAGATGAGCCACCACACCAAACTTATGCAAGCGTTCCTGCAATTCGCTTTCTGCGTGGTCGATACGGATGGAAAGGCTTACCTCTTGCTCGCGCTTCAGCAGCTCCTTTTGCCCCATCTGCTTGAGGTACATGCGCACGGGGTCATCGAGGATGTCAAGCTTAGCCTCCATCTTCTCCGAGTCATCCTCCTCGCAGGCTTCCACCATGCGCTCACGGGCATTGTAGTTATCAACGTCCGATTCATCAATGATGTCAATATTCATGCCACGCAGGCGCTCCATGAGCTCCTCGTGGTCGGCGGGGTTAATCATGTCATTCGGCAACACCTCATTGACGTCGCCATAGGTCAAATACCCCTGCTCCGTAGCCTTGAAGGTAAGCTCGCGCAGCTTTTTGGCAAAAATGGGAGAATCTACAACGCTGCCGTTCTTTAAGCCCTTGACAGAGCGCAAATCTGCAGCAGAAATGGGAGTAATATCCACACTCTCGTCGCGCACCTCGATACCAATATCATGCAGACGCTCAAACAAGCGTTCCGTATCCTGGTCTTCAAAGCCATCCATGGGCAGAGAAGAAAGAATATCGTCATCCGTCACGTAGCCGTTGTTTTTCTTGGCCAGCGCTACAAGGTTCTTGAATGCCGTTTTCAGCGTGATATCATCGGGGAAGAATTCCTGCAACTCCTTGGCGGTGACACGCGGGGGAGTAAATGTCTTACGGCGGCGGCGACCACGTCCGGAGTCAGCGCCATCCTCTTCTTCATACAATGCAAAAGCCTCCGCCTCGGGCTCAACCGGTGCTACTTCCTCCTCCTTAGCGGCAGCCTTTTTAGAAGAAGACTTCTTGGGCGCAGCCGGGCGAGCCTCAGGCTTGGCAACCACTTCTTCCACTACGGGCAGAACCTCCTCGATAACGGTGGGCTCCGTCACCTTCTTTTCTACCTTCTTCTTCTCAACTTTTTTCTTTTCGGGGGCAACCGTTTTGGCGGGTGTTGACTTAGCCTTGGCAGGAGCTTTTGCCTTTTTGGCGGTAGTGGCTCCTTCAGATTTAGGCGAATCAGCTTTCTTCTTGGATGTAGACATGTTCTTGCAGAGAAAATTAAACAATACTCCTCATTATACACATTTTGTCAAGTATTTGGCAAAAGTGCTGAATTGTTTATATAGTCGAATTCGAATTTGTCAAGCACTTTTCCAATTTTATGACACTTTTTATTAAATTTTTCCGTAATTTTATGACACCCCGGGCCGCGAGGAGAGAAAGATAAAGACTTGCACCCGGCGGCATCTTATAGTAATATATGGGCATGAGAACGTGCTTGGGTATACTTCTGTTATTTTTCACCATTGTAGCGGTGGTGGGCACCGTGGTGTACAACACGGAAATCAATACCTCCCTGAGTTTTGAATCCAAGGAAGCGCACGCAGATTATATCAACACGCACCGTTCATACCGCCCCCCTGCACCGCCGGACCCCACCCCGACCAAGGCAGCAGAGCAAAAGAAAAAACAGCCCTAAGCCCCGTTTCATTTCACCGTGAGCATAGAATCACCCGTTATCGGTTATACGTTAGGAGACCAGGCAGGCATTGGGCCGGAGGTTATCCGCGCCGCACTGCAGCAGGCTTCCGGCAAAGCTCACTATCGCTCAATGGGCAAAAGCATCAGCTGCACACCGGGGCAACCTACCATAGAGACCGCGCATGCTGCGATGGAGCATTTGGAACAGGCTGCAGACGCCCTTAAAAGCGGAGAAATTGATGCCGTCGTAACAGCCCCCATTTGCAAGGAGAACCTGCACAAGGTAGGCTTCAACTATCCGGGGCAAACGGAATTTTTTGCAGACCGCTTAGGTGTGAGCAATTTTGCCATGTGTCTTACCGGCAAGCACCTCACTGTTGCCCTTTGCACCACGCACCTGTCTATTGCAGAGGTGCCGCACCGGCTGAAAAGCAGCGAGATTGTGCGTGTAGCTCATCTTTTGGCAGACTTTTTGCAAAAAACAGGCACCCAGGCTCCCCGCGTAGCCATTGCCGGTCTTAATCCGCATAACGGAGAAAACGGCGCCTTCGGCAACGAGGAATCCACCCTTATTATCCCGGCTATAAACGAGCTTTGCCAACAGAGCTGCAATGCCCGATTTACCGGCCCCTGCGTACCGGACTGCGTGTACCGCGATGCCGCGCAAGGATTGTATGACGGAGTGGTAGCCCCCTACCATGACCAAGCGCTCATTCCTCTCAAATTGCTTGATTTCGACAACGCCGTCAATGTCACCATCGGACTTCCGCGCCTGCGTGTCAGCCCCGACCACGGTACCGCCTTCGGCATAGCCGGCAAAGGCTTGGCAAACCCGGCCAGCACCATGCGAGCATTTGAGATAGCGCTCAACAGTGTTCACTGACGAATAGAGCACAAAACAACCGAATACGGTGCTCTTTTCAAAATAATGTTATTATTAACAGAAAAGGAAGTTGACTTATCCCCTCCTAGTGTGTTAGAGTAAGCATTAGCATACACGGAACAACTTTCTTTTTATTGTGAGCGCTACAGAACGAAAAAAAATAACAGATCTTACCGAACTGGTAAGAGGCGGCAAGCACCTGCCCAAGTGGTTTGTGTTATGGGCAGAGAAGAAACTCGGGCTGCATGCTCTAAACGTTGCCCACAACAAGATTGAAGACGATTGGGCCAACGGTTGTACCGACAACTTCTTCAAGCTGGCTTGCAAATACCTGAACCTGAATTACGAGCTCGAGGGCTTGGAAAACATACCGAAGGAGGGTCCCTGCGTTATCGTCAGTAACCACCCGCACGGCATGTCAGATGGTCTCATGTTCGGCGATATCGTCATGAAGGTGCGCAGCGATGTGCGCATTGTTGTGAATGAGTTTTTGCACCATGTGCGTGGCATGCGCCCTTATCAGATTACGGTTGATGTTTACGGCGGAGAGGCTGCCGTACGAGCCAACATGGCGGGCATGAGAGAAATGCTCAAATGGCTCAAGGAGGGGCACTGCCTGTTGATTTTCCCCAGCGGCTCCGCCGCCACATGGTCTTGGAAAGACCGCCGCGTGATTGATGACCCGTGGCAAACCAACATGGCCGGCATTATCCGCAAAACGGGTGTACCCGTTGTGCCCGTGCATTTCTCCGGCAGCAACGGCTTATTCTTCCAAACCATCTCTATGTTTGCTAAAGGACTGCGCTCCAACTTCCTTGCTCGCGAGATTCTGAGAGATGGCCGCACGCTGCACAAAGTGCGAATCGGCGCACCCATTTGTGCCAACACCTTAGCCATTCCGGAGGATACGGAATCGCTGTCCGACTTCCTGCGCCTCAGCAGCATGCTGTTGCGTTATCCGCAAGAAAGCGCCGGCGTCACCTACGACTCCGGCCCCAAAGCCGATATTGAACCGAGTGTAGGTGCAGATGTATTGGAGGCAGAAATAGCAGCCCTGCCCGAGTCTTGCCTGTATGCCGGCAATGATGCCGCCCATTTGAAGGTGTACGCAGCAGAGGCCTCGCAGATTCCGCACCTGATGCGGGAAATCGGCATTCGCCGTGAGGAAACCTTCCGTGCTGTGGGCGAAGGCACCGGCACCGCTATCGATTTGGATGATTATGATCCGCATTATGTGCACCTCATTATGTGGAACACGCAAAACCGCGAGCTCGCCGGAGCCTACCGCATTGGCCGCACCGATGTGCTCATGGACAGCGCCAAGGGCATCAAAGCGGTCTACAATGCGCACTTCTTCAAGTTTGGTGACAAAGTGCAGAAACTTTTGCGCCGCGGGTTGGAAATGGGGCGCGCCTTCATCACCCCGCGCTACCAGCGTCACCCTGCCTCGTTGGATACCCTCTGGCAAGGCATTGGCCATTACCTGAGCCGCCACCCGCAATACCGCTATTTGTACGGCACCGTAAGCGTTTCTGCCGAATATACCAGCGCCAGCCGTTCGCTGATTTTGTCTTACCTGAGGCACCATTGTATGGATAACGACTTGGCTCAAGACATCACAGCGTTCAATCCCCCCACTAAGCTTAAGTTACTGAGTGAAGATGATCGCTTAGTGAAGCGAGGCGTGACAGATGTTCGCCAGTTGTGCCACCTTGTATCCGCTACGGAGAAGGACGGCAAATCTATTCCGGTGCTGCTGCGCCAGTACCTGCGCCTCGGTGGTGTGATGCTCTCCTTCGGTATCGACGAAGATTTCGGCGGCACGCTCGACTGCTTGGTTCTAGTTGATATGATTAAAGCCCCGGAACGCATCCGCAAGAGATTCTGCGGCAAAGATTACGGCGTGCAAGAGCAAGAGTAAATTGCAGCTTAGAATTTATGTATCAAATGCTCCGCTTCCTTCTGTCGCAAGGGAGCGGAGCTTTTATATACCCTGTTAAACTATCGGAGGGTTCGGGCTTATTTATCAGCCGTGCGAGCCCCAATCACATAGGTGGGGCGGCCCTTGTTTTCCATGTACAATTTGCCCAAATAGATACCCAGAATACCCAGCATGAACAGCTGCACACCACCAATGGCCAACACGGTGGCTATGAGGGAGGGCCAGCCCAAACTGATGGTTGCCCACCCGCCGAGGGTTACTATCAGCACATAGATAAAATAAGCTAACGAAAGCAAAATGGACACCAACCCCAGCACAATGGAAATATAGAGCGGGCGCACGGAATACCCCACAATGCCACTCAGAGCCAAAGCACACATCTTGCGCAGCGTAAACTTGGACACTCCATGCTTGCGCTCATGGGGCGTGTACGGCAAAACGGCTGTTTTTAAGCCGCTCCAAGGCAACAAGCCTCGCAAAAAGAAATCTTTATCATGGCAGTTAACCACAAACTCCAGCACCCCATGGTCTATCAGGCGAAAGTCGGACATACCGGGCTGCATCTCTACCCCACTCAGCCAGCTAAAGATGCCATAAAACGCTTTCGAACTGAGTTTCTTAAACAGAGATATCTTTCTGCCGGCATCCTCACGAGCAGCCTGTACCACGCGCGCACCCTTCTGCCAAGCCGCCACCATGGTCGGGATAAACTCCAAGGGGTGCTGCAAATCTGCATCCAAAGTCACGTAAACATCCGCATGGTGCTGAGCCCACGCTTCTTCAAGGCCGGCTTTCAAGGCGTTCTGGTGCCCAAAATTGCGAGCAAAAGAAACACCCTCCACCCGTTCGTTTTCGGCACTCATGCGCTCAATCACCTCCCAACTACCGTCTCGGCTGCCGTCGTTAACGAACAATACGTGCCAATCGTAGCCGGTGAGGCATTTTTCTGCCGTTTCCACAAACAGCGGTATATTCTCCTCCTCGTTATAACACGGAACGATTAATTGTACGCGCAAGCTTGTGGTCTCCTTACTCATAACGCGCTTATTATAACGAACAAGCTCACTTTTTTCCAGTCTTTTTCACTTTTTTGCAATATTATTCTATTTCCTATTGACTTGCTAGGTTATTTATGTTACATAAGCGGCCAACAACACACATACACTAAAATGCGCCGATTCGAGACTCTCCAAATACATGCCGGGCAAGAGCAAGCGGACCCCGCCACCGGAGCCCGCGCCGTTCCCATCTATGCCACCTCCGCCTACGTTTTTGACAGTTGCGAGCAGGCAGCAGCCCGATTCAGCTTGCAGGAAGGCGGCAATATCTATAGCCGGCTCACCAACAGCACACAAGAGGTATTAGAAAAACGCATAGCAGCCTTAGAAGGAGGCGTAGCAGCATTAGCATTAGCCTCCGGCGCAGCTGCCATCAGCTACACACTGCAAGCATTAGCGCAAAATGGCGGCCACATTGTTGCCCAAAAGAGCATCTACGGCGGTAGTTACAACCTGTTGGCACATACCCTGCCCCAATTCGGCATCAGCTGCACCTTTGTGGATATTCATAACAAAGCCGAAGTAGAAGCCGCCATTCGCCCGAATACCCGCGCCATTTACATTGAAACGATGGGCAACCCCAACTGTGATATTCCGGACATTGGGGCGTTAGCACAATTATCCCACCAACACGGCTTGCCGTTGGTGGTAGACAATACCTTTGCCACGCCCTTCCTGCTGCGCCCTATCGAGCACGGGGCCGACATTGTCGTACACTCTGCCACCAAGTTCCTCGGCGGACACGGCACAACCTTGGGCGGATTGGTGGTAGACGGCGGCAAATTCAACTGGGCAGCGGGCGACAAGTACCCCGGCATAGCAGCACCCAATCCGGCGTACCACGGCATCAGCTTTACTGAGGCCGTGGGCGAGGCCGCCTTTGCCGTGTACCTGCGAGCCGTGTTGCTGCGCGACATGGGTGCCTGCATTTCCCCCTTTGCCGCCTTCCAACTTCTGCAAGGCATTGAAACCCTATCACTGCGTATGGAGCGCCATGCAGCCAACGCCGCTTCCGTTGTGCGTTACTTAACTGCACATCCGCAGGTGGATAAAGTGAACCACCCGTTGCTGGCAGAGCACCCGCACCACACCACCTACGCAAAATACTTCCCGAACGGTGGCGGCTCCATCTTCACTTTCGAGCTCAAGGGTGGACAGGCGGAGGCTTTCCGCTTTATCAACTCATTGCAGCTCTTCTCCCTGCTTGCCAATGTGGCAGATATGAAGAGTCTCGTCATTCACCCTGCCAGCACCACGCACTCCCAAATGACGGAGGAGCAATTGGCAGCCAGCGGAATCCGCCAAAACACCATTCGCCTCTCCATCGGTACAGAGCATATTGACGATATCCTGGCTGACTTGCAACAGGCGTTTGAACAAGCCTATGCTTAACGCAAGCCTTACATCAAGGCTGCTGTGTGACTTTAAGGGCATGTGAATATTGGCGAGAATAGTTCCACTCTAACAAACAGTAATCATCGGCATATACCCCGTCTGAGTACCTCTCAGGCGGGGTAATACTTTACGCTTTGTTTAAGTTTTCAGTTGGATATCCACACAAATAGCAATTTGCTTGTGCTCAACGAGAAAGAACTAAAAACTTGAATCTTCGGTTGTTTTTTGTTATAAACAAGAAATGAAACGCGTATCGGCAGTTCTCGGCATGGCGGTGTTGGCGCTCAACAGTTGCGTGTATGTTACCACTAATCTGGGTGGATTCACCAATGACTTGGGCGTGCATGAGCGTCTTCGCGTCAGCGTCACAGAAAAGCCGACACCGGCGACTAACGCCTACGTCTCTGCCAACCCTCAGGATTTCCATATTTACAAACTGGGCAATGCCTACTACATGAAAATGTACGTTACCTACGCCCAGAAAAGAGCATCCCTCTTCAAGATGTATACCGTTTTCGGCGAGGATAGATTCTGCGAATTATGGAGTCCCACCAAATCGCGCATTGCCTCGCTCACCCCTGAGCCTTACATGGTGTTGATGGAGCCAACAAGTGTGTACCGTTGTCTGAGAATCAAGCAGGTTGCGCCCCCGCAGGGAGCTCTGCCCGCTATACCATACGACGAATTTGACTTCTCAACGGCACAACAGTGCAAGGTCAATTTAGAAAAAGCGAAAGACGGCAGTTACTTCAATAACAAACACTACATGCCGACATCCCGACTCCCGGAAGAGCAAAAACACGCCATACACTATGCTCTTAAGCCTGTTTCATGGGCGCTGACGGCAGTGGATTTCGTTCCGCAAGCCGTACAGGCAAGCGCCTTCGGCTTGTTCGTATATCTGCCGACAAAGATAGCTCAAATGCAAGCTCAGCCGGAACCACCCGTACCCATGCCAAATCCGCGTTAAACACGTTCCTTCAGACCTCTCGCCATGATACAGTCTCTCTTCTATACCCTCGTTGCTCTCCTTGTGTTAAACAGCTGCATTACGACAACGAATCTGGGCGGCTTTACAAACGACCTCGGCGTTGACAAAGCCTACCGCATCAGTACAACAGCCGACACACCGGAGCAGAATCACCTCAAAACGGCCTCGCCTGATGATTTCTCTATCTACTGCCTGGACGGCAAGTATTATATGGAAATGTACTATGCCATGGCACAAAAAGAAACGGCCCTGGTGCGAGGGGAAGATATATGGGGTAACAAGGGCACCTTCATTCACCTGTGGAAGACCGATAAAGAGCGACTCAAGAAGCTCACGCCTAAGCCTTATATGGTGCCGTTAAATAAAGAGCTTGTTTACGAATGCCTGCAAATCAGGATTGATGAGGCAGATACGGACGAAACCGCCATCATACCCAAAGAGGAGTTTGATTTCAGCCGCGCCTCCCGATGCACGCCCAAACTGACGAAAAACACCTACTACCACGATTATTACCCCATTGGTCACTACCTCCCGACTATACCGGATGAAAACGGCTTTGTTCATTACGCGCTGCAACCCATCTCATGGCCTCTGAAAGTGGTGGATGCAGTTCCCTCAAGTCTGGCTTGGGGAACGCTCTGGTTGATAGCAAGCCCTTACATACTCAAAGAACAAATTCAACTCATGTCAAACCGCCCGATTAACCATCCGAAACTCGGGGACGGCAACGAGAGAATCCCGTAAAAGACGTATTGCCTCAAAAAAAACAGTCACCGAAAAGTGGATGCCTCAAAATTGCGGTCACCGAAACTTTAGCCAATAATTGACCCAAAAACAAGGCAAATCCACCATTTTTCTGCACCAAAATGACAGCGAGCGTAGCGAGTCGGCATTTTGGTGCAGAAAAATTCGCCGGAAGGGGGTGGGAAACTCATAAAATGCTCTCGGGTTTCATGAGACTGAAGAGCTTTTTTAGGGATTTTTGGATATTTTCCTGTAATTCGATGGGGTCGAGAGATTCTTTCAGAGACACAAGGTTTCTTTTCCTTGGCCCGTCTTTCATTTGTTCCATGACTCTTTCGTACGGAGTGCGTGCTTTGTCGTATTTCTTTTTCGTTTTGCCTGTGACTGGGTTTCGTTGCTTTGATACTAACCTTGTGCTGGCTATGAAAAAATTGGTGAGAAGATTATGATAGCGATATACCTGGTTGAGCAAGAATACGCATTGTTCATTGTCTATTCTCTCGTAGCCTATCAATTCTCTCACTTTGTGACGATTGCGTTCTTCTGCACGAGCGTTATCATTCTTTTTGTAAGGTCGAGAACGAGTCAGTTTACACCTCTTGTACCGCTCTTTGAGCATCCTTTGTAAATGATAGTTGATAAACTCTGAGCCGTTGTCCGTGTTAATGCTGCGAACCATAAAAGGCATCTCTCGTAGCAGGTACAGAAAGGCCGCACAGGTAGCCTCTTGGCCTTTGTTCCAGATTGCTCGGTTCTGTGTCCATAAGGTCAAATCATCCGTTACTGTTAACGTCCATACGAAGCTGCCACGTGTGCTATCCCCACAATGAGCTACCGTATCGGCATACAGATGGCCGGGAATATCAATCTTGCGAGTTGTGTCTATAATTGGTATGGATTGCTTTAATGCGCTGATAGTTTGTTTATTGGCCTTATGAATATCATCTACTTTAAATCCTCGCAAGACTCGATCCAGAGTGGCTGGCGAGACACTTAGAACGCGACTTTGAGACTCTTCATCTATTTCTTGTCGTTTTGAGAAGGCTTTTAGCCACGTTGGCAACATGGAGTGAAGCCTTTTACCGCAAGGTTGGTCAGATTTCAACCAAATGGTCTTTATGAGCTCGATATCGTTGAGTTGTAATTTCGGCAGTCGCCCCCTTTTCTCAACTCGCTTACGTTTTCGTATGCGAGAATAGTAACGTATAATACTTTTAGATGACTTGTAACCAGTGAGTTCCATTAGTTGCTTAAGCAGTTCACCTTTGGCTTTGCGCGAGTGAGCTTTTCGATACTTTAACGCGTTGGAATTCAGTAACTCAATTATTGCTTGCTTACTCATTTTGAGTGACATGTGTATATGTTAGTGCCTGATTTATGAGGCATCCAGCTTTTCACGTGTCAGCCAAACTCATGAGAAGTGTCAGTTCGGTGACTGGATTTTTGAGGCAATGCGAAAGATTGGTGCAAGAAGCTAAAAACAACAATTCGCGCTTGCTATTCATGCAGAAATGCGTATAATATCGCCCGCGCGTCAGCCGCGTGGGTTGATGCCGACAGAACAATTGATACAGAAATCAGACAATGAACAAGAATCCCCGAGTAGCTATTGTGGGCGCCACCGGAGCGGTAGGCGTCGAGCTTCTTTCCTGCCTTGAGAGCCGCAACTTCCCGCTCTCTTCCCTGAAACTTCTGGCATCCAAACGTTCTGCCGGTAAACAGGTTGCCTTCCGTGGTGAAATGCTCACCGTGGAAGAGTTGACGGAAAATTCCTTTGGTGATGTGGATTTGGCCCTGTTCGCCGCAGGTGGCGATATCTCCCGCAAGTTTGCCCCCATTGCCGGTGAGGCAGGTTGCGTGGTAGTGGACAACTCCTCCGCTTTCCGTCAGGATGCCGATGTGCCCTTGGTAGTGCCTGAGATTAACCCGGATGCCGCTTTCAATCACCCGCGCAACATCATTGCCAACCCGAACTGCACCACCATCATCACCCTGATGGCTCTGTACCCCCTGCACCTCAAGTTCGGTCTTAAGACCATCATTGCCAGCAGCTACCAGGCCGTGAGCGGCAGTGGCCAGCATGGTATTACAGAGCTTGAGAACCAAGTGCGCGCCATTTGCAATGGCCACCCCATCGAGATTTCCACCTATCCGCGCCAAATTGCTTTCAACGTGCTGCCGCAGATTGATAAGTTTGATGCCAACGGCTACACCAAAGAAGAGCTCAAGATGCTCAACGAAGGCCGCAAGATTATGAACCTGCCGGAGCTGAATGTAACCTGCACCTGCGTACGCGTTCCCGTTTACCGCAGCCACTCCATTTCCTGCGTTGCTCAGTTTGAGCAGCCGGTAGACGTCGAGGCCGCCCGCGCCTGCTACGACGGCAAGCCCGGTGTTGCGCTGATGGACGACATTGCCAACAACGTATGGCCCACCCCGCTCGACTCCACCAATGGCGATACCTGCTACGTTGGCCGCATTCGCAAGGATATTGCCGTGGACAACGCCCTCAATCTGTGGGTAGTAGGCGACCAAGTGCGCAAGGGTGCCGCCCTCAATGCCGTGCAGATTGCCGAGCTGCTGGTCAGCCGCGCCTAATCTCAACAGTTTCTTATCTCCATGGACATCAAGGCTCTCATCAAAGAAACAGCCCAGCTGGTAGAAAATCGTCTCAACGAGCTTTTACCCACTGAGGACACCGCCCCCACCACGCTGCACAAGGCCATGCGCTACAGCATCTTTGCCGGTGGCAAGCGTATTCGCCCCCTGCTTTGCTTGGAGGCGGCCCGCGCTTGCTGCGGCGATGTAACGCCCGCCCTGAATGCCGCTTGCGCATTGGAGGCCCTGCACACCTACACGCTGATTCACGATGACCTGCCGAGCATGGATAATGATGACCTGCGCCGCGGCCGCCCCACTAACCACAAGGTATTTGGCGAGGGTGTTGCCATTTTGGCCGGCGATGCCCTGCTGACAGAGGCATTTGCCATGCTGGCCCGTGTGCCTGCTAATGAGCGCTACGATGTGCGCGATTATGTTGCCGAGATGGCCTACCGCACCGGTAGTCTTACTCTGGTAGGCGGGCAGGTGCTTGACCTGGAGGGCGAAGGCCGTGAGCTCTCTGTTGACGAGCTGCGCGCCATCCACAACGGCAAGACAGCGGCTCTCATCATTGCTTCCGTACGCTTGGGTGCCATGGCTGCCGGTGCAACCCAGGAGCAGCTGGATGCACTCACCGCCTATGGGCGCGACTTAGGCCTTGCCTTCCAAATCATTGACGATATTCTGGATGTGACCTCCACCCCCGAGGTGTTGGGCAAGAGTATCGGCAAGGACCAAAAAGTGCAAAAGGCCACTTACCCTGCCTTGGTGGGTATGGACCGCGCCCGTGCCGAAGCCCGCGAGCTTACAGCAGCAGCCCGCGCCGCGCTGGATGTCTTCTCCGACAAGCGCCGCGCAGCCCTACTGGCCATCAATGATTACCTGTTGAAGCGCGATTATTAAGCGCTCGTGCTTACGCTTTACCGGAAACGCCGTCTCGCCACCGTACGAGTCGGCGTTTCTTGTTTACAGCGTCCGGGCATTTTGAGCTTGCAGAGAACGGGTGCTTCGTGATAGAGTAAAGGAGCTTACGAGAAACGAATGACGGAGCAGGTTTTAGAGGTAAAAGGACTGAGCATGCACTTTCCTGTGCGTGGCGGTGTTTTTTCGCGCCAAAACGGCATCGTAAAAGCTGTTGATAACGTGTCATTCAGCATCAAATCCGGCGAAACGCTGGGCATGGTTGGCGAAAGCGGCTGCGGCAAGAGCACCATCGCGCGCTGCATTGTGCGATTGCTGGAACCTACCGCAGGCAAGATTTGTGTGCTGGGTAAGGATATTACACACCGCTCTCAATGGGCACTGCAACGCATCCGCCGCAAGGTGCAGATGGTGTTTCAAGACCCCGCCGGGGCGTTGGACCCGCGCATGGATGTGCGCCATATTATTGCAGAGCCCCTTCAAATACACGGCACGGGCAGCCGTGCAGAGCAACAAAAGCGCGTGGATACGCTGCTGGATATGGTGGGTCTGCCTAAAACGGCGGGCGATAAATTCCCGCACGAGTTCTCCGGCGGGCAAAAGCAAAGAATCGGCATTGCCCGCGCGTTGGCGCAAAAGCCCAAGCTCCTGATTTTGGATGAACCCGTGAGCGCTCTGGATGTATCCGTGCAATCGCAGGTGCTTAATCTGTTGTTGGATTTGCAGCAAGAGCTCAATCTCTCCTACCTCTTCATATCTCATGATTTGTCGGTGGTACGCCACATGGCTGACCGCGTTGCCGTCATGTATATGGGCAAAATTGTAGAGATGGGGGGCGCGGATGCCATGTACCACCACCCGCACCATGCGTACTCCAAGGCGCTGCTCTCTGCTATTCCGAAAGCTGACCCCACCCGTCGTGAGCATACCCCCGTGTTGCCGGGCGATGTGCCGTCGCCCATCAATCCGCCCCCCGGCAGTGCCTTTGGTAGACGCATTAACCACCCATATTTAGAAGCCTCGCTGGGTATGGATTTAACCCCGCTGGAAATTGAGCCCGGCCACTGGGTGGCACCGGATCCCTGCGCGGTATCTCTGGCCGACCTTGCCAAACTAGGCATTGATATTTACCAATAAGCGTGCGCTCATGTTTTTTCTCAAACAAATTTTTCGCGCGCGCGAGCATTTGCAACGCTCCCCACGGCAAGATGAAAAGGAGATGACTTTTCTGGAGCACTTGGAGGAGCTGCGCCACACCATCATTCGCATGTTGCTTACCCTGGCCGTGGCTATGGCCTTGTGCTTTTTCCTAGCGCCTCATATCATGCAGTTGTTGCGCCACCCGGCAGAACAAGTGTGGCTGAGGCATGAAGGCGAGCGATTACCGGCCCATATTGACCCGCAAGAATGGTTGCAGGCCAAACAATGGGCGGACCTTAAAGCGGCTACGCCACAGCAGGCGGCTCAATCTTTAGAAGCGCACTTATCTCCGCGTGTAGTAGAGCTTTCCGGCATCATTCCCCTGCTGCGAGCTGCCCGTCTTTTACCCCAAAAGAATCAGGCCACGTGGTTAGAGGCCGCCACCCCGGCAGCACAACGCGACTTGGCGCTGCAATTATGGCAAAGTGGCGCAGAGCTGCGCGCCGTATCCTCGCGCGACACCATGAAACTGATGGGGGCATTTCGACCGGGAGAGGCTTTCATGCTCTCACTGCAACTCTCCTTCTATGCCGGGCTCATTGTGTCCTTTCCGGTATTGGTGCTGCTTGTGCTGCATTTTATCATACCCGGCTTGCGCGAACACGAGCGGCGCTTGCTCTATAAGTGTGTGGTATGGGGCTTTTTGCTGTTTATAGCAGGCTGCGCCTTTGCGTATTGGGGCGTGTTGCCTCGCGTGCTGAGCTTCTTCTATGAATACTCAGAGGGCATGGGCATTGAAAACGATTGGCGTATTGGGTATTATCTCAATTTCTCCGTCAAGTTGCTCTTTGTCTTCGGGGTTATTTTTGAGCTTCCCGTCATTGTTGTTCCGCTTATCAAGACACGTATTCTGCGGTATCAGCGCATGAAACACACTCGCGGCTATGCACTGATTGCCTGTTTTGCGGCAGCGCTCGTGCTGGCCCCGGCTCCGGACCCCGCCACAATGATTCTGATGGCCTTACCCATGTATGCCCTATATGAGTTGTGCATCCTTTTCGCTTGGGCTGAACACCGCAAACCGCACTCGGATGAATCATGATGAAGTTATTTCTCACCTGCGCCGCGGTCTTAACGGGCGGTGCTATGCTTGCCCCGGCAGATTCTCCTGCCGATAAAACAACTCGACAAACGGCAGAAAGTGCCGCGTTTGCCAACTATGTGCTGCAATGTATTCAAAAGATGCCTCGAGGCGGCGGTTATTCCGGCACTCCGGAAACGGTTAATGCTTTGGTTGGCAATGTCATCCAATGGAATGAGAAAAAGCAAAAGCTAACAATTCAACCGCACCGGGCGCAGCCTTCGTTCTGCTCCGGCGCCTGCTATCTGGTGCTGCTGCAAGCCCTGCAAATGTGGGAGCAGCATAGCGGGAAACGCCTTTCGCCACAGGCATGGAAAGCTTTTGCCATCAGTATTGACCAAGCGGATGGACACGGTATATGGGGTAGGGCCAACGCCAATGGCCCCGGATTCGCCAAACTGGTGGCGGATGTGGGAGCCGGCATCAATTTTACCGATGTAAAACAAGCTCGCCCCGGAGATTTCCTGAAAATCTTTTGGACTCCCAACATCGGCCGCAAAGAACGCGGGCACCTCGTGGTGTACCTTGGTACTGTGCAACAGGGCGGGAAAAACCACATCAAATACTGGTCCGCCAACAAGCCGGAGGGCTACGGCATTAAAACTGCCCCGCTGCACAACACGCACAACCTCATTTTTACACGCATTACCGCCCCGCAAGCTTTTAATAAAACGCCCCAATTACCCCCCACGGATACCTGGCTGGAGGCCATGCTGCGGCAGGATTTTTCTTTTGCAGAAGTGCGCCGCAAATGCAACATCCAAAAAAACGCCAATATTCATTTGCATGTCGAACGCTGAAATTCGGCTACGACGGGAGAGCAAAGATTAGAGGTATGTTGTGCTAAGGTCTTCCTCCCCCGACGCAGCCAGCCGCCTAACTGCCAAATCCCTAATCTAAAGTCCGAAATCAGAATTCCTACTTCGTGCTTTGTATATCGCACCTTCCATTCCGCCTTATAACAACGCTCTGTTAAAGTTTTTAGTTGATAAATGGTAGTTTGTCGGCCCTCCGTACTACGCACCGCAGGTACGTTCTTCACTACAGCGCAAGCTGTTCTTCACCATCTGCCGCAGGCAGATTCTTCACCATGCCCAACGGGCATTCTTCACCACGGCGTAAGCCGTTCTCATCCCTCCCCAATACCGCGAGCGCAGCGAGCCGAATTGGAGAGTCCGGAGGACGACAGACAAATAGCCGGGGGTGGTTCATCGAGGCGTAGCCGAAGATGAGAACCCCCGGTAACGCATGAAAATGATAGGGAGCCCTGTAGCGCCTGAGGCGCAGCCGAAGACGCGGAAGGCCGACAGATAAGGGCGAGGGCGTAAGCCCGA